>CAZVOU010000144.1:0-10452 GCA_964628605.1 uncultured Syntrophaceae bacterium
CTTTGCCTTTTTGCACCATTCCGGATCAGCCAGATGCCCCCGCGCCACTCCAACCATGTCGCAGCATCCCTCAGACAGGATCGCCTCGGCGACAGCAGGATCCTTGATGTTGGCCACAGCAATAACAGGCAGGTTCACATGCTTTTTGATCTCAGCGGCCATGTATTTCTTCCATCCCTGCTCGATTGTTCCAGGTTCTATGCAAGCCGTGAACTTCGGGCTGTCGGGAATGGTTGAGCTTACATCCAGGAAATCTATACCCGTTTGTTGAAGTTCCTCGGATATCCTGCAGCTCGTCAGCAAATCGTTCCCCTCGTTTCCAAGGAATTCCTCGGCCGACAGGCGAACTCCAAGCGGGAAAGCAACTCCGCATACCGAACGGATTCCGGATATGATTTCGGTCAAAAACCGCAGGCGATTTTCCAGGCTACCGCCGAATTCGTCCTCACGCTTGTTCAGATAGGGTGAAAGAAAGCTGTTGATCAGGTAACCATGGGCGCCGTGTAGCTCAATTCCATCTACACCGGCCATCTGACACAGGCGGGCGCCTCTTATAAAGGCATCCTGAATTTTCCGAATCTCGGGAATGGTGAGCGCTCGAGGCGTCTCTGAGGTTATCGGACTTGCTACGGCCGATGCGGAAACCGGCTGTTCTCCGCCTATTGATGAACTGGCCTGTCGACCGGGGTGCTGTAACTGAATGAACATTTTAGCGCCGTATTTATGAACGGTGTCCATGAGCCTGGTGAGCCCCTGAATATCCCCCGGGTTCCTGGCCGCCAGTTGGCAAGGCTCAGAAGCCCCGGCCCCGTCCATTATCCTGCATACCCCGCTGATGATAAGCCCGACTCCACCGCGCGCCCTTGCTTCGTAGAAGGCTATTACGTCGTCATTCACTCCCCCTCCCGCCACGGCGAGATTGACTCCCATGGCGGTCATGGCCACTCTGTTTTTTATCTCCATCCTACCGATTCGCACCGGGCTGAATAACCTGGGGAACATCTCGGAAACCTCCTTTGCTGTCTACTGAAGACAAAAGGGGGACATGCGTCGCCTCGTTCTGAATCCGAACTTAGATAGCCTGCTGTTCCTGTTCGCCTTCCTGCAAACTTTCCAGCTTTCGCAACAGAGAGGCCAGCATGAACAGAAGCGCTCCGTTTATGATAAGGATGCCGCCAACAATGAAACTGGACACAAGGTCAGGTAGCAGCATGGATATGCCGAATGCCAGCGTCACTGCATTCAGCACAGCCTGGGTTGTTCCAAGCTTTCTTACAACTGGGGGAACATCAACCGGGGCCTCCGCTACAGCGCCTGTTTCTTCGCGTTTGTTCAGAAATAGTTTTACAAAAAACAGGGCTCCGCTCATGATGTTCATGATACCGAGGAATATGCGGATCACACCTGTGAGTATCCCCGGGACAATGCATGAGACAACCCCGAATGCCGCAAACATGATCCCTATGACTATCATGCTCCATGATCGGGCATACTGGCCAAACGGAGTGTCTCCCATGGCCAACACCTGTATAGCCATGATCGTCAAGGTCAGACCCAGTTGACCGTCCGGTGAAAAAGGGAGCATGCCCAGGCTGACCGGAAAGAGCAATAATCCCAGCAGTGTGATCATAAATCCCAGCAGAATCAGGATTGCCAGTGACGGAGACAGGCTTGCTTCCCGAAACAGGACAAGAGATGGCTCGGATTCAACCCGGTTGAAACCCGGAGAAGCCGACATTGATTCATCCCGTTTATCAAGGGGATATATCCTGCCAACCTTCCAGACACACCAGGACAGATAGAAGAAACTCACGCCATAGGATATTACTAGAATGGCGGTCCGTGGGTCTGACCTGAGCCCAGAAGACAGCGTCACAAGGCCTGAAATGATTGTCAGCACATAGACAAGGGCACAGGCAAGGGTAAGACTCCAAAGTGTTCCTCCAACCTTCAGCCATATCCGCGCCTTTGTTTTAGAGAGAAAGAGCTGTAGCAAAAGGACGGCGCCACCTGCAAAGAGTATCATTCCAACCAGTGTGCGGACAAAATCGGTCAGACATCCCGGAATGAAGCAAACGGTGATGCCCAAAATGGCCGTCCCAATCCCAATGGCAACAATGGCCCATGATCTTCGAAGGTCACCAAACGGTGTCTTACCCATCGTGATCATCTGAAAAGAGCAAATGACAAGGAAAAGCCCGTAGGCGCTGTCAGGGTTGTATGGCAGAAATCCTGGATAAATCCTGAAAAGCAAAAGGCCGAAGACAAGCCAAAAGATTCCGAAGATGATCAGGACGATCACATCCAGGGATAGATCAGGCTGATCACTCATTCCCATTAGGCTTCCACTGGTCTGACGATCTGACGGCATTGCAGCGTTTCACCCCGATAAAAAAAACCGAGAGAAATGATCTACAGCGCTAGATTGGAATAATGGCAAATCCTTTTACCAAATCCGGCAGTTCCTTAGGTTGCGCCAGAATTTGTAAAGCGTATGCCAAAAGGCCTCGAACAAATGAGGCAATACCACTAATTATCTTTTTTTAGCGCCTGTTAAAGTCGCACAGCGCCTTATACCGAGGGAGGCCTTGATCAAAATGCGTGAAAACCGTAAAAACAAGTTTTTCAAATCTAAAATTGGCCTGAGAACAGGCTAACATGTTTTCAAAGAGTAAGTCAAAAAAATAACAATCAACGCACTCTCTTGTGTGTTGGCATGAATCAGGCTATTATTCCCGCATCAGACATCCTGATCAATGCGCCCTATTCGATCCATATTTACATGGGGCAACGATGAATTATGATAATCGACTGAAAATAGGTTACCTGTTAATAGCGGTTCTAATTGCTTTGAGCGGAATTCTCGGAATCTATGGCACACAAATAATAGTGAACCTGTTGAAGGGTGATGATGAACACTTAAGAGCCAGAATTCTGAACATATCCAGTCTGTCCATGAACACCAAGAACGCAGAGACTGACATTACAATGTGTCTTTTACTTGGGGATGACAGACTAAGGAACGACTATTCCGCACACCTGGCTGAAGTCAGGAATTCAATCAACTCCTTAAAAGCCAATGTTGACGTTGAATCAACCCAGGCGCTTCATATCCTGAATCACATTGAGAAGGAATTCGCACTGTTCGTCGATGCAGGTAAGGCCATACTGGATTCTTTTGACTCTGACGTCAAGACTAATGGAACTCACTCACTGTCGAAACATTCGGACCTGACAAAAACTTTTTTTGGGTCATCTTCCGAGATCAGAAGATTGGCTCTAGAATTGGCGGAACATGAAACAAATTTCCTAAACAGACAGGCTCCCATCACGGCCTCTTTGGAATTAGCTTCCTATTCAAAGCGTTTGCAGGGACATTTTTTGGCTTACCTGTTGACCATGGACAAAAAGGACAGGGCCAAGGTATTCGACCGATATCAGTCCTGTTGGGAGATGGTTTCCATCCTTGAGGACAGGCTTGACGAACCTGAACCCAGAAAACTACTTTTGAATATTAGCCTCAACCTAAGAAATCTTATGGCTTACGCCCAAGAGGCCCTTGAGATTCGGAACGCTGAAGGCTCAGATGTGATACCTTTCAATAAGGAGGATCAGGATTCATTGATCCTGAACATCTCAAACACGACCGAAAAAATAGTTAGCGATGCCGTCAGGATAGCTGAAATAAATGTTGCGATGGAAGTCGGGCCAAAACAGACCGCAATCAAGAGCGCCCACAAAGTTCAGATGATCATTTTAGTCGTCACAATCATCCCTCTGGCCTTGGCGTTCATCCTGGGATACGCCGCTCATAGGAAAGCCATGGAGGTAGAGGAATCTCAAACAAAGCTTTCCGAACTTAACAACAAATTGATAGTCGTCAACCACAACCTGGAGAACGAGATAATTGAACGCAAGGATGCAGAGGAAGAAAAATCCAGACTCATAATTGATCTTCAGACAGCTCTGGCTCAGGTAAAGACACTTAGCGGACTCATTCCCATATGTTCATCATGCAAAAAAATACGTGACGACAAAGGTTACTGGCAACAGGTTGAAGTATACGTCAGGAATCATTCGGAGGCCGAATTTAGCCACAGCATTTGTCCGGACTGCCTACGATCATTGTACCCGGAAATGGCAGATAAAATTCTCGGCAGTCTGCAGAAGAAAAATACAAAGAGTTAGAATTGTAGGGAAGACGAGGTTAAAAAGTTTAACGCTCCTACCGACAAATCGAATTCATAACCGCCCATCATGAAAGCATGCCAATTCCAAAATTGGCACGATTCTCCATCAACAGCCAGTTAGAGAATTTCACTTCGCATTGATCAGCTTTACGGGCATCGGGACATACGCAATAAATTTGCTCATGACAGTTAACTTTGCATGAATTATGCAGATGGAATAGAATGAGGTCAACAGAAGCTGTCTGTTGGATATATGATTACCCAAAAAGCTCATCAATGCTAATCCCTTACATGGACTGGACGAGACAGGGGATTGAATGAATCGACTGTATCAGAGTCTTGCCACAGACCTTCAGATACCCACACTAAAGCGGTCGAATGATTCGAGCCATTTAACCTAATGGAGCGCAAAATGGAAACCAATCAAATGCTTCAGTCTATTCTCAACAGCATTTCCGAAGGCGTAATGACGGTCGACAAGGATTGGAAGATTGCCTCCTGGAATAGAGCCGCTGAGAAAATAACCGGTTTTCATAGAGAAGAAGTTCTTGGCTCTGATTGTTCAAAAATATTCAGAAGTCCCCTTTGCAAAGAGAACTGTCCTGTAGACAGGGCCCTTTATTGCGGGCAACCACATCAGGACGTTGCTGTCTCGATCAGAAATAAACGAAATGAACACGTTCATCTTCTGGTTAACGCTGCCCCCCTGTATAATGAGGACGGTCAAATAATAGGAGGAATAGAGACATTCAGAGATGTTTCCAAAAACATGTGGCTGCAGGAAGAGTTGAAGCGTCAATACGGCTACACCACGATAGTGGGACAAAGTGAACCCATGAAAAAGGTCTATGAAACTCTTGGCGCTTTGGTCAATACTGACACAACCGTCCTCATTCAGGGTGAATCAGGAACAGGTAAAGAACTCATCGCAAGAGCGCTCCATTTCTTTGGTCAAAGAAAAGATAAATCTTTTGTCGCCATAAACTGTTCCGCTTTACCTGAGGGTGTGCTGGAAACTGAACTTTTTGGTCATGCCAAAGGCTCTTTTACAGGCGCCATCAGAGATCACATTGGCAAATTCGAGTTGGCTAACGGTGGCACCCTTTTTCTTGATGAAATAGGTGAAATAAGTCCCGCTATTCAGGTCAAACTGCTACGCGTGCTGGAGGAGCGCGAGTTTCAAAGGGTTGGAGACAACCGTAGTATAAAGATCGACATAAGGTTGATAACGGCTACCAACAAAGATCTGTACAAGATGGTTACCAACGGAGCATTCAGAGACGATCTGTTTTACAGGTTGAGCGTTTTTCCTCTTCATCTTCCACCATTGAGAGATCGAGTTGAAGACATTCCTCTGCTCATCAGCCATTTTATAAGAAAATTCAACAAACAAATGGGCAAGAATATTCAAGGCATAGCTGACAGAGTGTTAGATATGGTTGAGTCTTACTCATGGCCGGGTAATGTCAGAGAACTTGCAAACGCGGTTGAGCATGCTTTCGTTCATGCAAAGGGCGCCCTGATTTACCCATCTGATCTTCCCGGTCGATTGCTGAACGCCGACACCCCACCAATCAAACAACGGGTTACACGTCCCAAGCACAAACTTGACCTCATGGAAAGACAATTAATAGTGAGAGAGCTTGAGGCAGCGAACTGGCAAAAAACAGTGGCCGCCAAAAGGCTAGGTATGAGCCGAGCTACCTTATGGCGAAAAATGGAAAAACTTGGAATTGAACGATAGAAACAAAGATGAATCACGTTTCATCAATGATACATTTTTGAACATATTGAAATCATGGTTATTTCGATGAGAAAATAAAAAATGGTTGCAATCCTGAAACGTCGAACAAGAAACTTCTCCTGACATGTGTCTGGAATCCAGACCACTCCTTCTCAGACATCCCAAGACCTATTACATCAAATAAGCATCTATTAATCACTACATCAGCCTAAGTTGGCGTGAGAGGCATTTAGTTCCCGTATCTTGGCATAGATTTTGCCTCTAGATCAGCAAGTCAAGAATCATGCAAGTGAACCAGTAACAAGAAACATTTTTCAAAAAACCATAACCCCGCTTGAGACAAGGAGGGACCGGTCATGCCCAAGAAAATTCTTATTATAGATGACGAACCCGACACATTGGTTTTCCTAGGCACATTGCTGAAGAAAAACGGCTACGAGGTTTGTGAGGCGTCCGACGGAGTAGAGGGGATGAAAAAGGTTTTGAGCGATCAGCCGGACCTGGTGTGCCTCGACTTGTTGATGCCTGAAAAAACAGGGATCAAGATGTATCGGGAAATGAGAAAGGACGAGGCGTTAAAAAAAGTCCCGGTAATCATGGTGACCGGATTTTCTACGTCGGCCATCGGGTACATGGATTTCAAAAAATTTATTCACCAGAGGTCCATTCCAGCTCCGGAGGGATACGTAGAAAAACCGATAGACAAAGATGAATTGCTCAAAGCCGTCAAGGAAGTTCTTGGCGGATGACCGCCGTAAACTGAGAGGCTGCGGCTGATGTTGTGTTTGAAAAAGGTAAGGGTCCATGTCGAATCGACTGCCAAAAAAATGGGTCAATCTCACCCGGAGTATGGGTTTCAAAGTCGCTTTCATAGTGGGCCTTATTCTACTCTCTTCATATGTGGTTTTTATCTATCTCATAGTTGATGTGCAACAGGAGTTCCACTTTTCACAACTTCTCCGGGAAGCCTCAAGGTTCAGTTCCGCCATAATGAACGCCATTTACAACAGTATGTTGCATGACAACCCTAAAGCCACGATGGAATTTATCACTGACCTCAGCAATCAGCATGAAATATCGAGGATACGAATCTACAACCATCAGGGAGTTGTGAGGTTTGCCACAGACCAGGCTGAAGTGGGAACACAAGTGAACAAAAGAGCGGAGGCCTGTTATGCGTGCCATGTTGAGGACCAGCCGTTCAATGAGATTCACACCGACAAAAGGACAAGAGTAAGCCAGGACGCTGATGGACGGTCATTAGGCATGATCACCCCCATTTACAATGAAACCGGTTGCTGGAACTCCAAGTGTCACTTTCACCCGAGTGATCAAAAAGTGCTGGGTGTCCTGGATGTCAAGCTATCCCTGAAAGATTTTGACCTTCACATTCGGACATTGGTCGAGAAAATAATTTTCTTCGGGATAACAGCATTTTGCGCTGTTCTAGGAACAATTGTCACGTATCTGGCGATTAGACTTCACATGCCTGTAGAGAGATTGAAGCATGCGTTTCAGCAGGTGGCGGCCGGCGATCTTAACTATCAAGCCCCAGTAGAGAGCAATGATCAACTTGGTGAATTGTCGGAAGCATTCAATAAAATGGGACAGGAGATTAGAAAAAGGACTCAGGAACTGGTCAGGAGTCAGTGGGAATACAAAAACCTTTTTGAACAAGTCCCATGTTTCATATGTGTCATCAATGAAGATTTTCAAATTGTGAGACAGAATACTTACATGTCCGACCTGTTCAAGGGAAGCGTTGGCATGAAATGCCATGAGGTTTTCAAAAAAAGGACCCAGCGATGCGAGGACTGTCACGCAATAAAAACGTTAACTGACGGGTCTACATCCCAAAAACAACATTGTGGACTGACTGTTTCTGGTGAGGAAGCCAACTATGTCAGCTACACAACTCCTATTTTTGATCAGACCGGAAAAGTCATTTACGCCATGGTTATCGCCATGGATGTTGGAGACAAAGTAAAACTCCAGAAAGAACTCCAGGTTTCAAAGGATTTTCAAACAAACCTTATCGAGAATTCGATACACGGAATTATAGCCACTGATGATACCTGGAAAATAGCCATTTACAACAATGCCGCACAGGATTTGCTCCAGTACAAACTTGAAGACGTCATAGGTGATGCAGATCTGCAAAAATATTTTCCACATCCCTTCGTGGAAACGATTCTTGCATCTCAAGCCAACCTTACAGCGCATCAAACAAGACTAGTGACACGGGAAGCCACATTAAAATCCGCCGATGGTGAATTGATATCTGTCAGTTTCAGCGGGTTCATGCTCTTTGACAACAGCAAACCGTCAGGGGCTGTAGGTTTTTTTCAGGACCTCAGAACATTCAAGAGGCTCGAGAGGGAGAAGCAGGCTTCTGATCGTCTGGCAGTGGTAGGTCAAACAGTCGCCGGCCTGGCGCATGGCATCAAGAACATAATTCAGGGTCTGGAGGGCGGCCTGTTTGTAGTCGAATCCGCAATGGAGGATAACGACAAAAAATTGTTACAGCGTGGCTGGCTCATGGTTCAAAACAATATAGTAAGGATATCCAATCTGGTTAAAGACCTGTTGAATTACTCGAAAGAGCGAAACCCGGAGTACGAGTCGATAGACCCGAATCAATTGGCTGAGGAAGTCTGTAATCTCTTCGACATCAAAGCCAAGGGAAAAGGTATCTCAATCCTGAGAGATTACGATCCAAACCTCGGAAAAGGAATCCAGATATTTCTTGATCACAGGGGAATTCACACTTGCCTGTCAAATCTTGTTTCCAATGCCATAGACGCATGTGAAGCCGATTCGGGAAAAACTGAACACAAAATCATGGTCAGAACATCTGAGGATCCGGATGGCGGAATGGTTTTTGAGGTTTCTGACGATGGAATGGGCATGACGGATGAAACCAAAAGAAAATTGTTCTCAAGTTTCTATTCTACCAAAGGTAGTAGAGGAACAGGCCTGGGGTTACTTGTAACCAGTAAGATTGTTTCTGAGCACGCAGGACAGATGTTTTTTGACAGCGAACTGGGAGTGGGATCGCATTTCATCATCAAGTTACCAGCAAGATCTTCGAATCAGATTCATGCTGACAAAAAAGTATTTGGTTCCGAGGATTTGAACCCTGCGAGGTAGTCCAGCGCATGTATTTAAGGTTATTTTAGAAGTTTGTGAAACTGATTCGGGTCATGAAAGATTTTTGCAAAGAGAACTCGAGCGAGCCTCTACTGATTGGAGGAACAAATGGATGAAGTCCTGAAAAAACTGTCGAATTCCTGGGATTGGGAAACTCCAAGAAAGGAAATTTCATCAACCGGCCAGTGGGTGTCCCAATTTGCCGAGGTCCAGGAACTGGTTACGAGTCCTGATGGTGAACGGGTTGCCGCTATAGTACAGGATGAGGATGAATCCTTTAGGGTTTGCGTCAACGGAGAAACATGGTCCACAACTTTTGAAAAAGCCTGGTCCTTGAAATTCAGCGCTGATGGGACGTTATATGTCCTGGGAATGAATGATGACGAATGGAGCGTAATTGAAGAGGACAATCCGTGGGATGACAGTTTTGAATACGTCTGGAATCTTACGTTCAGTCCCAATGGCAAATCAGCCGGTGTCAACATCAAAGACTCCGCCGGGTATGGAGCCTCTTTGAATGGAATCGCCTGGGATGACAAATTTGTCCAGATCAGAAGCATGAAAATAAGCAATGATGGACAACATTCTGCAGGCAACGTGCAGATGGAGCCGCTATCAGAAGGAGACACGGCAACGTTCAGGAAAGGCCTGTGGAGCCTGGCTGTAGACGGCCAACCGTGGGAAAAGCGTTTTATGAACGTATGGGGTTGCGCTTTCAGCGACGATGGCTCTCGAGTTGCTGCTGAGGTGCGCCTTCAGTCGGGAAAACAGACCATAGCGGTGGATGGCGTATGCTGGAGCCAGCAGTTCAAGGCAGTTTGGGAACCGACATTTCTACCGGGAACCCATGAGGTAATTGCTCCCGGATTGACTCCTGAAGGCTGGAGACTCCACATCAATGGGGTTCCACTGTGGAAACAATCTTTTAACCAGGTCTGGCGACAAAAATTCGGACCCGACGGTAAACGCCTGGCCGCAGTTGTCTCCCCGGAATTCGGGCTGTGGTCTGTAGCAGTTGACGGAACGTCGTGGAAAAGACCCTTTAGCGACGTGGTCCTGGATCCTGTTTTTAGTCCCGATTCCAAACACGTGTCCGTGGCAGTCAGGAATGACAACAGATGGACAATCGTAGTTGATGGGGAGGCTTGGAATCAGACTTTCGACATGGCCTGGAGTCCGGTCTTCAGTCCCGATAGCGCTCAGGTTGCCGCTCAGGTCGCCGTAGGAAAAAATTATTTCCTCGCTCTGAATGGAAGAATTGTTCTGGGTCCGTTTGAGATGATGTGGGAGCCGGTTTTTAGCCCCTCCGGCGATGCTATCCTGCTCAAATGCGTCGAAGAAAGCCAATGTTTGAGGAACATCCTTCCG
>CAZVOU010000145.1:0-1539 GCA_964628605.1 uncultured Syntrophaceae bacterium
ACTTCCTTGTTGTTGGCTTTACTGAATTTCTCAACAAAATAATCGGCCAGTAACGGGATGTCGGTTTTGCGCTCTCTCAGCGGGGGCACATGAATAGGAAAAACGTTCAGCCTGTAATATAAGTCCTCTCTAAATTTATTATCTTTTATCAGTTGTTCCAGGTCCCTGTTTGTAGCAGTGATAATTCGGACATCCGTTTTTATGGTTAAGGATCCGCCGACTCTCTCAAACTCTTTCTCCTGAAGAACCCTGAGCAGTTTTATTTGAGTGGTGGGTGATAAGTCACCGATCTCGTCAAGGAATATCGTTCCTCCATGCGCAAGTTCGAATCTGCCCTTCCTGGTGGCTATAGCGCCGGTAAAAGCCCCTCGTTCATGACCGAAAAGCTCGCTTTCTACAACACTCTCTGGTAACGCGCCACAATTGACCTTGATGAAAGACGATGAGGACCTGGGACTGTTGAAGTGAATAGCATGCGCGACCAACTCCTTTCCTGTGCCACTCTCGCCCCTTATCAGCACAGTAGCGTCACTGCCGGAAACCTGGGCGATAAGGTCATAGACCACCTGCATGGTTTTGGATTTGCCAACTATGTTGGAAGGCCTGAAACGCTCCTTTAACTGTCTCTGGAGCCTAAAATTTTCCTCCAGAAGACGATGACGCTCTTCTTGCGCGGATCGCCTTAATCTCACTGCTTGGGATATCATTGAAGCAATTATGGAAAGCAGCCTCACATCTTCCTCAAATGACACCCCTCCCTCGAATAACCGGTCGGCGCTTAAAGCTCCTATTACTTCATTGCCAAGTTTGATAGGAACACAAACAAAAGAAACGTCCTTTTTGTCCATGTCGCGTCTGGCTCTGGTTCGATCAAGAAACATCGGCTCTTCGGAAATATGGGGAACAGCGGCAGGCTCCCCAGTGGCTATAACCTTGCCGGTTACTCCCTCCCCCTGCCGGTAACGACCACGCTCTTTCTGAGCTTCAGACAAACCGTGGGCCGCCTCAATCATTATTTCGCCCGACTCACGATTAAGAAGAGTAATCGTTCCTCTCTCCATGCCCATGTGAATCGACATCGCCTCAAGAACAGGCTTTACAACTTCGCCCAAATCCATGCTCTCATCCAGAACCTGACTAATTTCAAACAGCAGTAGAAGTTCTTGGACCTCTCTTTTGACCAACGATTTTGATCTGGAACCTTCCATGATTTACACCAGCCAATATGTTTAAAGCGACATGAGCCTTTTTTGAAAAAGCTACCAAATAGTAAGATACCATAACCTGTTTGTCAAAATGGTTTTCAATAAAAGTTTACTAGCTAACAGAACAAAGAATCTTATTAGTGCGATGTCTAAAAAATAAAAAAGCGCCACTGCAAAAAATTTTTTTTATAGCAACTAATTGTTTCAGGGTGTCTCAGTTATTGAGACTAAACAGGATTACTCAAAATGAAAAAAATCATCACCTCGGTTTCATTATTGGGGCCGGTTGGATTTTTATCCGGAATGTGCTTAATCTTGACTAAGAAGAAATTTT
>CAZVOU010000146.1:0-3292 GCA_964628605.1 uncultured Syntrophaceae bacterium
TTCTTCTGACAGGTCACGGCGGGATGCAAAACGCTATTAAAGCCTTGAGACTCGGCGCTTATGATTTCTTGCTCAAACCTATAAATGCCGAAATTCTTATCAGCACGCTCGAGCGCGCCTCAGAGCATTGCAGACTCAAGAAACTTGAAAATGAATATACCCACAGACTCGAAGCTCAGGTCGCCGCAAGGACCAAGCAGCTGGCAAAAACGAATGATTTTTTGAGGGGAATACTGGACAGCTCCACTGGGGTTTCCATAATTGTTTCTGATCTGGAAGAGAATGTCATTTTCTGGAATTCCGGGGCGCAAAACATCCTTGGTTATGGCTCCGAAGAGATGCTGGGACAGTCCATTCTAAAGCTGTACCCCAAGAACGACCAGAGGAACGGGATCAGGTCGGGTCTGATTGAGAAGCTGAAAAGTGGTTTGGGCAGCATTCAGGAAATGGTGACACAGATATCCAAGGATGGCAGCCAGGTGATTCTTTCAATGGCTGTTTCTCCGATGCATGACAGCAAAGGCAATTTGCAGGGGATACTTGGATTGGGGCAGGACGTCACGGAACGTGTCCAACTGCATGAACAACTTGTGGACTCTTACAAGAGAATCAGAAATATTCAGGGAGCGTCTATTTTCGCTTTGGCGAAACTGGCGGAAGCACGTGATGGGGAAACCGGATCTCACCTGAAGAGATTACAGGCTTACTGTGAGAGCCTTTGCAGACAACTTGCGCGACGTCGGTTCTATGGAGCAATCTTCACTGAAGATTATATCATGGATCTGGTCCAGTGTTCGGTTCTTCACGACATTGGCAAACTTGTCATCCCCGACTCCATTTTGTTCCACCCTGGAAAATTCGGGGAAGATGATTTTGAGATTATGAAACAGCATGCTCTTTACGGCGGCAAGGCATTAGAGGAAGCAGCAATTGAAGCAGGAGAAGGACAGAGTTATTTGACCCTTGGACGGGATGTCTGTTACTATCATCACGAAAGATGGGACGGATCGGGTTATCCTTTCGGGTTAAAAGGTGAAGAAATTCCTTTGCCTGCTCGAGTAGTCAGCGTGGCGGACGTTTATGACGCATTGACCACCGAGAGAAGATACAAACCAGCCTTCACCCATGAGGACGCCTCAAGAGTTATAGAAACAGAAAGTGGACGCCAATTTGATCCGGAGGTCATAGCGGCTTTTATTGAGGCCAAACAGGACTTCCGAAGGATCAGCGCCACATAACCGTACTGGAGTAACATACACATATGAGTCAGAGTTGGGTTCCTATTACAACAATTTTAAAGACTGCGCCAAAGCTTCTGGAGAGTCCGAAATACGCCAAAAATGTTGCGATGATTCAGGTGGATAAGTTTCTCAGAAACCTGTCCAAACGTGCGGATGAGGGAACTGCGAACAGAATCAGGCAGTGCAGCATCAGGATCACAGATGTTTGCAACCTTAGATGCCATACTTGTGGACAATGGGGAGACAGTGGCTTTCTCAGAACCTGTTCACTCAAAGATTTAAAGGATCAGGAAGTTAAACCCGAGAGATATATAGAATTGTTAAATGATCTTGACAAAAATGGTCATCACCCTTCTGTTTATCTCTGGGGTGGTGAGCCGATGTTATACAAGGGCTCAGTTGAAGTCATCGAAGAAGCGGCGCGTTTAGGCATGCCGCCAAGCATAGCTACCAACGGCACAGCGCTTGCCCAACACGCCCAAAGACTGGTCGAAGCCCCGATGTTTGTGGTTCAGATATCCGTTGACGGTCCGGATGAGGCTACACACAACGCAAGTCGACCGGGAGCCAATCCCAGTGTCAACAACTTCAAAGTTATTTCCAACGCGATAGACACAATTAGGGAAATAAGGAAAGATAAAGGCCAGCGTTTACCGTTGATAGCAACACTCACCACAATAAATAACGTCAACTACAAACGGCTGGTGGATATTTACGAAGTCTTCAAAGACAAGGCTGATGTATGCGTTTTTTATCTTGCATGGTGGATTGATGAAGCCTCGGCCAAAAATCACACCAGGGATTTCGAAAGACGTTTCGGATTCAAACCTCAGAAACATTACGGATGGATCGGAAACTGGCTTCCACCCGACATAAATGCATTGTCAGACCAGATAAAGAAACTTAACAAACTGGCTTCAAGTCTTTCGGGACCGGCAGTTATCGTGATGCCTCCCCTGCAGGAACCGACTGAACTTCATAGATACTACACTGATCACGACTGCACCTTTGGATTCGACAAATGTGTTTCAATCTTCAGCGCCGTTGAGATCAATTCAAACGGTGACATGTCGCCTTGCCGGGATTATCACGATTTTGTGGTTGGAAACGTGAAGGACCACTCTATTACGGAATTGTGGAATTCAGAGTTATACAAAAAATTCAGAAAGAGCATCTCTGAGAAGGGTCTGATGCCTGTTTGCACTCGCTGCTGCGGACTTATGGGGTATTAGGACTCATATCCAGAGCTTATTTCAGTAAGGTCAAGGAGTCGTCCAATGATGGCTCCTTTCATCGTTCTGGGCTGAAATCAAGTCGTCCACTGACGCTTCAGAGATGCTGTCAGATACCGACATGCCAAGCCGTTTATGATTCCGGTGGCGGTAGCGGCAAGCGCCATGTACGGCGCCAACAGAAAAATTGTGTCATTGCGGACTATTATCAGGTAGGCAGCGCAAAGCTGAGCCATGTTATGCGACACCGCACCTATCACACTTAAACCTATTTCACTCAGATACCTCCGGTCAACTGCGCTGGCTAATCCCATAAGAATAATTGAAGCAATGCCCCCTGAAAGCGCCAGGAAGAAGGCCGGAGATCCCAATGTGCCGGAAATGAGTGAGCCAAGGAATATTCTGCCTATAGTTACATAAAATGCGTCTTTAAACCCGAATATCAGAAGTGTAGTCAACCCCACTATATTTGCAAAACCGAACTTGAACCAGCCAAGAGTCACCGGAGCCGCCGCCTCCAACGAATGTATCGATGTGGCCAGGGCAAGCAACATTGCCAAACGTGCTATCTTGAAGACGCGCTCATTCATTTGCTGACGGCATCCAATCCGTCACGATCCTGTTTAACGCTGCCAACTATTATCTCGTTGGGAACGCACACCAGAACGCCACCTGAATCTCCTATTGGTCCCATGTGTTTACAATATTTGTTGGCACAGGGAGAATCCACTATGACAGCCTTGCCGTCCTTTATCGCTACCCGGGTCTCTCCAATAGTCCCTTTGATCTTTATCAAAGCATCGTTTTTTAGAGAGAACA
>CAZVOU010000147.1:0-8864 GCA_964628605.1 uncultured Syntrophaceae bacterium
TTCAATGCGTTGCATATCAGTTTCAATCCACGCCCCTGCGCGAGGAGCGCCATTCTCCAGATCGATTACGATGAACAGTTCTTTGTTTCAATCCACGCCCCTGCGCGAGGGGCGACACCATGCATATTAACCTATTTTAGTTCTAGGTGATTTTGTCTGTATTCTGCGAACCTCCTTTTTCGAACTGACCTAGAGCGCCATCAAATAATGGGCAAGGTCCAAACTATTCAAATTTGCTGGAACTTTTTATTTTGCGAACCGCCTAGTGATCTCATGTTAGCTTGGGGTTCGCAACCGCCGGAATATACCTAGACAATGAGTGGACCTTCAGGGTCGTAAGATTGATTGGAACCAACATGCTCTATTCGTGGTTTCCAGTTCCTACCCAAAAAATAGAAACGTAATGAATCCATGTCCGGGTCTATTTGTTTTATAAGTTTGTCTCTTAACAACGTCCATTGTGCGGGGTCCAGCAAGCATTCAAAAACAGATTTCTGGACTCGCTGGCCCATGTTCTTGCACGTTTTAGCCACATTCCTGAGTCGTTTTCTGCCCTCAGGAGTTTCAGTATTGACATCATAGGTTATCAGTACCAACATTTTTGTCTCATTTGGAAACGAAAGCTGGATAACCGTCTAGATCGCCACGAACAAATCTTGCGAACAGAAGAGCTTGAGCGAAAGGTAAAAGCCCTATTGGTATTTTTTCATCCAAAAAAGGGTGTCCAATTTCGTCCTGCTTTCTTTTCTGATAAGCCACCAATACCTGTTTTCTCGTTGCATCATCCATTAACACAGCGCCGGATTCAGTCGTTCTAAATCCAGCGCCCTTAACCTGCAGTCTATTGATCATCGACAAGACCAGGCGATCGGCAACATATGGACGGAGTTCTTCCATGAGGTCTAAACCTAGACCAGCACGCCCGGGCCGGTCACGGTGAAGATAACCTACCGCTGGATCCAGTCCAACGCTCTCGATAGCCGAAACAACATCATGATGCACCAAAGTGTAAACGAATGACAACAGAGCGTTAAGACTGTCCAATGGGGGACGCCTTGAACGTGCGCGAAAAAAGAAATCGGATTTTTGGACAATCACGAGATTGTCAAAAACCGAAAAATAAGTTCGGGCCGCATCGCCTTCCAAACCGCGAACAACATCAATACTGGTAGCGGATTTTATCGAGTCGATGATACGGGCCAATCTCATGACTGCTTTTTCCATCTGATCCAGGTTCACACTATCGGCGTGATCGCGCATTGCTCTAAGAATGACATTTCTGGAATTGGCAATTTTTCCCAAAGTTATATTGCGGGCGACATCGCATGATTTGATTTCATCGTCTGCCATACGATATTGAGCGCGACGTAGTAGAACATTACCGGAAACGGGTCCCTGCACTCGAGCCCAGAACCGTCCATATTCGCTCAGAAAAGACAGTGTCACATCGCGTTCTCCACAAAGCTGCATCAAAGGAGGGCTACAGGAGACCTGCCCGAAACAGACTATTCCGTCCAAGGTATGGATCGGAACATTCAGTTTTGTTGATTCCCCCAATCTGACACGGACAGTTTCACCATCCCGAGAGAGGAAGGAGCCTTGAGTAGTTACATACAAAGTATTTAAGAGCTTTTTCATGGCAGGTTTAAACCATTTTACGACGTAATTTTATCCATATACGATTTTATGCTCCTTTTTCGACTGACGGCTTTGGGGATGCATAAATCGAGAAGAGAACATTTTTCACATTTCGATTCGAATTTGGCTCCAGGGGTTTCTCCGGTGTCCATCAAAAAATGTAAATCCTGACACGCATTTCGGGTTGCCAATCTCATTGTGGAGTCAAAAATCACTACTAACCGTCTGCCTGTCTTCCCGTAATAAATGGCCCCTTCTGTCACACTAACGCCTAGCATTTCTTCCAGGCACATGGCTTGGGCGCATAACTGGATTTCGTACCCAAACTCGTGTCTGAGTCGGCCACTTTTATATTCTACCGGGAACATTCGCCAGAGCCCTTCTCTTTGTTTGAGTCTTGCGAGGTCTGGAGTTGAAGGAAAGCCCATATTCCCGGTAGAGTTAGATCTATGAAACTCAACCACGTCTGCTTTGCCTGTGATACCTAACGCCACTGATCGAAGTAGAAGACCTCTCGTTATTATCAGATCCGCTCTCGACTCCACCCCGGCAGTATGAACCTGTTCGTGAACATTCCTGCCATGAGCCGTGAAAATGTTATCGCTCCAGAGGCCTTCCACATAAACCAGAACTGCCCTTCTTGGGCAATATAAAAAATGCTGGAGCAATGAAATTGGCAGAAATTCATCTTCTGAAAACATTTCCGTCCCCGAAAAGCGCAAACCATAATCTATTCAGCCGAAGTTTATTGCCAGTCCACAACTGGGAATCCACCAGGGCCAAGAGTCGCAAAACCAACTTGAACACCGCTGGGCGTCAGACTCGAATCAAATGCCACGGTGTAATCGGAAAATGACCTGGGGACTTCTATTCCTGTCTTCTTTTCTATCGTTACAAGATCAAAGAGCTTGTGTGCGGGAGCACAGCCGAGCAGTGCCTGCTTAGACCTCTGCTGAATGTCTGAATCGGTTCCGACATGTTTAAAAACGAACACCGGTTCGCGTACTGCCATGTGTCCCTTACTCGCTGACCTATCGTGATCATACATTTTGAGTAGAGATTCCCAGAGAAGACTTAAATCATCTTCGTTGAATCCTGTGCCTTGGGCCAGATGAGCGCTCACAAAACCTTTACCCGCATAGAGACCGTAAGGTATTAGTGACTTGCGACCCATGGTGCGCAGTTTGTCTTCTTGCTGACCTGATTCCCATTTTATGTAATCATCGCTCGTTACAACGCCTTTTTTGAATGAATCGGCTACTGCCATTCGGGTTATGGACATATCAAGAGGCAAGATGGGGTCAATTGATCTGGCAAAAGATAATTGAACAGGCCCTCGAACTTGTCCGGCATTTGCACCCGTGCTCATCACGGCCCCAAAGGTTCGGACGTCGTAAAAATTGTCGCACATCCAATGTCTGGCAAGTTCCACTTTAGCTTTAGTCGCCTGCCCAGTGAGCCCTCCCTCAGTCTGTTCGTGTGCCATTGCAATAGGCTTGTTCAAATTGGTGGCGTGTTCAACAAAAATCGCATTTGGAAATCGGTTATCCTTTGCAATTTGGACGTAGTTTCTTATTCGTCTCTTTATGGCGACGTCCGAGACAAGTCCTTTCATATCCTCCGGATCAATCCTGGGCATGTTCCCGGCATCTGGGTCACCGTTGGGATTACCGTTTTCACAATCAAACAGAAAGAGAAACTCATAACGATTATTAACTATTTTGCTCATTGCCGGCTCCTTGGTCTTCGTTAAAAACTGAAGATTTGCCCGATCTTAAACTGGCTATTTGTTGATAATAACCAAGTGCGAACACACTTTGTGATTCGAGGCTAAGGGTTTTAGGGATGTTGTCGTGGATTTGACTCCATATTTCCGCAATTTTTGATTCGTACCAAATTGATAGTCCTGCATCCAGCTTGTTCAAATGGAACTGGCTGTTTCTGGTCAGTCGGCCCAGAACCAAGGCTGGCGTTGCGCTGGCGGCAGCGTAATATCGCTGTACGACACCCGCCCCCACATCACCCAGGGCTCTTCTTTGTAGCTGAGCCAGCATGGCCAGTAACCGGCCGCATTGATAGGCTACATCTGAATGATTTTCATTCAGCGTCGGACCTAATTCATCCTGCATATAGACCTCCCCTCTTGACCTGTCTTTTCTCAAATTAAATGCTTTTATGAGACCCATCCTGGAATGATTGAATCCATTGTCTTCGATGATGTCTATCTTGACTCTAATAAGCGCCTGGATCATGGCATGTTCAGATATCGGCTCATAGCATACAGCAGCCCGCCACATTTTTTGAATTAAGGACGCCTGAAGATCCTTGAGATCTCTAACAGTGGCGCCTAAAACGGCAAGAAATTTTGGATCCCGGGCAAGTCCCGATCCATCACTACTTATGATTGACAAATCCTTGAACCAATTTGTGATGTTTGTTACCAGTTCCTTAAAATCACCTTCTATCCAGTCTCTAACCACTATTCTTCCACTGGCGCCTGACAGCATCATTGCGTAATAATGGTTTCCGAGAAAATCAGTCCGCTTCCCTTCATTAATGCTGTTTAACAGCTTGTTGAGGCTATGTGTTGCGGAGATTTCCCGAATTTCAGGAGGGTTCAGTAGAAAATTCAGCGGGTCATCATCTTGTGACAACCTTTGCTTGAACCAGTGAACGACTTTTGTTCCAGCCATCTTCTGGCTTGAATTCTTAATTAAGTGGTTCAGGGCCGTCCTGTATGACGCCACTGTCTGTTCTCCCAGCGCCGCGTTTTCCGACTGAGATAAACCGTAGGAACAGAAAGATTCCTTGTCAAAACCAATGAGAACGTCGCCCGAAGGTATTCCACCCACATCTGATAGATTCTCAATCTTTGGGTGGGTTTTCACCGGCTCCACCAGTGAGCCGGCGACCAAACACAGCATCATACCGCCTGTAGCCACGTCACCATTTTTATTGGGCGATTTTGGGAGCCTTGATTTAGCCTTGTCAGGTTTTCCGGAAATTAGGTTTTTCCGGAAAGCTCGCCACCAGTCATGCCAAATTGGCCTTTCTACAAGAACAATAGACCCCACCCTGAATGTGACCTTGTCAGTAGGTTTAGCTTTGAGGGCTTCAAACCGGGAGCGAATTTTATTCAAGCAATCTTCATTTTCCAAAGAGCTGGCAACAATATTCATTTGGGGCATGATAGTAGAAGATTGGATAAATAAATCTTTAAAGTAATTGAATTTCTTTATCTTTTTGTCGCCAATATCATTTTCTTTAGATGGCCCCTTTTTGTCTGAAAATAATGTCGCTATCTCGGCAGTTTCAACAAGAAAATGGGATCGTGTAACTCCTCCGGCAATCATTTCTGACTGCGTAAGATCTGGGCATTTCTCAAATTGCTTCCCTCTGTTTTTTGTTTCTCCTACCTTGCCAAGTTCAAGGACCTCAATGAATGATCCTTCTTCATCAAGCACAATCAGCCACCGAATCTCTTTGGGCTTGAAACCCGGCTCGGCCTGCAAATTATGTTCTTCAGCGTAGTTGACCAGTAAATTTAACATACTCAAGGTACCTTCTTATTTTTGAGGACGTCCTGGCTGTCAAAACTAGGCACTTCAAGAACCCCGTTTTCAATGTGAGCGCGGAAAATGCTTATGCATGGTCTATCGTAACTGGACCCCGGTCTTGACAAATCAAACACATCATAGAGCATTAACCCAAGGTCCAGATTGAGAGGCGCAGGCTTTTCCGTTGTTCCAGTAACGTCAGTCAATTCAAAAAAAGCTGGAAATTCTCTACATCCGAAATAAGGCTGATAAATGCACTTTCCTGATTTAACTCGTCTTTCAAATTGCGCATCCATTGCCTTGATTTTATGTTCATGGCCAGGCCACGGTTTGATGTTTCCGTGTATGCGATATCTGACGTCTTTCAGTGCCATTGTTTGCCTTTGAGTGCGACCTTTGGTGTCTGTGCCCAGTAAATCTTTGGTTCCATCACCCCATATAGGTTCAGGCTTCGATGCGCCACTTAGCCATGTCGATTTCACATTGGCTTTCTCTTTGATCTCATTTCTTTTCAGACTGATGTATTTAGGGAGTTTAAGAACTTCTATTTTTGATATTTGCCATCTAAATTCGGCTTCTTGCGGGATTCTGTTTGGTTTACAATAAATGGCGTCAAATATTCCCCGAGCCGCTGAAGGCGTAATCACCGGATAGCTGAAACGCTCAACTTTGAATTCCGGTCGTGTGAAACACGCAAAATCTCCCCAAACAGTTATCGTATGGTGGGTGGGTCTCATAGAATTTTGCTCCCTTAGGATTTTTAGGCAATCAGACAGTCTGTTGACAATGGTGGCTTCAAACCAACATCATAGAAATAATGTTCATGAGTTAAATAAATGAACCAGTTATCGGAAAAAGACTTTCGACCTAGTCTGATCTTCTCAATATGGCTCCAGATGGGATCATCATGTTTTGGCTTGTAAAGACTGATGCAATGGGGTCGCGCTTTATGAATCCATTGGCGTGACAGAAGAGTATATTTTGCTTCTTCACATAATTCATCATATTTATCCCGATCATATGGGATTAGAACGTTTATGGCCCCCTTGGGAATCAGCTTGTAAAGATCTGCGGTAGCGGCAAAATCTTTGAGTTTTATGGCATCAACAAGTGGGGTTTTCTCCCAGTCAATCACCGCATAAAGTTCGCGGAAATATTCCCGGAATATTTCAGGGTCGTTAATGTCTAAATCACTGGTCAACCTTTTGTTGAGAGACAATCTCGTGACCCCAGCCGCCTGTTTGTATACTGGGTCCGGATAGGTTTCGTCCTCCGGTACAAATATTTTAAATGCGCCGCTGGCCAACCTTCCATTTCGATTGCACCTTCCTGCAGCCTGGGTCAAAGCGTCCAAGGGACCCCAGGAGCGAAAAACAACCGGAAAATCAATGTCCACACCGGCCTCGACGCATTGCGTCGCAACCAAATGACAAACCTCGCCGCCTGTGAGCAACCTTTTCACTCGGTCGAGCACTTTTTTCCTGTGGTTGGGACACATGTTGGTGGAAATGTGAAAACAATTTTTGTTCGACGTTTGCTTGAGTGTATCGTAAAGTTCCAGCGCATGGCGTTTCAGGTTGACAATACACAACGATTGGTTCGAGGAGAGCATATCATCGGCAATTTCCGTCCATGATTTCAACATTTCTGAGAAAGTTCCACCATGAACTTTGACACGCCGGGCTAGTCGAAACATTGTTGGGGTATCCCGCACTATCTCAGAAGGACTCCATCCGTTGACGCACAACTTCTTGATATCACCGTTTAAATGGCTAAATGCCGGTTGAGTTGCCGTGGAGAAGACAATGGTGGAGCCATAACGCCGGCTCAAATGTGAGAGGGTGGCCAGTGTTGGGATTGATAGCGCCGCAGGAAGTGTCTGAACTTCATCAAACAGAATGACGCTTTGGGCCAGCCGATGGAGTTTGCGACATGAAGAAGACCTGTTGGCAAACAATGATTCGAAAAACTGGACACTCGTAGTGACAATGATCGGGGCATCCCAATTTTCGGCAAGCAATTTGCTGCGCTGGCTCATTTCGTCTTCAGAGTCGATACCGTTGATGCTTTTCGGGTCTACTCTTGCCATACTGTGGTCCTCGAGGACCAAATGCCCGATATCATCTCCCGACGTGAACAGGGCTTCTCTGTATTGATGTGCTGTCTGTTCAATAATGCTTAAATACGGTATCACGATGACTATACGCCTTAATCCGTTAACGGCGGCGTGCTTCAGGGCGAAAGCCAACATGCTAAGTGTTTTTCCTGCGCCCGTGGGAGCCGTCATTGTGAATAGGCCCGGCGCTTTTAAGGCCGCTTGTTCACAATCCTCGAGAAGCATTGATCTGATTCTCTTTATTGATTTAGCTGCTGTAACCTTGCTCGACAGGCCCGAAATATAAGATGAAAGAATTTCAGACAGCTTTTCCGCCTCTAAGAGGCCTCCTTCAGGTCTATAATTTCTATCACCCCTAAAATGCCCTTCCGTATCCACAAAATCGGCGTCTACGACCGTGGAATACAGCATCCTCACATCTAGCATACTCGATGCGTATGCTTGGTCTTCAATAGAAAAACAAGGTTCATGATCCAAGGGTAAGGGCGGCAACGACAAGCCATCCTTCTCAAATCTGTCGATCAATAGTCCCGATACGGATTCAGACAAACGAAGTCCAAGAGGGTGAAACGTTCGGAGTTTTTCTGGTGTCAATCCTCTTAAATATTCGCTGGACCCTTGCTGCAGACCAATGTGATGTCCGTCAACAACTAGCGCTGGAGCGACCCCATTGCGTTTGTACTGTGTAAGAGCCAGGTAGGCTCCCGCAGACCAGTGATCAATTCTTCCCGCTTCACCAAGCAAGCGTTTTTGGAAAAGCCGGCCGTATTTGCCCATGTCATGAAGCATTCCTGAAATCAACGCTTCATTTTCTAGCCGCAACGGTTTGGCATACTGGTACGCCATGATGGCAACGTTAGATAAATGACGTTTCAATGGATCAACATCGCCTATTTCATTAGCGGAATGTGCAAGAAACAGGTCTACCATTTTCAATTCCTTAGTATCCTTGGATACGATGTCAACAGATCATACAACTGACATGTGCCGGAAATGGACATTCCAGAACATGCCTGCAAATTAACGCCCTCGAAACGTTGCCCCTCTACTAATATAATGATTCTAGCTTATTAACATACTTACTTACGTTGAGGTGAAATTATTATGCCACACCATCTCAAAAAAAAGAACAGAATGTTCCTAAAAGAGTCTCAAAAGCGGTTTTTATTCTGTCCCATGGCTGTGGTGCGCGTTTGCAGACTATGAGCGGCTGGAAAACGATATAAAAGCCATAACCGATTTTGCTGCAGGGGCAAGCTGTCTTTGGCCGGTCAGATCGAACCTATCTATGATGGAAAGCTGGCACTTGGGGGCTCTAACCCGTCGGGCACGGCCCGACAATCATCATATAATCTTGAATGGCGTGAGTATTGGTTAGGCTCGTTCATAAGCAGAGATTAAGGAAAGGGCGAAATCGGTAGTGTGTTTTCCGCCTTCTCATACCGGATCGGACACACGGCGTCAGCTAAGGGTGGATTACCGTTTTCACGGTAATGACAGGGGGTTGAACAGCCCGGAGTTGGGAGTTCGGAGATGGGAGTTGGGGAAAGGCA
>CAZVOU010000148.1:0-5152 GCA_964628605.1 uncultured Syntrophaceae bacterium
ACACTTCCTGGCCCATGCCACAGGATCACCCAGCACATCCTTGAATGGAGCCAGCGCCTCATCAGCCCACTCTTCAGGCTCTATGTCAAGAACCTGCAGAGCCAGCTTGGGCGCATTGGGCATTCCACCCTCAAAACTATAGAAACTGTAACCGGTCTCACCCCCCAATACCAACTCTGCGCCCGGCTTACCTATCGTTACCTCGCGTATCTTGCCCGAATATTTTACCTTCGGCAGTTCAGCCATCTGCTGTCCTCCTTGAATTAAAAATCTGAAGAGAGCGGCCTAGGTCTTCCGACTAATTCCCGCCGCTTCGTTATGTCTATGGGTTTATTTATTGAGGATAACTACTCCGAACAACATAAACCCTAAGGTACGTTTTTAGCAAGTTTTTTCCTTAATCCGTTACTTTGAAAAACACTGTGAGCCCTGACTGCATTCAGCACGCCTTTATTGACAAAAATGGGCTCACAGCGTATAAATTTGGCTGTAACAACAGAAAATAAATCCATGAAAAGGGCCTTGAGATGGAAAAGAAAGATCTTGAACTAATTGAACTGTGCAAAGATCGTGAACCTGAGTTGAACAAGCTATGGCAGGAGCATCTCGAATTCGAGGAGCAACTCGAAGTTTTCAACCGCAGGGTCTACCTCACGCCATCTGAAGAAGTAGAGCGAAAACTTATCCAGAAGAAAAAGCTCAAAGGCAAGGATGAAATGGAAAAAATCCTTACCCGACTCCGGGCGCAATCTTCATAGAAACTTGGAAAGGCGCCGAGCATCGGCTGTTTAGAATCATGAAAATTAATGGAGCTCAGATACTTTTGCGAGCCCTCAGGGAGGAGGGTGTCGATACAATTTTTGGATATCCCGGCGGCGCAGTAATAGATATATTTGACGCTATCGCCCGTCATTTTGCCGATGATTTCAAGTTTATCCTTGTCAGACATGAACAGGCGGCTGTTCACGCAGCCGACGGATATGCGCGCGCCACTGGCAAACCGGGCATCTGTCTGGTCACCTCGGGACCCGGTGGCACAAACACCGTCACCGGACTTGCTACCGCTTACATGGATTCCATTCCTCTCGTGGTCTTCACTGGACAGGTCCCAACTCCCCTTATAGGCAATGACGCTTTTCAGGAAGCTGACATAGTTGGGATAACCCGGCCATGTACGAAACATAACTACCTCGTCGGCAGGGTTGAAGAATTGGCCAATACAATCAAGGAGGCCTTCACTATTGCCTCCACAGGAAGGCCGGGTCCCGTCCTGATAGACCTACCCAAGGACATGATTCAGGCCAAGACCAGGTATGACTATCCAAAAAATATCGACATCCCTACGTACAAGCCTACCATAAAGGCGCATCCACCTTCAGTGGCAAGGGCCGTTGAACTCATGCGCAAGGCCAAACGCCCAGTCATTTATGCCGGTGGCGGTGTGCTAACATCCGGTTGCCACCAGGAATTGCTCACCTTGGTGCAAATGACCGGGTTCCCTGTAACAATGACACTGATGGGACTGGGGTGTTTTCCTGGAACCCATCCACTGTCACTCGGTATGCTCGGGATGCATGGCACCTACCGGGCAAACATGGCCATCAACAATTCTGATCTTATATTGGCAGTCGGGGCGAGATTCGACGATCGTGTAACAGGCAAGGTAGAGGAATTCGGTAAAGGCGCCGACATCATACACATTGACATCGATCCGACCAGTATTCAGAAGAATATCAAGGTGGCTGTCCCGATAGTGTGTGATGCCCGGGATGCTCTGATTCAACTCATTGACGCCCTGAAAAAACAGGGTCGGTATCCAGAAGCTGATGAAGCCCTCAAAAACTGGCATGCCCAGCTTACCGCATGGAGGAATGAGCAGCGCCTGCGATTTGACAGGACAACCGAAGTTATCAAACCTCAATACGTTGTAGAAAAACTCTATGAACTGACTCAGGGAAAAGCGATCATATCGACCGAAGTCGGTCAGAACCAGATGTGGGCCGCTCAGTATTACCTGTTTGACTACCCGAGAACCTTTTTGTCTTCAGGTGGTCTTGGAACAATGGGATATGGCTTTCCTGCAGCTATTGGCGCCCAGATAGCGTTTCCGGAAAAGATAGTCATTGATATCGCCGGAGATGGGTCCATCCAGATGAACATTCAGGAACTGGCTACTGTTATGCAATATGATCTGCCAGTCAAGATTGCCATACTCAACAACGGCTACCTGGGGATGGTGCGTCAATGGCAGGAGCGCTTCTACGACAATGTTTATGCCCACACCGACATAATGGTGGCGCCGGACTTTGTCAAACTCGCTGAAGCTTATGGAGCCCACGGCTTTAGGGCGACCAAAACCAGTGAGGTCGAACCGTTGATCATCGAGGCCCTGGGAACTCCGGGACCTGTAATCATGGACTTCGTGGTTGACAGGGAGGAAGGTGTTTATCCAATGGTGCCCGCAGGCGCTTCTATTAAAGATATGATCCTGGTATAAAATGGAAAACAGACACGTTATTTCAGTACTGGTAGAGAACAAGCCGGGTGTGCTTGCCAGAATATCCGGTATGTTCTCAGGACGGGCATTCAACATTCACTCCCTCAGTGTGGCGCCGACGCTTACCCCTGACGTTTCCAGAATGACAGTGGTGACTTACGGGAGTGAACCGATCATTGAACAAATTATCAAACAGCTCAGAAAGCTCATTAATGTCATAAAGGTTCAGGACCTTACATCAGGCGACTATGTAGATCGTGAAATGGCGCTTCTCAGGGTCAAGGCTACTTCATCCCGGCGTGCGGATGTCCTGAGCATTGTCGATATATTCAGGGGCAAGATAGTCGACATAGCCACGGATTCCCTCATTATGGAAATCACCGGTGGCGCAGGGAAAATTGAGGCATTCATCGAGCTTTTAGCTCCTTTTGGGATTCTGGAACTCATTCGGACCGGCACGGTCGCTCTCCCCAGAGGCAAGAAATCCACACGATACTCGGAGCCAACAGAATGAAATCAAGGGCCGGGCACAACGAATTTATCGCTCGCGAAGGCCTCATATTTCTGATACCGCTCCTTATCTTCGCTTTTAGCGCCTGGCTTAAAGATTTCAGTCTACTATCGGGTCTATTCCTGCTCCTGGCGTTTTGTGTGGCCTGTTTTTTCCGCAACCCCGAGAGGAATGGTCCCCAGGACGAGGACGCCGTTCTATCAAGCGCAGATGGGAAGGTCACCTCAATCAAGCCAGATGTCGTATCCGGTCTTACCGGCAATGGACCCTTCACGCGAGTCAGCGTATTCATGTCGGTTTTTAATGTTCACGTAAACAGATGGCCAGTCTCAGGACGGGTCACGCGCATCAGACACATCAAGGGGTCTTTCCTGGATGCGCGCCAAGCCGATTCCTCCGAAGTGAACGAGAGGAACGCCATTTCAATTGAATCACCTTCTGGCCAGTTCGAAGTCGTTCAGATTGCCGGTAAGATAGCGCGTAGAATTGCCTGCTGGGCTCGGGAGAGCGAGTATGTTACCCGGGGAGAAAGACTCGGACTCATCCGTTTTGGATCGCGTGTAGATCTGTATCTCCCTCCACAGACCTCAATCCAGGTCTCAGAGGGAGATCATGTGAAAGCCGGTGTCACTATCATAGCGCGAATCACGAAAAGTCACCCCGAACAAGGCGTCTAATCCATCTGCGCCCCGATCATTTGTAAATCTTGCTGGAAAATACTAAAATAGTTGCTGGTAGAATCACCGAGGCTAGGTGTTTTGGAAAAAACTCATTTCTCAACCTCACTAAGGCAGGATACCAAAAATGGCTTCGACCACAAAAAAAAGACGCACGTTTCTGCGTCCCGCCCAACGCCCACTGGACTGGGACGATGCTTCCGAGCGGGCGCAAAGAAAGAAAAACCGGATCAACAGGATGAGACAGGGAATTTTCATACTTCCTTCATTGCTCACCCTAACTAGCATATTTTTCAGTTTCTACTCCATTATCCTTGGCATGAAGGGACAATTCCTTTATTCAGCAGCGCTGATAATAGTGGCCGGATTTTTCGACGGAATCGACGGAAAGGTGGCGCGTCTGACCAAGACTACTACAAAGTTTGGAGTAGAATTGGATTCGCTGGCTGATGTTATATCTTTTGGAGTTGCTCCAGCCCTCCTTATGTATTCTTGGGCTCTGGAGCCCTATGGACGACTCGGATGGGTTTCAGCCTTTGTTTTTGTCACCTGTGGGGCCTTGAGGCTAGCCAGGTTTAATGTCCAGTCAGTCAATCCAGATCTCAAAAAATTTAATGGACTTCCAATACCCGCTGCGGCAGGTATGCTTGCTACAACAGTGGTATTCATGGAATACATGGAAATCAACCCTGCTGATTACAGGCTCATACTGCTACTGTCGGTTCTTTGCCTCGCTTTCTTCATGGTGAGCACCATTAAATTTCATGCTTTCAAGGACCTGACACTGGTCAAGGCCAAACCTTTTACTTCCACGCTGGCTTTTGTACTGCTTCTGGCATTGATAGCGCTGATGCCGTATCAGTTCCCTTTCCTCCTTTGTCTGGTATACGTGTTGTCAGGCCCTGTTTTCACTATTATTAACAGGGGCAAAAAGTCCGACACACTCAATGTGGCTCCATCAGGTCCCACCATCGTGGAATCTGCCCTTCATCAGAAGCCTGAATCAGATCAGCCTGAATCCGGAAAATCAACCTCCGGAACACCAGGCGTCAGCTAACCTATCCTGACAGTCGCCGACATCCTGAAACCCCGTCACATCTGGGAACCTTCGGGATGTCTAGACCTGTCCCCCTATGCCTGACATTCCCGGCGTTCGATCCAGTAGCGTGAACATCCTTTTAATCCTCCAATGCCACTATCCTGACAATTAACTCCCCACCAGGAATGATCCGGCCGGATTTCTGCCATTCGCAAACATTGCCTGGGCATGAAACGCGAGCCTTTCCCACGGATTGAATTTTGCGCCGATACATTGTAATCTCGGGCAATCGGCGAACAACCCGTCGTAAAAATGTTGGCGGGAAAAGGCGTCTTACTAGCCAGAGCGGAATCTCTGTTTTTGGATTTGCTGAGAACTTCAATTCCTAATCTACAAGCCTGGCCAAGCGGAGGAACAAAATGGAAAGA
>CAZVOU010000149.1:0-4986 GCA_964628605.1 uncultured Syntrophaceae bacterium
TGCTGGGTCCGGCACAGGGGCAGAACTCAATAGCGCCTCCGTGTAGGGGTGCTTGGGAGAGTTGTAAACCAGTGTCTTGAGCCCGATTTCAACGATCTTGCCCAAATACATTACGGCAATGCGATCTGAGATATATTCCACCACGGAGAGGTCATGGGATATGAACAGGTATGAAAGGCCATATTTTTCCTGTAAATCCTTCATCAGATTCAAAACCTGCGATCTGATGGAGACATCCAGCGCCGAGACAGGTTCATCGGCAATTATCAGTTTTGGGTTCAAAGCCAGCGCCCGTGCTATGCCAATGCGCTGCCTCTGGCCTCCCGAGAACTCGTGCGGGTATCTCGTCGCCTGGTCCTTCCTGAGTCCTACCTCTTCCATCAACTCATAGACCCTCTGGTTGCGTTTAGCTCTGTCGCCAATACCGTGTATGACAAGCGGTTCCGTTATTGTGTTCTTGATTGTGCGTCGTGGGTTCAGGGAAGAATAGGGGTCCTGGAAGATGACCTGCATCTTTCTGCGGATTTCCTTCAGGTCTTTCCCCTTGATGTGGGCTATGTCCTTGTCCTCAAAAAGAATTCTGCCGCTGCTCGGCGTTTCCAGCCTCAGTATGAGTTTGCCGAGAGTCGATTTTCCACAGCCTGATTCCCCGACCAGTCCAAGTGTTTCCCCGTCCAATACCGATAAACTCACACCGTCCACGGCATGAACGGTGTGATGACCACGTTGGAAGAAAGTTTTTCCGACAGGATAATGCTTGTAAACATCTTCAACCCTGACCAGTTCTCTTCCAGTCCATGGCTGAGCGGTGTCGTATGGCGCAGTGAGGTTCAACATGAGGCTCCTTTGAGCATTCAGACCTGTTGGACAACTGTTGGTTCCGTGATATACGGTCAGGCACATAAAGTCAAACAAGAGGTAGCAGCCTGGAACTAGCGTTGGCAATAATCGGCTTGATGCCGGGAATGGCATGGTTGATATATTTCCTGGTCAAGGGCCCCATCGGAGGCGGTTCCTTTGACAATGTGGCCAGGGTGTTCGTATATGGTCTGTTTTGCACGGTTCCGGCCAATATGGTGGAGAGTGTCACCGGAGGGCAGCTCAGGCAGGAGACGCTTTTTCAGTCCGGAGTGGCGAGCTTCCTCCTCATAGCCCCGGTAGAGGAGTTGTTCAAGTTGGCGGCCGTCTGGCTTTCAATCTATCGCCGGGCGGACTTTAAGACCCCTGCCGACGGGATAGTGTTTGCAATGACCGCCGGACTAGGCTTCGCCTCGGTTGAAAACGCGCTTTACCTGAGCAGGCTCGGTCCGGAAATATGGTATTCGAGGCTCTTTTACGCTACCCCGGCCCACATGATGTTTTCCGCCATGTGGGGATATTCTCTCGGAGTGGCCCGCTTCAGCCCCAGGGGTGAAATATCATCTGTCACGAAAGGGTTCCTGCTCTCCGTAATCTTTCACGGAACCTACAATTTTCTGGTTGCGCTATCTCCTGAGTACGCTAAATATAGTCTCGTTCCATTGCTCTTATTGATGGCCTGGGTCACATGGACGCGGATCAGGAAATTAAGGACCGCGTATCCTTTCCCTGCGATGGACTCCGGACCGGTAATAGTATGCCCGAACTGTTCGGCCTACACCCCGGAATGTGACAGTTTCTGCAGGCGATGCGGAGCGGCAGTCACGGAAATTGATTTTGATTCTACAAGGTATTGCGGGCAATGCCGGTTTCCGTTACGACGGGATTCAACCCGTTGTGGGGCCTGCGGCGCCGTTAATGAAAATTGCGAACGACAAAGGGGACTATGAATCATCGTCGCCTCAGGGACGCTGATTCCATGCCTCTTCTATGTGAATCAAAAATATTTTTTAAACCAGGAATCTTTTTTGCTTGACAAGTGACACACGTTAAAGGCAAGAAATATGGTTTAAGATAACTATGTAAGCATATCATCAGGACGTTGAAATGGACCGGATCATCCCTGCAAAATACAATTCTGTATCCGCTCAGGACAGGTTAACCTCCACCGGTTTTGGCTCATTCGTCCTATCTATTGCATCAGTGTCTGAAAATTCTTTTATTGGAGGGGTTGGCCTGAGTGGGGAAACATTCTGTTTCCTCCTCTCAAGGTTGAAACCTTAATACTGCTCGGTTTGAGGGATGAACAATCCCTTGGGTTTCGGCTTTCGGCAGCCGGGGAAACCGCCTCCGGGTTTACCTTAACAGCCGGGAACTGAAGTAGTAGCGCCCGTCGTTGGTTGAAGGGTTTCAGCCGTTACACGGGAATTATGCCTATCACCCTTGATTTATATACGAGCGGCTATTTTGCCCACTCGGTACGGGGGATGACGATGAAAGCTTTAGGAATTCATCTTCTGATCGAGCTCTGCTCATGCAATGCGCAAAAGTTGGATAACATGGACTACCTGGAGAAAATTATGGCTCATGGCGCTGAAGTCGCCGGCGCCACTGTGCTCAAGACTGCATTCCAGGACTTTAACCCACAGGGAGTTTCGGGTGTCGTAGTTATCGCTGAATCTCATTTAACCATTCACACGTGGCCGGAATACGGCTACGCGGCCATAGACATTTTTACTTGTGGGACCAAAGTGGACCCGTGGAAGGCGGCCGGTTTCCTCAGGCAGGAACTGGAAGCTCAGGATATGCAGGTAAGAGATTTCCATCGTGGTCTTCCGTCAAACAGCGAAGATGCGAACCAGGAGCCAAGGTTTATCCCTCATGTCGCTTGTGGGAATTCTCACTGTCAGTGATCGCTCGTCAAGGGGATCCAGGCCAGACTCATCTGGACCGGCGCTGGTAGAAAAACTGGCCGGCGCCGGCCTAAACGTCACTCAGACAGCTATCGTTCCAGATGAGGTTTCGGAAATTTCGAGGGTCCTCGTAGAGTGGTCAGACAATATAGGCCTCGATCTGATACTCACGACCGGAGGCACAGGGCTATCCCCGCGCGATGTGACACCCGAGGCTACAATGCAGGTAATCACAAGGGTCATCCCGGGTATGGCCGAAGTGATGAGGGCCGTCAGCCTCTCAAAGACACCACACGCCATGATCAGCAGGGCCATAGCAGGCGTTCGTGACTCAACGCTCATAATAAACCTGCCGGGCAGCCCAAAAGGCGCCATTGAGAATCTTGAGGCCGTCCTACCGGCCATTCCTCACGCCATCGCCAAAATACAGGGCGATCCAACCGATTGCGCTCAAAACTAGCTTTACGGGAAAAATCAAGCCATGAACCCACGGAGACCATCGGACCCAAAGCCGCTGTCCCGTACAGTTAAGGACGTTCTGGCCGGTCTCGGGCTCAACAAGGCCCTCTCAAGGCATTCCGTAATTCATCGCTGGCCGCAGCTTGTCGATTCGGTTATTGCGCGTCATGCCAAAATAGACAGGGTCTCCGGTGACACTATTTTCGTCATAGTGGATTCCGCTGTCTGGATGAGTGAGCTTTCAGCCATAAGATTAAAGCTGCTCCAAAAGGTCAATGGAGCCCTCGATCGTGACGCCGCTCCATTCAGGGAAATAAGGTTCAGCCTTCGTTCGTGGGCAAGGACTGCGGAACCGGAGGCGCAAAAGATCCCGGACATCCCTCCGCCCGATGAAAAGCATTTGAGAGTCGTTAACAGGATATTGAGCCCACTAAAAGATCAATCCCTGAAAGACATTGTTGAACGTATAGTGGAAAAGGACAGGCGGCTCAAAGAATTGCGCAAGAGTGAATCTGGAAAAGACAAGTCCTGATCGCTCAACCCTCCAATACCTTTTCTGGATCAATCAACCATAACATTCAATGGCAGTGCGCTTAATCGGTGACCCGCTTCATGCCTACTCCTGCGGATCCCCCGGTAAAAGGCAGCAACAGCCATATACGGTTCTCATCGCGTTTTTTCACAGGCAAAGTCTGACTGCCCCTTTCGGGTCGTTTTGGGTCATATATCACCAATCCATTGGCCGTCATCTCCCAGGCGCCCGCGTTTGGACGAAAGAGATTGGTCATGCTCATCGTGCCGTCGCTCTTCAGACTCATCACAGCGTCCGATCGGACGTTGGTGACTTTGGACTTTTCCTTGTCCGTAATTCCCCACTTTTCAAACTGATCGGCGTATCGCCATTCGCCCACCATAAAGTCCGCAGTTACAGGTTCATGCGCTCCAACAAGAGCCGGAGCCTCGGTGATGGAACCCGTCATTGGTGTAATGCCGGACAACAGTGGAAACAAGGTTAGAACAAGTATCTGAAGATCAAACAATATGGCGCTCCAATCAAAAAGAATGCATAATAAAAATACCAGAAGGACGCCAAACAGTCCATATCTGCGGGGCCATGAGACAAACCCTAAATTTAAAGACCGGAGAACGGCAACAAGGCATGAACACCCACAAGGACCTGCAATCTCGCTTGCTCTCAATATATCATACCCTTCACGGCCATTTCGGACACAGGAGCTGGTGGCCTGCAGATACTCCTTTCGAGGTTTGTGTCGGAGCCATACTTACCCAGAACACCTCATGGAAGAATGTGGTCAAGGCAATTGACAACCTCAAGTCCTGCAACGCAATGGATTGTTCAACAATATACGCCATGTCACATGATGAACTGGCTGCGGCTATCAGACCGGCCGGCTACTTCAACGTAAAGGCGAAAAGACTCAAGAACTTCATCAGCCTGATACAGGAAAAATACGATGGCAGCCTGGACAGGCTCTTTGAGACCGCCATCTCTGAGACATCAATGAGTGCGGTTTCCAGGGAAAGAACGCCCGACGATAGCGCTCAGCCTAGTCTCCGATGTAATTCCACGAATGCCGGAATGTATGAATTGAGGAGGCTATTGCTCACTGTGAACGGCGTCGGCAGGGAGACTGCGGACAGCATGATACTCTACGCCGCAGGCTTGCCCATATTTGTAATAGACCTCTACACCATGCGGTTATTGAGCCGTCACGGAATCATCACCGAGAATACC
>CAZVOU010000150.1:0-25821 GCA_964628605.1 uncultured Syntrophaceae bacterium
ATCTGGTTCTGGCCACTCTCAACCCTGGTGACGTGGTATTTGTTCCCTCACCTACCTACCCGATTCATCCATATTCCGTGGTAATAGCGGGAGGAGATTTACGTCACGTTCCGATCCGTCCGGATAGCGATTTTTTTGAAGATCTCAAGACGGCGGTTAGACTGACATGGCCGCTGCCTAAAATGCTCATCATATCGTTTCCGCACAACCCCACAACCATGGTAGTGGACGATGACTTTTTCAAAAGAATAGTCGAATTCGCCCATGAGTACAAGATCATGATAGTGCATGATTTCGCCTATGCAGATCTGGTGTTCGACGGATACAAGGCCCCGAGTTTTCTGGCTGTTCCAGGAGCCAAGGAAGTAGGAATAGAAACCTTCTCACTCTCAAAAAGCTATTCCATGGCCGGCTGGCGAGTAGGATGCGCTGCGGGTAACCCTCAGATGATTGAGGCGCTCAGACGCTTAAAGAGCTACATCGATTACGGCATGTTTCAGCCTATACAGATAGCGGCGATAATAGCGTTGAACGACAATCAGGACTGCGTCGGAGACATAGTCCAGGAATATAAGGATCGTCGCGACGCTCTTTGTCACGGCCTGAATGAGGCGGGATGGCACATCGATCCACCCAAGGGAACGATGTTCGCCTGGGCAAAGATCCCGGAACCGTTCCTGAAAATGGGCTCCCTGGAGTTTTCCAAAATGATGACTGAACAGGCTAAAGTTGCCGTAAGCCCGGGGATAGGATTCGGTCCTTTTGGCGATGAACATGTCAGATTCGCATTGGTCGAAAACAGAATGCGTATCAATCAGGCAGTAAGAGGCATCAGGAATTTTCTTTCAGGACATGTCAGTCAGGACAAGAATCTGGAATCGGAAGCTCAGAATGTAGCTGTCTAGATTTTTAGCTGTAATTAAGGGATTGGCTCAGGCCAATCCCGTTCATCACTTTGTGTCACAGTCCGGAATCGCTTTGTTTCATGCGCTTCCAATTTTGATTGGGGCTTTTTATGAAAGAAATTTGCATAGGTTTGATTGGTTTTGGAACCATAGGTGTGGGTGTAGCCAAGGTATTGCAAGAAAATGGCAAATTGCTTGAAGACCGTGTAGGGTTCAAACTCAGACTCAAAAAAATTGCCGATTTGGATATTACCACCCCCAGAGGGATAGATATTGAGCCCGGCGTACTCACGACAAATGTAGATGAAATCCTGAACGATCCAGAGATCCAGATAGTCATTGAACTGATTGGTGGATATGAGCCTGCCAAAACATTCATAAAGAAAGCGCTTAATAATGGCAAACACGTCGTGACGGCCAACAAGGCGCTGCTTGCCCAATCCGGCATGGAACTCTTCACGCTCGCCAAACAGCATAAGGCCGACATAGCTTTTGAGGCTGCCGTCGCTGGAGGCATTCCCATAATAAGGTCCTTGCGGGAAGGATTGGTTGCCAACAAATTTGAAAAGGTTCTGGCAATTCTCAACGGCACATGTAACTTCATCCTGAGCGCCATGACGGATAATCCCGGGATATCATTTGACGAAATGCTCAGGAAAGCCCAGGAGCTTGGATATGCCGAGGCTGACCCTACCCTGGACATAGAAGGAATAGACAGCGCTCACAAACTGGCTCTGGTCCTGGCAATCACTCACGGCATTCTTGTGCCCGTAGATGAAATTTACGTTCAGGGCATAACACGGATTGACTCCTTCGACATTCTCATGGCTCAGGAATTCGCATACAAAATAAAGCTGTTGGCTATAGCCATCAGACATGGGGACAGAGTTGAGGCAAGGTTGCACCCCACCATGTTACCAAGGAATCATCCTCTGGCGCAGGTTGATGGAGTTTTTAACGGAATTTACCTCAAGGGTGACATGGTCGGAGAACAATTATTTTATGGTCGTGGAGCAGGTCGAGAACCTACGGCGTCGGCGGTCATTGGCGATGTGGTCGAAGTTGCCAGAAATATTGGAAGAGACGCCAACGGGAAGGTGCCTCCTCTGGGATATTCCCACGACAAACTCTCTTCCGGCCGGGTAATGGACATATCTGAAATTCAGACAAATTATTATCTCAGGATTCAAGCGTCCGACAGACCTGGTGTCCTCTCAAAGATTGCCGGAATAATGGCCGAACATGATATCAGCATTCATTCCGTCATTCAGAAAAGGAGGGTCACCGGAGGCGCTGTTCCGGTGGTTTTTGTCACTCATGTGGCCAAAGAGGCGGACATGCGGAAAGTCATCGAAAAAATCGGACTCCTCGACGTCGTAGAGGGGGTCCCGATTATCATCAGGATCGAGGATGAAGAACTCTGCTGAAAGCGGACTTTAAGTTAAACAAAGGAGAAGCGCCGGTCAGACGCAAAACAGAATCATGTGGAAAGGCATTATAAGAGAATACCCTGATTTTTACCGATTTGACGACGACAGGCACGTGGTGTCCATTCTTGAGGGTAATACACCGTTAATACCCGCTCCGAGACTTGCCGCACAAATAAACCCGAAGATTTCAATCTATCTCAAATATGAAGGCCTCAATCCGACTTGTTCATTCAAGGATAGGGGCATGACGATGGCTGTATCGAGGGCGGTTGAGGCTGGTTCAAAAGCCGTAATTTGCGCCTCTACAGGAAACACCTCCGCCTCTGCCGCCGCCTACGCCGCTCGTGCAGGGATAAAGGCTTTCGTGGTCATACCTGAAGGCAAAATCGCATTGGGCAAATTGGCCCAGGCCATGATCCACGGGGCGACAGTTATTAAGATTCTGGGCAATTTTGATGACGCCTTGAAAATAGTGAGGGAAGTTTCCGAAAATTATCCTATAACACTGGTCAATTCGGTCAATCCGCATAGAATAGAAGGTCAAAAATCGGGCGCTTTCGAGATCTGTGACTGGTTTGGGGAAGCTCCGGATTATCATTCGCTTCCGGTCGGCAATGCGGGAAACATCACAGCTTATTGGGCCGGTTACAAGGTCTATAAAGACGCAGGCAAGATCAAAAGTCTTCCTAAAATGATCGGTTTTCAGGCTTCCGGCGCCGCTCCGATAGTTCTGGGGCACATAGTAGAAAAACCGGAGACTCTTGCCACGGCCATCAGAATAGGTAATCCTGCATCCTGGAAAAAAGCGGAAGCCGCTCGGGACGAATCTCACGGACTGATTGACATGGTTACCGATGAGGAAATCCTGCACGCATACCGTATGGTCGCATCCCTGGAAGGGGTTTTCTGTGAACCGGCTTCGGCCGCATCCATAGCCGGATTGATCAAGAAAAGCCAAGCCAATTTCTTTGCCGGCGGGGAAAGAATAGTTTGCACTTTGACAGGTCATGGTCTCAAAGACCCTGATAACGCTATAAAAGTATCCACTGAACCGGTTACATGTGAACCGGATATGAAGAAGGTGCTCAATGTCCTCGGATTCTAAAACCAAGTATTTAATTTTAGTGCCGGATGGCATGGCTGACTCATGTGATGATGATGGAGGTCAATTAACCTGCCTGGCTGAGGCAAAAACGCCGTGGATGGATCGCATGGCCGGCGCCGGAGTCATAGGACTCACTTCAACCATTCCGGACGATATGGCCCCGGCAAGTGACGTAGCAAACTTGTCCATTATGGGTTACGACCCAAGAGAAGTATATTCCGGAAGGGCCCCTCTCGAAGCCGCTTCCATGGGCGTCCTTCTCCGACAGCGCGATCTGGCGTTCCGGTTGAATCTCGTTACACTGGAGCGAAATTTCACTGTGATGGCCGATCATAGCGCCGATCATATTTCGACTCCTGAAGCTCGTGAGCTAATTGGAACCCTCGGGCCGGAAATAGAAGCTCTGGGGTTTTCCGTAAGTCCCGGTGTTTCATACAGGCACCTGCTCATCTGGGAAAATGGGCCCGATGGTCTGGTTACCCATCCACCTCATGACTTTCCGGGTTTACCAATCGCGTCCAACCTTCCTACCGGTCCAGGCGCAGACAAGTTGATCAGATTGATCATTAATTCCTGGAGGATTCTGGACAAGCATCCGGTAAACCTTCGAAGAGCCAAACGTGGTCAGGGGCCTGCCAACTCGGTCTGGCCATGGGGGCAGGGAAAGCCACCGGCTCTCAAAACACTTAATGAGCGTTTTGGAATTACGGGTTCAGTAGTCGCCGCTGTTGACCTCATCAAAGGGCTGGGTAAATACGCCGGTCTGGAAATAGTCAACGTTCAGGGCGCCACCGGATACCTCGACACCAATTATCTCGGCAAGGCTCAGGCCACCATCGAGGCTCTAAAACAAAAGGACTTCGTATTCCTTCATGTGGAAGCGCCGGATGAAGCCGGTCATTCGGGACAGAAAGAATTGAAAATCAAGGCAATTGAGGATTTTGACGAAAAGATACTTGCTCCGGTTATGGAGGGTCTGAAGCAGTTTGATTCATGGAGAATCCTTATAATGCCCGACCATCAGACTCCGGTAACCAGTAGAGTTCATGAGCGGGGAAAAGTCCCGTTCCTGATGCTGGACTCCTCCGAATGGGCAAAAAGCTCGGGAGAGACCGGCGCCGGTTTTACGGAAAAAACGGCTACATCTTCAGGTAAAGTAGTCCCTGAAGCGTCAAAAATGATTGAGGTCCTTCTGGGTAAGGAAAAAATCTGAAGATGGGCTCATTGAAGCATTAGAAAGATGAGAAAATACCGGCGCTGACAAAAGACCTGAAAGAGACACAGATCGGACAGAAGTAATGAGTGTTGGCGCCATTGTTTTCTCATCCTGGAACTATGCATTTTGAGGGGGATTGTTTGCCATGACCGAGTTCGTCTCCAACAATGAGGGCGCCATTCGTCTGCTTTTTTTTCTGGGCATTTTTTCTGCGGTTGGCATCGCTGAAATAATTTATCCCAGACGGTCGCTTACCACCTCCAAGTCCTGGCGCTGGTTTGCAAATGTCGGTATCATCTTTCTGAATACATTCTTCATAAGGCTTTTATTCTCAGCCGGAGCCGTCGGTGTCGCTCTTTTTGTGTCTGAACACAACTGGGGAATGTTCAACAGTCTCGCTATCCCCTACTGGTTGGCGGTAATCCTGACAGTGATCATCCTGGACTTTGTGATTTACCTGCAGCATGTCATGTTTCACGCCGTTCCGACATTGTGGCGACTGCACATGATGCACCACGCCGACATGGACATTGATGTAACCACAGGAACACGTTTTCATCCCATCGAGATGATACTTTCCATGCTGATAAAGGCCTCCGCAATAATTGTCCTGGGCGCCCCCGCTCTTGGTGTGATCATTTTCGAAATCATCCTGAACGGCACAGCCATGTTTAATCATGGTAATGTGAAACTACCCATTGATCTTGATGCGGTTCTAAGACTGTTTGTGGTAACCCCGGACATGCATCGGGTCCATCATTCCGTTTTCCCGGTCGAGACAAACAGCAATTTTGGGTTCAGCCTCCCCTGGTGGGACAGATTAATGGGCACCTACCGAGCGCAACCGATGAAAGGCCACTCAGGGATGACGATAGGTCTGAACCAATTTAGAAATCCCGGGAACCTGGGGCTGATAAACCTCCTGAAAATGCCTTTTGTCGGCCCTCAAGGCGCTTATGCAATAAACAGGCGTGGACAATCAGGAACCCCCACAGACCGGTAAAATCAGGAAACAAGCAAAACTGACATGGATATCCGACGTTTAGAGGTTTTTATCAAGGTTGTTGAGTTGAGCAGCTTCACCAAAGCCGCTCAAGCGTTGAACCTGTCCCAACCCACGGTGAGTGAGCACATAAGATGTCTTGAAGAGGCTTTGAACGAACAGCTTGTGGACCGGGCAGGACGCGAAGTTCGCCCTACCCCCGCCGGCAAGGTCTTCAGTCAGTACGCTGAAAGAATCCTGAGAACGTATTTTGAAGCAATACAGGCCTTGGAGCAATTCAACGGAAAGATGTCAGGCTCCCTTCTGGTTGGGGCCAGTAGCGTTCCTGGAGCTTATGTGCTCCCCAAATATCTCGGGGCCTTCAAGGCGCTTAATCCGGATGTCCAGATCATGCTTCGAATTTCGGCCACATCGGAAATCATTGACCAGGTTCTGGACGGATCCGTGGAAATTGGTTTTGTCGGCTCGATAAAAAATGACAGAAAACTTGTTTTCGAAGAGTTGATAGAGGATGAACTTGTTTTGATAACCGCCCCTGAACATCGGTGGGCCAAAGCAGAAAGTATCAGCCTTGACGACTTGACATCCCAGCCTATCATTTTGAGGCAGAAAGGTTCCGGCACGCGATCGGTAACATTACGGATTCTGGCTGAAAACGGTATTGATATATCCGGACTCAAAATTGCGGCGGAAATGGGTGACGCTGAATCAGTGAAACAGGGTGTAAAATCGGGTATAGGAGTGTCTTTCGTGTCCGTGCATTCTGTTTCGTATGAGCTTGTTACAGGGTCGTTGGCCTCAGTCCCCATCAGGGGCTTGCGTTTGTTGAGACCCCTTTACACGGTGACCAGAAAAAACAGGAGAATTTGCCCGGTATGCCTGTCATTCAACAATTTTTTAATGGATGAGATTAACAGGCTTCAAAATACTCAGAGTTAATACCTCCAAGATTTCCTGAAGCCTGTGGTTGTTACCTGATCCAGTTGAAGATTCTTCCCCACCTCACGTCCGGAAAATCCTGCGCAGAATAGTAGATGAGGAAAGCTTTACCCTTAACGTCTTCTACGGGCACAAACCCCCAGAACCTGCTGTCGTGGCTATAGTCCCTGTTGTCACCCAAGACGAATAAAAAGCCGTCAGGAACTTTCGTCGGGGCCAGATTGTCACGAGGGCTAATATCACCCGGCATTACCACATTGCTATAATATCTGGCCTGAGGCATAGGAGCTTCGACGCCGTTTATATATAACCGCTTGTTTTTAATTTCGACTGTATCCCCGCCAACCGCTACCACACGTTTAATGAAATCCTTTGTCCTGTCTTCGGGGTACACAAAAACAATGACATCTCCTCTTTCAGGTTTAAATATCGCCGGCCATCGCGAGTCCGTAAAAGGAACTCTTATGCCATACAACAGTTTGTTGACCAGAATGTGATCACCGATCAACAAGGTGGGCTCCATCGATCCCGAAGGAATTTTAAAAGCCTGCACAAACAAGGCTCTAATCAATATGGCCAATACAATTGCTACAACCAGGGCCTCTGTGTATTCCTGAAGCAGAGTGCGATGCGTTTTTTGTTCAGCTACCTCTGCCTTGGTCTTTGTACCCATTTTATACTCTTTCTCAAAAAAACTCGTAAATATGTGTCTGGAATTTATGCGGCCTCACCGCAAATTATTTTTATAAAACATTATGAAAATTAAGTAAAGTTACGATTGTATGGCGAGCTAGTGAGGACAGGATTTCACACAAAATAAACCGGAGGGGAGGCTGTTAAACTCACCCTCCGGTTCGCCGGTTTAACGGCCCCTCCCTCCCCCGAGGTTGAGGCCGGCTTCTTGCTATCAGTACACACAAAAAGAGTCAAGTGTCTTCTCGTGTTTTTTATAAATAATGAAATATAAAATTAGGTTTTCTTTATAGTTTAGTTGCCTAAAACTGCTTTATGGGTTGTATCTCCCAAGTAAGCGGACTTGACCCTAGGATCATTCAACAGTTCAAGACCTGTGCCTTCAAGTGACAGTCTCCCGTTTTCCAGCAGGAAGGCATAATCCGAAATTTTTAGCGCAGCGTTTGCGTTCTGTTCGATCAAAAGAACCGTCACTCCTTCGTTGCGTATCTGTTCAATCACGTTGAAGACATCATTGACAACCAAGGGCGCCAGACCTAAGGAGGGTTCATCCATGACCAGCATCCTGGGTTTTGACATCATGGCTCTTCCTATTGCCAGCATTTGCTGTTCTCCACCGGAGAGTGTCCCCGCCAACCTTTGCCTCTTGTCGTCCAAAGCCGGAAATATTGAGAAAAAACGGGTAATCGATTTCAATATATCCGACTTGTCTGGATTGTTGTAGGCGCCCATTAACAGATTTTCGTTAACGGTAAGATTGGCAAATACTTTTCGTCCTTCCGGCACATGAGCCAAACCTAGGCGTTGAATTTTGTGAGGGCTCATTGATTTTAGCCTGATACCGTTGAAATTGATTTCACCGGAGGCAATTGGAACCAGACCGGAAATGGCCCTGACCGTGGTGCTTTTACCTGCTCCGTTGGATCCCAACAATGAGACTATCTCCCCAAGCCCCACTTCTATGGATATACCCTTCAGGGCGTTAATCCCCCCGTAGCTAACATGTAAATCCTCGACCTGAAGCATCCTGTCACACCTGCTCTTTTACTAGCTTTCCCCCAGGTAGGCTCTTATAACCCCCTCGTCCCGACGTATCTCATCAGGCTTTCCCCAGGCTATCTCCATCCCGTGGTCAATGACCTTTATCTTGTCACAAACATTCATCACAAAACTCATGTCGTGTTCGATCAGACCTATTCCCAAAGTCAGGTCTTTCCTGAGCCTGATTATGAATTCGGCAAATTCAGATGTCTCGGTTGGGTTCATACCCGCCACCGGCTCATCGAGTAGCAGTAATTTTGGTTCCAATGCCAGCGCCCTGGCTATTTCCAGCTTTCTTTGTGAACCGTAGGGCAGGGAATTGGCTTTTTCCGACAACATGTCCCCAAGCCCCATAAGGTCGAGAAGTTCTTTCGAACGTGTCCGGATGCGTCTTTCATCCCTTCCAAAGCGACCAAGACCGACTATGGCTTCAATAACAGAATATGAAATTGATGAATGGCCCGCGACCATGACATTTTCGACAACAGTCAGGTCTTCATACAACCTTATATTCTGAAAAGTGCGCGCAATTCCCTTTCGGGCGATGGAAGGAGAAGACTGACATGTTATATCGGCGCCAAGGAAATATATTTTCCCCGAGGTCGGTTTAACAGCTCCGGATATTACATTGAAAGCTGTAGTCTTGCCGGCGCCATTGGGGCCGATCAGCCCTATAATTTCAGATTCGTCTATGCTCAGATTCAGGTTGTTGACAGCGCAAACTCCTCCGAACCGAACCACCAGACTTTCCAAATTTAACAGATTCCGGCCCATCAGACTTTTGCCTCGGATTTAATGCGCCGTTTGAACCAATTGAACAAAGATTCCCAATGAAATTCTGTTCTTCCCATTATCCCACGACGGGCGAACAGCATCACCAATATCAAAATGACACTGAACAGGACCATTCTCATGCCTGGAACACCGGCATACTCGTATCCAAAAAATGTGGCCGGCTCTTCAACTACCCGCAAGGCTTCACCACCCCATGTGATCAGGATGGCCGACAGGATTGCCCCTGTAGTGCTTCCAAGGCCTCCGATGACAATTATGATCAGGAGATTGAAAGTGAGCATGAAAGTGAAGAGTGAGGGAGATATGGTCGTAATCAGGTGAGCCAGCAGACCACCGGCTACGCCCTGAAAAAAAGCGCTGAAAGTAAACGCCAGTGTCTTGATCCAAAATGCGTTAATACCCATCGCCTCAGCAGCGGTTTCATCCTCCCGAACCGCTTTCATGGCTCTGCCATATGATGAATTCACCAGTCTGACCACACAGTAAACGGTGAGTACGCAAATACCCCAACTCCACCACAGATTCGTGTGAGGCGCCAGTCCCTTTATGCCAAGTGGACCATTTGTAACCGGCACAAGATTGTTGGTCACCACCTGGATGACTTCCCCAAATCCTAACGTTACAATTGCCAGATAGTCTCCACGGACCCTGAACACCGGCATGGCCATCAGCAACGCTATCATCGCAGTGACAGCGCCCGCCAGCAAAAGAGAAACAGGAAAAGAGAAACTGATTTCAGAAAGCGGCCATATCATCGGCTCTATGATGAACGATCTAAGTTTTTCTTCTGGAGACAATGTAAAAATTGCGCTGGTATATGCGCCAATTGCCAGAAATGCGTTGGTTCCCAGCGAGAATTGTCCTGCAATCCCGTTGATGAGGTTATAGCTGACGGCCAGTATTATAAATATGGCTATGTTGGTCAGAATCCTGTTTGTGTAATTGCCGAAATAGCTGTCGGCATACCACAAGAACGAGAGAAGAGCGGCCAACGACATAAAGGTCAGTAATTTGTCTCTTGTTGGGTTTTCCTGGGTCAATTCGATTTGAACCTCTGCGGCATGTGTCCAGTTCAATCAGGGAGTTTTTCTCCCATGATGCCTGTGGGTCGCGTCAAGAGAATGAGTATCATAATGCAGAAAGCGATGGCGTCCCGATATCCTGACCAATCAGGTTCAACTGCCACTATCAACACCTCTGCAAGTCCCAGAATCATACCTCCAATGGCTGCGCCGGTGACATTTCCAATACCCCCTAAAACAGCGGCCACAAAGGCTTTCAACCCTGGAATCACCCCCATGAAAGGATCAACAGCCGGATACTTCATGCTCCACATGACTCCGCCAAAGGCGGCTAGTACGGATCCGAGGGCGAAGGTGAAGGAAATTACCCTGTTTTCGTCTATTCCCATCAATGAAACAGTCTCTATATCCCTGGAAAGCGCCCTCATTGCCATCCCTATACGAGTTCTATGAACAATGGCAACCACCACAATCAGTAGAACCAGCGTCACTCCTAGAACCCAAATGGAAAGGACCGGAATCTTCAGCTGGCCCATTGTCAAGGAACCGCTGAATAACACCGGCAAAGGAAATGGTTTTGGTCGCCCGCCAATCAAGACTAGGGCCAGGTTTTCCAGTAGGAAAGAAACCCCGATAGCAGTAATTAAGGCGCTGATTCTTGGGCTGTTGCGGATGGGCTTGTAAGCGCCTCTATCTATGAGTATGCCGATTAGACCCGTAATTAGAGCAGCCCCGATGAAAGCAAACGGCCACGGAAGACTGAACATGACTATTCCGAAAAAAGCCACATACGAGGAAACCATGAATAGGTCGCCATGCGCAAAATTGATCAGTCTCAATACTCCGTAGACCATCGTGTAGCCGATTGCCAGCAGACCGTAGAGACAGCCTACCGTGAGGCCGTAAATTATTTGTTGGATAGCAAAACCTGGATCCACTTAATTAGCCTTCACAATGGGTAATTAAACTGATGTGGCAAAAGGTGGCAACGCTCCAAACTCATCGACACACGTTTGTTAAGCGCTACCACCTTTTGATCGAAAAGTGTCAGGGTGTTATGGTTGTCACGTAGGTAAATTTGCCATCCTGCACCTTGTTGACAACCATGGCCTTGGACGCATTTCCATCAGACCTCATGGTTATTTTTCCTGTAACACCTTGAAAGTCTTTTGTGGCAAGAATGGCTTCCCTAACTTTTTCAGCGTCTGTGGAACCAGCGCGATTTATGGCGTCCAGCAACACAAAGTAGGCGTCCGCAGCTTGAGCCGCATAAGCATCAAGCGATTTACCCGTGTCCTTTTTGAAGAGTTCCATGAATTTTTGGGACATGGGCGCATCGAGACGATCCTCGTGAAAATGAGTGGTGAAGTAAACCCCTTCCACATCCTTGCCGCCCAATTCTATCAGTTCAGGAGCTGAAACGCCGTCAGCGGCCAGTATGGGAGCTTTTAGCCCCATCTCCCTGGCCTGTTTGGCAATTAGGGCGCATTCTGTGAAAATTAGAGGGGCATATATGACATCCGGATTGACTGCTTTGATTCGACTGAGTTGAGGGGTGAAGTCCCGGTCACCGGTTTTGAACATGGTCTCAGAGACCACTTTCCCACCAAGTCTGGTGAACTCCTTCTGAAAGAAACTCTTGATTCCAACCGAATGGTCCAGAGATATGTCATAAATGATAGCCGCAGTATTTGCTTTAAGCTCATCCCTGGCCAGCTTTGCTCCAACTTGTCCCTGTTCCGTGTCTATGAAACAAACCCTGGAAACAAATTTTTTACCCTGAGTGACGATAGGGTTTGTAGCGGTGGGAGAAATCATGGGTATTTTTACCCGTTCAGCGTAGTCGCCAGCCGCTATGGTGGGACCTGACATCATTTCACCAATCACGGCGACAACTTTTTCTTTTTCGATCAGCCTTGAAATGGCGTTTGCCGAATCGACCTTATCGGACTTTGAGTCCGCAAGTTTAAGTTCAACAGGTCGGCCAAGCGCTTCCGGCTGAATCTTGCGCGCAATCTGTAAAGCATCCAGCCCCATTTGTCCGAAAGAGGCCGTACTTCCTGTCATGGGCAACAAAAGTCCTATCTTGATGGGATCGGCGGCCGAAGCAACCGACATCATTAAAGCTAACAGCAGCAGGGAAAAAGAGAAAATACGCAAATCAAATTCCTCCTCACACAAACAAGGTCCAGCATTTCAACCAGAGGGCGCGGAAAACCCGATCTAACCCACTGCGTCAGCATTTAACATCATTTCTCAGGTTCTTAAAGATAATTCGAAAATCGGTCTCACGGCATAATGGTCGTCACGTATTCGAACTTGCCATCTTTCACCTTGTTCACCACCATGGCTTTTATTGCGTTACCGTCGGGTTTCATGGTTATTTTCCCGGTTATACCCATAAAATCCTTGGTCTTTACAATTTCATCCCTTATTTTTTCCGGATTGGTCGATCCTGCCCGATTGATGGCGTCAATAAGCACAAAATAGGCGTCTCCCGCTTGGGCGGTGTAGGAATCAAGCTCTTTGCCGGTTTCTTTCTTGAAAAGCTCCAGAAACTTTTTTCCTAAAGGACTTTCAACTACATCTTCGTGGAAATGGGCAGTGAAATACACACCTTCAACATCTTTGCCGCCAAGTTGAATCAATTCAGGCGCCTGCACACCATCCCCGGCAAGAATGGGCGCGTTAAGACCCATTTCACGCGCCTGTTTTGCCATCAGAGCGCATTCCGTATAATAAATGGGAGCATAGATGACATCCGGATTCATGGATTTTATTCGACTGAGTTGAGGTGTAAAATCCCTGTCACCCGTCTTGAACATAGTTTCAGAAACTATTTTTCCACCCGATTGCGTGAAGTCCCTCTGGAAAAAAGTTTTTAATCCGACGCAATAATCCTGCGATATATCGTAAATGATTGCGGCCGTTTTTGCCTTCAGGTTGTCCAAAGCGAGCCTGGCGCCGACCCGACCCTGTTCGGGGTCGATAAAGCACACCCTGAAGACGAACTTTTTACCCTGGGTGACGATGGGATTCGTAGCAGTGGGAGAAATCATTGGAATTTTGGACCGTTCAGCATAATCTGACGCCGCTATCGTATCTCCCGATATCATCTCACCGAGAACCGCCACAACCTTCTCTTTCTCAATGATTCTGGACATTGCATTTGCCGCATCAACCTTGTCCGACTTGGTGTCCGAAAGCTTTAGCTCAACCGGTCGTCCTAAAGCCTCGGGCTGAATTTTACGCGCAATCTGGAAACCGTCCCACCCCATTTGTCCAAAAGCAGCCACACTTCCGGTCATGGGAAGTAGAGCGCCCACATTAATGGGTTCGGACCCTAAACCAACCGACGCCATTAAAGCCACCAGGATCAACGCTAGAGACAAAAGACGCGCCATGGATTCCTCCCTCTTCTCGTTATATGGATTGTGATGAACGGATATCCAGCCAAAAGACCGGTCACGACCGCTGACCGTTGTTACAAGACATTGTTATTTAACCACAAGTGATGTAGTAAAGTAAACTTTTAAACCTTTGACGAACTTTTTGCAGAAGTGTATCTTTTCACTCATGAAAAATGATCAACGAAAAATACGAGTCGGAGTTGTCGGTGTCGGCGCAATGGGCCAGCACCACGTCAGGAACCTTCATCAAATAAGGGACGTCGATTTCGTAGGGTTTCATGATCTGGATGAAACGAGGGCTCTGGAAATCTGTGACCGTTATTCCTGCACGGCTTTCCCATCATTGGATGAACTGATAGAAAAAGTGGATGCGCTGACAATAGCCGCTCCGACTTTCCTGCACCATGAAATAGCCATGAAGTGCCTGTCCAAATCTAAGGCCCTGCTGGTGGAAAAGCCTTTGGCCGCTACTGCCGAGCAAGCTGAGAAGATTGTGGAGCTGGCCAGGAAAAATGGGGTCGCATTGATGGTCGGGCACATCGAACGCTACAATCCGGCTGTCGCCAAACTCATGGATTTGATAAGTTCAGAGCCTGAATCAATTATCACTATTGAGGCTCGTCGATTAAATCATTTCGACGGTTCAAGATGTCTGGATGTGGATGTTTTATACGACTTGCTCATTCACGACATTGACTTGGCCCTAGAGATCGCCAATTCAGAAATCAGGTGCGTCTCTGCATCCGGCAGGCCGGTTTTTTCAGAACTCAACGATGTGGCTTACACCAGAATTGAATTTGTGAATGGAGCTACCGCCGTTCTCACCACATCTAAAGCTTCTCCAAAGAAAACAAGGACCATTTCCGTTACCACTCAGACGAGATTCCTGGAAGCCGACACGATCGATCGATCTTTGGTCGTTCACAGGTCCGAAAATCTCACTATTGATCGACTAGGGACCTGCGTGATGCGTGATTTCCATGTTGAGGAAATCGACGTGGAAAACAAGGAGCCGTTACGGCTGGAAATCGAGGAATTCATTGATTGCGTTTGCTCGGGTCGGAAACCCACCGTAGATGGTGAACGGGCGTTAAAGGCAATGAAAGCCATCGAACTGGTCGCAAATGCGATAAGAAGTGGACAGACGGTGTATTTCTGACAATAATTACGCGATGTCAAATACTGATGTGAAGGGTTAAATTTGAATTTCATTTTTCAGGGTTTTTTAGATGGCCTCGGGCTCATTTGGCATCTAGACTCAGAGGTCTATTTAATAATTTGGACGTCATTGAAAGTGTCGTTGATCGCTGTGGGGGGAGCGGCTGTCGTCGGTATTCCGCTTGGTGTCCTAATTGCTATCAAGAATTTCTTCCTGAAGAGAGCCCTCATTTTGGGGCTCAATACCGCAATGGCATTTCCCACTGTTGTTTTGGGTCTCATTTTTTATGCGTTTCTGAGTAGAAAAGGACCTCTTGGTGATTACGGTTTTCTTTTTACACCGGTGGGGATGGAACTGGGATTATTCTTCCTTGCTACTCCGATTGTCATAAATCTCACTCTGGGAGCAGTTCACTCCCTGGATCCAAGATTGTTCATCACGTGCAAGACCCTTGGCGCTAATGCATGGCAGGAATTCTGTATGATTGTCCGGGAAGGGCGGTTTGCCATTACAGCCGCGGCAGCTTTGGCGTTTGGCAGGGTTATCTCCGAAGTCGGAGTGGCGATGATGCTGGGAGGGAACATCAAGGGATTCACCAGAACTATGACTACCGCCATAGCGCTTGAAACAAGCAAAGGAGAATTTGAACTGGGAATGGCTTTGGGAATGGCTTTGCTTATTGTGGCGCTATTTGTAAACCTGGCGCTTTACGCTCTCCAGAAACAATCATGAACAAATCTGCGTACATACTGGATCGAGTAACCTTTTCCTACGGCCCTCGAGAGGTTTTGTCGATAGATCAAATTGACATACCCTCAGGGGTAGTGACAGCAATTCTCGGATCAAACGGGTCAGGCAAAACCACTCTTTTACAGCTGCTATCTTTCGTAGAAGAACCCACTAGGGGTTCAATCAAATTCTTTGATAAATCCTTAACCAGATCCAACCGTTTATCTTTCAGGCGCAGCATTGGCTATCTCATGCAAAAACCTTATCTGTTCAATACAGACGTTTTTGAAAATGTTTCCTGGGCTTTGAAACTTAGGGGAATTGACAGGAAAACCATCAGGTATTCCTGTTTAGAGGCGCTGTCCCGAGTAGATCTGAAGGGGTTTGAAAAACGGCCGGCCCGTTCATTATCCGGAGGGGAGGCTCAACGGGTCGCTCTGGCAAGAGCTTTAGCTATAGATCCCGATGTCTATCTGTTTGACGAACCTACATCTCACCTCGACACCAAAAGTCATTCCCTGATAAATGAAATCATGATGGATTTGGGCAAATCGGGGGACAAAACCATCCTTGTTATCACCCATGATTACTCGGACATAGAAAAGTTTGTTCCGAATTTTATCGAACTTGACGCAGGCAAAGTCATAAAGCGCCACCTTGACTCATAATGCCACATACTATTAATTGATTTTAGTTGCTTAATTGAAGTTTCAGGAAGGCTTTTATTTGATGCCCGTAAATAATGAGAAAGCTCAACATTCCTACAATCTTATAATCGATCTGCTGGATCGTAGGGGATTGCTTAAAGAGCGACTGCCCTTTTCTCCTGGTCTTTTGGAGGAAGCAGTTTTCTTCGCATACAAAATGAGGCTTATCACCCAAGGTAATGTCAAGAATTTACTAGAACTTGATAGAAACGGTCTCAAAAAAATCATCCAGGAGTGGAACAACGGAGACGAAGGAAACTGTACATGCAGGATGGCCAGAAATCCGTTTGTTGAGGAACCGTAGGGGCGCCACACTCTATTCTTCAATCATGGAAAGCAGTTTCCTTGATTTGACTGATGGCCATTGAGTCATGTGGCGGAAAATGCAATACTGATAGGCACAGGGCCAGTCTCAACATTTTCAAGACGTTCCGCCAACACGCGAAGAGCCAAAACTTCCGCCTTTGTAATGGCCTCATCCGCAGTTGCCCCGTAAGCAAGAACTCCCGGCAACTCCGGCGCTTCCGCAATCCAGCGACCATCCTCTTCACGTTCGCATTCTATGTTATAATTCATCAGTAACGCCTCCCGCCTGAACTTGCCTGTCATGATTTGAACCGTGGCTTGATGACAGGGCAAAAAACTGACGTTGTTTTCCGATCCACCAACAACAGCTTAGGATCTTTCCGGATAGTCTGCAACGCTTTAGAATATTGATAATCTCTTCCAATGCAAATCTGAAATCAGACCAGTCCATTGTGATGAACAGATGAGGCCGCGTTAAATGAGGCCCGCCAAAAGATCTGAAATTATTATTTTCAGGTTTAGAGAACCTTGTTCAGTGAGTACTCAATAATTCCCGTTGCCCCGGCTTTCAGAAGTTTTGGTATGAGGCTGCGCACAATCTCCTCGGAAACCACGGATTCAACACTGAACCAGTCGGATTTGTAAAGTCCCGAAACCGTCGGAGCGTTTAGAGAAGGCAACAAGCCAACCACCACTTCGAGTTGATCTTTCGGAACGTTCATCTTCAGCCCTACCATTTTACGGGCCTCGAGAGCAGACTGAAGCATCAGATGGATCTGGCTTATTTTTTCGCGTTTGAACGGATCCGCGTAAGCCTTATGATTTGCTATCAACTGTGTATTGGTGGTGAGGATGTTATGTATTATCTTGAGGCCGTTGGCCTTCAGAGTGCTTCCAGTTTCGGTGACATCGACGATAGCATCGACCACACCTTCGTTGACCTTGGCTTCCGTGCTACCCCAGGAAAATTCAACATCAACCTTTATATTTCTTTCTGAGAAAAATCTTTTGGTGACACCTGTTAATTCGGTTGCGATGCGTTTTCCGTCCAGATCTTCAGGAACCTTGTAATCGGAATCGGCGTCTACGGCTAGAACCCATCTGGCTGGATTCTGGGAAACCTTGGAATAGACCAGGTCATCTATTACCCGGACATCTGATTCATTTTCAAGGATCCAGTCTTTGCCGGTAAGACCTGCGTCAAAAGTTCCGGACTCGACATACCGCGATATTTCCTGCGCTCTCAAACGGGCCATAATTATTTCGTCGTCATCGACTGACGGAAAATAGCTTCGGGGAGAAACGGTTATGTTCCAGCCGGCCCTCTTGAAAAGCTCTATAGTAGCCTGCTCAAGACTACCTTTGGGAATTACTAATCTTAATGGGTCATTCCTAGTCAATCTCTTCCAGTGCTCCTTCCTTGTTTATACGCCTGAAAAAACAACTCCATTTCTTTGTGTGGCAGGCCCCTTCACCTTGCTGATCCACAAGGAGCAGAATTGTATCCAGATCACAATCAACCAACACTTCTCTAACTATCTGGATGTCCCCCGACGTGGCTCCTTTACGCCAGAGTTCCTGACGGGACCTGCTCCAGTAACAGGCGCGTCCCTCCTCCAATGTCGTCTTGAGGGCCTCTTCATTCATATAGGCAAGCATCAGCGCTTTACCGGTTTTTATATCTTGAGCAATAGCGGGGATCAGGCCGTTACCCTTAGAAAAATCCAGGTCTGCAATTTTTTCTGATATTTTTGCGCTCATTTTCAATCCTCATCGCCCTGCGTCATCAAAGCGGCTTCTTGAGCCTTCAGCAGAGCAAGCACTATTTTAACGCTGACATCCGCTTTAGCGAAGTCAATTTCGTTGTTCATCACTCCTGAAAGAAGATCATTGAGAAATTCAACGGCGCCTTCCGGATTATTTATGGGGAGGCTACCGGCAAAATGATTTCTCTGTGGCTCTCCTTTTATGGCTGCCGGAGCCGAATCAGAAGAACGTGTTCGATAATCATCTCCTCGAGCTTCCAGGATGTCCCTGAAAATTTCCAGCGCCTCCTCTGTGTAGTCATCGTATTCCTCACGCAATATCCTCTTGATCTCAGAGGAACTGAAAGTCTCGAGCATTTCTCTATCGATTTCCACGGTTGCCATGCGTCCTCCAGCACAAAAAATAGCGCCGTCTCATGACAGAAACAGCGCCGCATAACTCTAACACCTATATATATCAGTCTTTTATCTAATAAACAACTCTATAATTTTTACAGTCTGATCGTCTCTTTCCCACTCCATTTCATCAAACCACTTCCAAGCCCTGCTGAGGGAACAGCTAGAGAGAAGGAGTGTCACAAGAGCTATCATCAATAATTTCTTCATAAAAAGCCCCTTTGTCCAAACCATCCCGAGTCCGCTGAAACTGCAGCAGCAGATTGAATTTATTAACCACTTTCATGATAACAAAAGCTAACAGTTCAATTTATTTTAATTTTATCATATCTACAAGTGCAAAGACAAGCTTTATTTGCGCTCTGGCTATCATCGTGCCGGCTTTTCGAAGGAAATGGCTTGAGGCCATCTCTGACTAAAAAAAGCCGGACGGGACCTGCCATCCGGCTTCTTTCCGGCAAAAATGACGCCTTACAGAGTTGAGTAGTTATCGACTGTTTTCAATGTAGTGCTGGGCGCTATAGGCCGCAGTGGCCCCATCACCGACAGCAGTTGAAACCTGGCGCAGGATTTTTGACCTTATGTCGCCTGCTGCAAAAATTCCAGGTGTTGATGCGGCCATTCTGTCGTCAGTGAGAACAAAGCCTGCTGAATCAGTTTCAACCAGCCCCTTGAAGGCCGTGTCATTAGGCTTGATTCCAACATAGAAAAATATTCCACCGACAGAAAGATCCTCAGTATGTCCGTCAAGTGTCGATCTTATCTTAACCGATTTTACTTCAGAGTCCCCTGTTATTTCTACCGGCACGCTATTCCAGTGAAAGACTATTTTAGGTTCGGCAAACGCCTTTTCCTGAATTTCCTTTACTGCGCGCAAGCAGTCCCTTCTATGCAGGAGATGGACCTTTGTCGCGAACCTTGTCAGGTAAACGGCTTCCTCTACCGCTGAGTCTCCACCTCCTACAACGGCCACTTCCAGGTCTCTGAAGAAAGGACCATCGCAGACGGCACAGTAACTGACACCCTTGCCGGCAAGCTCCTGCTCTCCGGGAATGCCGAGCTTTACCGGTGAAGCGCCGGTCGCTAATATGAGGGCCTTGCATTCGATGGTAGAGCCTGAGTCATCGGCAAGAATCAAGCCGTCGGGGGACTTTGTGACTGAAATTATATCCTTGTATAGAATCTCAAGCCCAAATTTTCTGGCCTGAGATTCCATTTTTTGAGCCAATTCATAACCATAAATCGGCTCCACGTTCCCCGGATAATTATCAATCCACTCGGTAGCGGCCATCTGCCCACCGGTAGCCCCTCTCTCTATGAGAAGAGCCTCCACTCTGGCTCTTGCAGCATACATTCCTGCCGTGAGACCGGCAGGGCCACCACCAAGTATAACCAGGCCCGTTTTCATTAGCTAACCTTGTCCAGTAATTCCTTAATCTTGCTTTTCGGAACTGCGCCTACTATCTGATCAACAACCTGACCGTTTTTAAAAAGCATCAATGTCGGTATTCCACGAACACCATATTTGGAAGGTGTCTGCTTGTTGTCATCAACATTCAGCTTGGCTATCTTGACCTTGTTATTGTATTCACCGGCCAATTCCTCTACCACCGGTCCCACCGTCCGGCACGGTCCGCACCATGCGGCCCAGAAATCTACCAACGCCGGTGTAGATGATTTTAGTATTTCTTCCTCGAAATTTGCATCGGTAACATGCAGAAGTTTTCCGCTATCAGACATCTCCTTACTCCTCTCACATTATTTATATCTAATCATTGCAACAACGATTTCTTAGAAAACTTATCAACCTTTTTCTGACATCTTCTGGCGTTTCATCAGGTATCGCCACCCCACATAATGACACAGTTTTTTCAAGACTCCGATATATTATGGCGCAGGGAGGGCATTTTTCAAGATGCTCTTCTATGAGCCTGCATTCATTTTCCGACAGGTCGCGATCCAGGTAGTCAGATAATTTTTTACAGAAATCACTACATTTGTTCATTGGTTCTTGTAAGCTCTCTGAACATCAGACAGGTCCTGTTCCATATAATAAGCAGTCAATGCTTCTCTCACAATATTCCTGGCTCGATGAAGTCTAGATTTAACCGCAGGTATTGAAATTCCCAAAACATCAGAAGTCTCCTCAAGGGAAAAACCTTCTATGTCTCTCAACACCATTACTGTTCTGTAAATAACCGGGAGATCATCAATAGCCTGCTCCAAAACCCGCTTACCCTCCAAGGACAGCAATATCTCCAACGGAGTGCTTATGAATTCAGGCGAAGCCGTCATCATTTCCGCAGACTGATTGGCTATTTCATCATCGTATTCAACCTGGTCATGGGTATGTTTGCGAAGGAACATCAGGGCCGCGTTCGTTGCAATTCTAAAAAGCCATGTTGAAAACGAAGATGCCCCCGTGAATGAACCCAGACCCTTGTAGGCGCTTAAAAAAGTCTCCTGAAGAAGGTCCTCAGTCTGGTTGCCGTCATGAACGATCTTTCTGAGGTGTCGATAGATACGACCTTGATACTTGTCTACCAATTCCTCAAAGGCAGAAAAATCTCCTTGAAGTGTTCTGTTTATTAGTATGGTGTCCTGATCCATCAAGTCCTTCAAGCAAAGGCTATCCAACCGCGTGAATTTACTCGTTACAGCTTTCAGGCGGTTTCGGTTACTTTAAAAGTTCAAGGTCTAAACCTTTATTATAAAACTACAATGCCTCAATTTCCAAGTAAAATTTCTGACTTTGACTACGTTAGCCGACTTTTTGTAAATTTATGTTTCAAGCGGCTTGCTATTTTTTTTGTATGGCCCTAAATGATGAATTTGAGCATACTGCTCGGGTCGGGTCCAGAAACTGTAACGAGGTTCTTATGATCAGTGATAGTGTCAAGAGAGCGGCGGACATCATATCTAAATCCAAAAACCTGGTAGCGTTGACGGGAGCCGGGATCAGCACGGAATCAGGTATTCCGGATTTCAGGAGCCCCGGTGGATTGTGGACAAAGATAGATCCAGGTGAATTCTCCATTGACCGCTTCCTGCAAAACCCGGCCAGATTCTGGAAAATGAGCCTCGATCTCAAAAATTCAGGGGAATTTGATCTAGCTTCAGCATCTCCTAACGCCGCGCATTACGCATTGGCCAACATGGAGAGCAGAGGAGCCATGAAATGCGTCATCACTCAAAATGTTGACAACCTTCACCAAAAGGCCGGTTCCATAGAAGTGGTTGAATTCCATGGGAATCTGCTGAGAGCTATCTGCATGAAGTGTAAAACTTTGGAACCCATGGAGAAAGTCGAACACCGTATAGCGTCCGGCCAACAGGAGACACCGAGATGTAATGTATGTGGAGGACTCCTAAAACCCGACGCTGTCTTCTTCGGAGAAGCCATACCTTCCAAAGCGCTGATGGTGTCCCAGATTCAATCCCAAAAATGTGACGCGCTGCTGGTTGTAGGCACTTCTCTCCAGGTCTTTCCAGCCGCCGACATCCCTATCGTCGCAAAAATGAAATCCCCATCAGCCACTATTATCGAAATAAACCGCGAACCATCCGCGTTGCATAGTCAGGTAACCGATTTGCTCCTTCTTGGAAGCGCGGGGGAAATTTTGTCCGAAATAGAATCGCTCCTCAACCAGTCCTGGAACAATTAGGCTCCATTTTTAACTAGAACAGGACCGATGTTTCCAGAAAAAAACCGGTTCTGTTTATGTCCTGTGTATCCGTAGTACTCTTGAACTTGATGTGATCAGATCTGTACCCACCGGAAATGGTCCAGGTCCAAAACATGTTTACCGGAATGTCTACTCCACTGAGGACTTCCCACCGCCACGTTTCCAGGCTGTTGTAATTCCACCAGTCGACTCTTCCTCCGAGCTTCGGACGAAGAGCTATGTTTTCAAAAATAGGGTAGAAAGTTCCGTGAAACCCGAGAGTAGGAAATGTAAGCGACGTATTTTCGCCATAGTTGAACAGCCTGTCCCCCACCACAACGTTGCTCACCCTGTTATCGTATCCCGCTAGAACCAGATCGACATTCGCACCGAAAAGAAATTGGGGTGTCATGTAAAAATCAAGGTCGTATCCCAACCGCCAATCCCTAATCTTTACTGAAGAGCCATTAACCGACTGATCATATACTGTCCCGGGCTCAGCGTCTAATCTGAATACATGGGCATTATACAATCTCACGTTGGCAAAAAACTCCCATGCCAACTTGTCTCTCTTCAGACCCATGTTTTCAGCAATGCCGATTTTTGTTCTATCGCTCTGAATGAGGTCACCTTCCAGAACCGTGAACCACATCCGGACCCCTGCATCCGCCCTGACGCAATTTGGCACTTCCCAAGCATAGGCATTCACTATGATGAGAAAGCAGGCAACAATTAGCCAGCACATAAACAGTATTTTTTTCATCTTAACAGGTCCTTGAGACAATAAAAACTTATCTGACTTTAAGTTTTATACTTAACTAATATAAAATAAAAAGAAAAAAGTCAAGATAAACTAAATTGGGCGCAAGAGACTCGTTAAATGGCCGGATACTTGACGTTCAGGTATTACTATGTATTATCAATCAAAAGTTCTGTTCTTTGCGCGTCTTGAGGTCTAATGAAAAAGCAGAAGCAGGAAATAATAACATTCAAGGTTCCGGAGTCGCTCAGAGACGCCATGAAAGGGATACCCAACAGGTCTGAGTTTATAAGGCATGCGGTGTTGGCGGCTTTAGACAGTATATGCCCACTGTGTCGCGGCGCGGGCGTATTACTGCCTCACCAGAAAATACACTGGGAACAGTTTTCGAGGAATCACAAGCTTGAGGAATGCGAGGCTTGCCACGCCATGCATCTGGTATGCTCGCGCGATTCCCGGATGTTTTCGATAGATACTCATGGCGCCGGTCAATCCGGTCAAGAAATTGGTGATAAATGAGCGGGGTGGTTAATGGCTTCATCGAGAATTACTGAGAGTGTTTTCTTTTTTGTGTTGTTGACTTTTCTTTTCGCATCAACTGCCTTGGCTGACAAAAACCCTGGTAAAATTATTGTCTTCACGGCGATTGCCCCGTATGGGAACTTCATAGAGCAGATCGGAGGCGAATCCGTCAGAGTTGAGACGTTGGTCGGCGCGGGTAAAGACCCACACACTTTTGAGCCCACTCCGGGGCAGATTTCCAGATTGGGTTCGGCTCAGGCTTATTTCAAGGTGGGCATGCCATTTGAAGACAGATTGATGAAAAAAATTGAATCATTATTTCCTAACCTGAAAATCGTAGATCTTAATTCAGGCGTAACATTACGGCAGATGGAGGTATCTGATTTCCATGGGGATTCTGAGCCTGAAACTCATTCGGGGGACCGAGAGAAGACACGCAAACACAAGGGTCATGATCATGCAAAATCCTCAGTGAAAACTTCGGATTCTCACGTCTCGAACCATGGTCATGCCCATGGGACAATGGATCCACATGTGTGGCTCAACCCTGCAAATGTAAAAACAATCTCATCCAACATATGGGAAACTCTCGGGTCCATAGCCCCGGACAGGGCTGATTTTTTCAGAAAGAATGCCCAAGCCTTTGATCAGAAAATTGATGATCTCGACAAGCATCTCGGTGAATCGCTGAAAAATATCAAACACCAGAATTTTTATGTTTATCATCCTGCGTTTGGATATCTGGCCGACAGATACGGTCTCAAACAAAAGGCTGTTGAAATTGAAGGGAAAGAGCCTTCGGCGAAGCAGTTAGCTAGACTTATCGATTCTGCCAGAAAAGAAGGCGTCAAGGTTATCTTTGTTGCGCCCCAGTTCTCCAGGAAGGGCGCCGAGACGGTGGCATCGGGGATAGGTGGAGTAGTGATTGAGATCGACCCTTTAGCCGCTGACTACCTGGGCAACATGCGTAAAATAGGTGACAATATTCATTCAGGATTGAAATAGGGACTTTGCCGTGTCACCAAAAGAATTCCCAGCTATCGCAATTGAGGGACTGAGTTTTACGTATAATGGATCCATGATCCTTGAAGATGTATTTCTCAACATAAAGATGGGAGATTTCGTTTCTGTCGTCGGACCTAACGGTGGTGGAAAAACAACACTGCTGAAAATAATACTGGGGCTCTTGAAACCTACCAGGGGGAAGGTTCAGCTCTTCGGGAAAAGTCCGTCCAAGTCCAAAAGATTGGTAGGGTATATGCCACAGCACGCAAAATTTGACTTTCTTTTCCCCGTAACAGTGATGGACGTTGTTCTGATGGGACGTTTAGGTCATTCCAGGGGGTTTGGCCCTTACAGTCGGAAAGACAGGCAAATTTGTCTACAGAAGCTTGAACTGGTGAAAATCCAGGATAGCGCCAATGAATCCTTTTCAGCGTTATCCGGCGGGCAGCGCCAAAGAGCGCTAATTGCCAGGGCCCTTGCCTGTGAACCTGATTTGCTGTTGCTTGATGAACCCACTTCGAATCTGGACCAGGGAATAGAAGGGGAAATTTATGACTTGTTCAGAGAACTCAACAAAACCATGACACTGGTCCTTGTCTCTCACGATCTGAGTTTTGTGTCTCAATATGTGAACCGGGTTGTGTGCGTCAAAAAGCGTGTGGTCACTCACCCCACCGCTGAAATTACTGCGGAACTTGTAAACTCAATATACGGCGCTCCCATGAGGATAGTGCGCCACGATAAGTGTGTTCCTGAGGGAGAGGGAACTTGCGCCAATTTCTAGCTGATTTACTTTCTTACGAATTTCTCTGGAATGCTCTTATAGCCTCTATGCTGGCCGGAGTCGCTTCCGGAATCATAGGCTCCTATGTTGTGGTCAGGAGAATTTCCTACCTGGCAGGTAGCGTTTCCCACACAATTTTAGGTGGCATAGGGGCTGTCCTGTTTTTCAATTCAATTTATCCGGGATCGGCTATTGATCCAATGCTGGGCGCAGGGGTTACAGCGATTTTATCGGCCATCATAATAGGTTTTGTGAGTTTAAGGGCCAAACAGAGAGAAGACACTGTGATTGGGGCTATGTGGTCAATCGGTATGGCGATTGGAATAGTTTTTGTGGCCAAAACTCCGGGGTATTCTTCCGATCTCATGGGGTATCTGTTCGGAAATATCCTTATGGTGACTCAAAAAGATCTTTGGGCTCTGGGAGGGCTGGATGTCCTCGTGATATTGTCCGTGGTCCTGTT
>CAZVOU010000151.1:0-6758 GCA_964628605.1 uncultured Syntrophaceae bacterium
GCCCGGACATTTGTAAGCATGAACGATTTTGATCGAGCCCGTAAGGCGCTGAGCCAGGCTGAGCCAAACATCGGAAAGCTTGAACAGTATGAGAAGGATGAGGACCGTGGACTGGGCTATTATTTGCTGGCTCAATCTTACGCAGCTTTGAATGACGAAAGCAAATTGATGGAAAATCTGGATAAGGCTCTCAAAGTAAATGCTCCAAGATTTCTTTACAGGGTCCAACAGGATTCTTCCGAAGAGACCAACATTCTTTATACATTGACGGATGACCCCAAGTTTCTGGGTTTGATAAGAAAATATTCAGTCAGAGTAAGCAATTAATTCTCGAGTGTTGTAATGTGAAAACATTTGTGGGATTTTTTATGTGTTTGTTCTAGACATTGTGACACTTACAAGACATACTTGTGAAACAGGCGAAAATTATTAATTGAGTGAGCGCCGGGAGGCTAGGCAGTGTTTGATAGCGCAACCAAAGACAGAATCGGTGAATTATTATGCAATGTGGGTGAGATATACTGGGAAGTTGACACCAATTTCAAAGTAACTTTTTCTAACGAATTGCTTGAACAATATTTCGGTCCATACGATGGTAGAGCTTGCTACGAATACATCGCCAAGAGTACTGGAGTCTGTCCGGGATGTCCTGTAGCTAAAATCTTGTCCGGGAATCCTCGCGCTCACAGCGAGAATAAGAGAATCGACATCAACGGTGATGAAATCTGGCTGGAGACAACCGCCACCCCTATTAGGGACGCAGATGGGAAAATAGTGGGTGGGAGGCAGCTTTCTTCGGATGTGACCCAAAGAAGAAGGGACGAGGATTGGTTGAGAGACTCCGAACGTCTCTATCGCAATCTTGTGGAACAGTCTCCGGATGTTTTGTTTTCTCTTGATGCCCGTGAACGATTTTCATTTGTGAATCCCAGAATTGAAACATTCCTAGGATACCCGGTAAGCGACGTCCTGGAGACGTCACTAAGGGATTACGTGGCTCCGGAGGATCGTCACAGACTTGACACTCTGGAATCACTCGAGCCGGAAACCATCTGGGACGAAGAAGTGGCCGTGCTTGATCATGATGGGGCCCGAAAAATAGCCAGAATCCGCATCAAGACTTCTCTGAACGAGGTCGATCACCTGAGTGGTTATGATGGAGTGATGCGGGATCGCACCTTGCGAAGAAAACTGGAAGAGGAACTTAAAGCCTCAAAAGCGGCGTTGGTGGAGAAAATAAAGATAATCGACGAATTGTACGAGCACATAGTTGAATCCGGAAAATGTAAAGCAATAGAGGACCACACTGCAGAAGTGGCTCATGAGCTTCGTCAGCCATTGGCCATCATCGGCGGTTTCGCACGCAGACTTGGCAGGGCCTTGAACAGTCAGGAGTCCATTGACCACGAAAAACAGCGTCAATACGTCTCTATCATTATTACTGAGATTCAAAGGCTGGAGAAAATTCTTGACAGACTGATAGAATTTACCAAAAGAAGCAACGTGAGGCTGCAGCGACTTAACCCTAATGATTTAATCAAGTATATATTGGATATAACCGAGGGTCGCGCTCTGGAAAAGGGTTTAACTATCGAGGCTAATCTGGGGCCTGAGATTGGCGACATACCTGTCGATCCCGGCCGTTTTCAGCAACTGGTGCTCAATCTGCTGTCAAACGCAATAGAAGCCAGTCCTCACGGTGGGGTAATCAACATTGAAACCGGTTGTTCAATTCCAAGTGATAAGGCGCTGAAAGTAGGCGAGTTAGGGTCAGATATTTATTTTGAAATGAAGATTAGCAACAAGGGGCCGGTGATACCCCCTGAAGCCTTACAAAATGTTTTTAACCCGTTCTTTACCACCAAGGAGCATGGCACCGGTCTCGGGTTGACGGTCACGAAGAAAATTGTTGAGGACCATGCCGGCTCGATTTCTCTTAAGTCAGATGAAAACGGCACGGTCTTCAGGATCTGGTTGCCCCTGACGGAAACGGAAGAGTTGAAAGGCATTTGTTATTATGCGCCTAACAGCCATTAGTTGATGAACCCGTCGGATCATCAACTTCCGTGTAGCGCAGTCTGCGCCATGGCTACCAGTTGGAGACAGTCCAGTGTTACACAACATGAACAAGCCCTATGTTTTGGGCTGTAAATCAGACCACCTTGGTGAGTAGCAAGTCGTTCAAAGCGGACTGTACTTCCGGATAGTTGAACGAAAACCCGTTTTCAAGCAGCTTCCTGGGGACGGCCCGCTGACCTTTCAGTATAACACTTCCAAATTCACCCAGAATGAGATTGATAGCGAATCCCGGAGCAGGCATGAAGGACGGCCGCCCGAGTGTTTTGCCCAATTTCTTGGCCAGATCACCGTTCTGAACGGGATCAGGCGCGGAGAAGTTGACCGGACCTTGAACCTGGGGATTGTCTACCAGGAACATTATGGCTTTGCAAAGGTCATCGGAATGAATCCATGACATCCACTGTTTGCCGGAGCCCAAAGGCCCACCAGCGAACAATTTAAACGGCAATACCATTTGGGCCAATGCGCCGCCGTCCCTGCCCAGAACCACTCCAAAACGTGTGATAGCGACATTCAGTCCCTTATCTGTTCCTTTTAGAGCCTCTTTTTCCCAATCTACAGCGAGTTCGGCTAGGAAGCCTGAACCGGCCGGAGATCGCTCATCAAGTTTTTCATCACCTGTGAACCCGTAATAACCGACCGCCGACGTGCTCAGGAGTCTGGATCCTGTCTGAGCGCTTTCAACGAGGTTTTTGGTGGTAAGTATCCTGCTGTCATAGATCAACTTCTTGTAGTCAGGTGTCCATCTCTTGAAAATTGTGGCCCCTGCTAGATTGATCAGCAAGTCGTGATTGGCCACACTATCCTGCCATTTTCCTGTCTGAGTGGGGTCCCCGACCACGAATGACACAGGAACAGGCGATTCCAGGGCCTTTTTTTCAGAGCGGACCAGCCAGGTAACCTGATGCCCCGACTCCGTCAAGGCCGACGTCAACTTGCGGCCAACGAAACCGTTGGCCCCGGTGATGAAAATATTCATTTTAAGCAAGTTCCTTTTCTATTAGCAATTTAAATGAGTTGTAATGAATTAAGAAAGTCAACCTGCAAAAAGACTTTTAAAGTCCTTAAAAATGCTGTTTTGGCTAAACAGTTAGTTATCATAACGGCGTTCGGTGTCATCACCGAGGACCACTTCGTGAGGAGCGCAACTAGAGCAACCCTCGGACTTTTCTGTTTCCCACTCCGAACAAACATCCGAGGCCTTGGAAGGGCGGGCCTCTATTATTTCCAGGGTATATTTCAGGGAACAACCGGCAAGTGGGTGATTAAAGTCTATGATTATGTCGTTATCCCTTACTTCCTTTATTATTACGGTGTCAGGGCCCTCCTCCATATTTGTGACGACTGAAATTTCCATTCCGGGATATGGGTAAAAACCCTCCGGAAAATGAAACTCTTTTTTGTCTTTTATTATGACAAAGTCGTCCCTGCGTTCCCCAAAAGCCTCTTCGGCAGGAACTGTAAACGACAGGGCCTCTCCTGCGACATGTCCGAGAAGCCTCTTTTCGAGTCCGGGGATTACCTGCCTGAAACCTGTCACAAAGTCCATGATCTCCGGATTTTCAGCCCCTTTAAGTATTGGACCGTTTTCCACCTTGACCTGGTAACGTATTTTTACAAAACTGCTTGAATCGCATATTTTAAAAAGTTGATCAGCGCCATTGTCGCTCATGAAGAGTTCCTCCAGTTGTAATGAACACAATACTATTAATTATAATCATCTCATCCAGCATCGCACAAGCCGGTCTGCGCCCTTTGCCTCCAATGATGGAGATGTCCTGCATATCTGTCCGGCCTCGGGGCACCTGTCCTGAAACCTGCAACCCGGCGGTAGCTTTCTCAGGTCCGGAACCTTGCCGGGAATGACGTGCAATCGGTGTCTCCTGGATCGCGTCGAATCAATGTTTGACTGAGGCAAGGATTTCAGCAGGCCGATTGTGTATGGGTGCAGTGGCTCCTCGAAGAGTTGCTCCACAGGGGCTTCCTCGACTATCACGCCGGCATACATGACAGCCACCCTATCGGCGGTTTGTGCCACTACTCCGAGGTCATGCGTTATCAGGATAATCCCTGTGCCCAGCCTTTCCCTGATGTCATTCATCAGGTCAAGTATTTGAGCCTGTATGGTGACATCCAGAGCCGTAGTAGGCTCGTCAGCCAACATTAGTTCCGGGTCGCAAGCCAGCGCCATTGCGATCATGACTCGTTGACGCATGCCTCCGCTAAGCTGATGGGGATAATCGCGCGCTCTTAGTTCAGGAGCCGGAATACCGACTTTTTTGAGCATTTCAACTGCGGCGTTACGAGCCTCAGACTTGCTCATGTTTTTATGAATCCTGAAGACCTCACCAATCTGGTCTTCCACCCTGAAGACCGGATTAAGGGAAGTCATGGGTTCTTGGAAGATCATCGCTATATCGTTGCCTCGGACCGATCGCATGTCACTTTCAGAAAGAGTCAGAAGATCGACTCCATTGAAAAGAATATTCCCCTCGACAATCCGTCCGGGAGGACTCTGAATCAAGCGCATGATCGAAAGAGCCGTAACGCTTTTGCCACATCCGGACTCACCAACAAGACCAATGATCTCGCCTTTAGCCATGGACAAATTAAGGCCATCAACAGCTGCAGCCTCGCCTTCGTCTGACTGGAAGACGGTTCTTAATCCGGTTATATTTAAAAGCTCTGACATAATCTTTTCTTCGAAAGATAAAACATCTGTTGTGAAATCCTGACGACGTAAGAATAACTGCCGGCTCAGATGTCCAAATGAGGTAAAATAAAGTAAGATCCAAAGAATCCTACCCCAAAACAAAGCAAAGACACCAGTAGCGCCATGACCAGAAAAGAACTCTTCGACAGGAATGCGTCGAGAGCCGAGCACAGCCAGACGCCGACCGCCACCAGCAGGGCAGGGGTCTGAACATCATATTGCTCATTCTGTGCCACAAAAAGAGGCGTAATGTATATGGCAGTGTTTAACAGGAACAATAGTCCGGCAAATATCCTGCCCCTGGCAATTTGCCCCAGACCGGGAAATATCAGGGACATTACCGCATAAAATATCCTGGACTTGCTCTTTTTTGCTGCAGGGTTTTCCACTCTGGAATCCATCAAGACCTCCGGCCCATAAATCAGCCCTCGCTCCCTATAATGCAATAATCGCTTTAAGTCAAACCATCTGCCGCCGGAATGATCATGATGATGGACAAAAATTCATGCCGGTCAGCCGGAAAAAGAAGCGTAACAACAGACCATGAATTGTTCTGAAACGGTATCATCAGACTGAATTTAAAATCGATGACTCCCAGTCCCTGAAAACAATTAAAAGCCATATCTTGAAGGTGTTGTCCTGTTTCCCGAGCAGGTGTTGGGTCCATATCTCCTTCACAAAATCATTGTCAAATCGGGTGTAGCGGCTACCAAAGAGCTTTCTGCCGGCCCATTGACGCAAATCCTTTCTGAACCATTCGCCCAAAGGAACCTGGAAACCATATTTCGACCTGTTGATTATGCTATTCGGAACCAGTCCTTTGGCCACGTCACGAAGAATTCTCTTGCCCTTCATTCCGGATATCTTGAATTCCAGGGGTAAGCGGCAGGCCAACTCCACAACCCTATGGTCTAGAAGTGGACAACGGACTTCCAGCGAATGCGCCATACTCATTCTGTCTACCTTCGTCAGGATGTCTTCGGCCAGATATGTGCCGATGTCGGTGAACATCATGGAGTGAACGGGCCCGAGACGGAGGTAGGACCTGGCCGTGTCAATGACTGGATCAGCGTCCATGTCATAGTCAATGCCGGTCAGTCTTTGAACTTCATCCACGGAGAAAGTCCGCGGAATTAAAGCCAACGGTTCCGTGCGCATTCTCTCGGATGCCCTGATAAACAACTTTAGCTTCTTGGTGAAACTTGTCCCGTAGTAACTTGTGGTTTCCGGCGCCTTATTTATTAGCGGCTCGAATACGAATTTTCTCAGCAATGACGGGCACGAATCGTAAACTGACTGCAGCTTTCTGGCGAGGTACCTCTCATAGCCTCCAAAGAGTTCATCCCCCCCATCTCCTGATAAGGCCACCGTCACCTTTTCCCTGGTTTTTTGGCTCAGCGTCCATGTAGGCAGCGCAGATGAATCGCCAAACGGTTCTCCAAAGTGAAAAGCCAAATGAGGGAATATAGCTTCTATATCGTAACGCGCCTCACTCTCCGTATGGTCTGTGTCCAACGCCTTGGCCGCCAATCTCGACCATTTTGACTCATCGTGGGAAGTGTTGGGAAATGACACGCTGAATGTCTTGACCTGGCGATCCCCGCCCTGTTTCATCATTGCAGTCACTAAAGTCGAGTCCAATCCACCACTCAGAAAAGCCCCGAGCGGAACGTCGGAAACAAGACGCATCTGCGTGGCGCTGACGAGCGTCTGTTTCAGTTCCTCTACCTTGGCCTCATATTTGAGATCATCTTCAGGTTCGGGAACAGACCAGTAACGCTCAATCCTGAAGCCCGCTGGTGAGTATAGAGCCTTGTGAGCTGCTGGAAGTTTCATCACTCCACGAAAGATGGTATGCGGAGCCGGTATGAAGTCATACATGAAATACTCAAACATCGCCTGGGTGTCCAAATCTCTAGGGGCCTCAGGGTCGCTGATGAGAGAATAGAGTTCAGAGGCAAAACCA
>CAZVOU010000152.1:0-26738 GCA_964628605.1 uncultured Syntrophaceae bacterium
CCTGCCATCAGTGGGGTATCCGACTCTCAGCGGGACACGCGCCAGCCATGCCGTAAATGCGCTTTCAAAGGCGTTCTGGAAAAGAACAGCCATATCAAATCTTTTTTTTTTCAGGATGGAACTCATTATGAAGGGTCGCGACATCCTGTTGATGTCGTTGGGAATGGCAATGATCTCGTCGGGAATTCTCGAAGCACGCAGCAAACTTTCAAGCGATTGTGGCGCCCAGAACGTCAGGTTGGCGCCCGGAAACATGCTTCTCAAGGCCTTCATGGCCGGCAAGGCCATTATGGTGTCACCAACCCAGTTGACCCCCCTGACTAAAATATTGGAAGGCAGTTCACAGACACGGCAATCAAAGGCCTTCATGACGCCTCCGATTGAATGCCACATTCATTGTGGCGCCGATCGACAGATCATTCTTCCCGATTGGCCTCGAGGTGTTCCGTCTTTTACTCTTTCTCCTGAATTTTCTATGCATCCAGAAAACCTGCTCCGGAGTCTCAGTCAGCCACAAGGAACACCAGGCGGCTCAAAAAACGAGCGCAGGCCACGGCACGCTTGTCGTTGGGTAATGCGCAAATGAATTCTCAAATAATTTGTAAAGCCGGGTGAACGAGATATTGAACGAAAAGAAAAAAGCTAAAACCAAGCCGGTCATCGTTCCCATCTCATCTTAGTCACCATAAAAATCTGCGATGTTGCAAAAACGCCTGATCAGGGCTTTGGGTCGCCGAGAGGTATGGCTTCGTCAATGAGCATTATGGGGATGTCATCCTTTATTTCATATTTCAGTCGGCATGCTTCGCATATCAGTCCATCGGAATTTGGAGTGAGATTTAAATCTCCTTTGCACTTCGGACACACAAGGATGTCCAGTAATTTCTGATTCACAGCCATGTTTCACCTTTAAACGGAACTTTTCAATGCAATATTTCAGGGAGCAGTATACTAAAACAGTGTGGTGAAGGAAACATAAGTTTGGTCGGACGATTCATTAGCAGAAGCCATAAGCGGTCCGTCAGACTGTGGCAAGGATTGTCAGAGTGTGTGTCGCAAAAAAATCGTTTATCGACACACACTTTGGATAAGAAAGCAGGATCAGAAAACCCGACATCATTGATCGGGACTATTCTGAGCGACTCCTTTTAGGTTCAGCCCGCACAGGAACCAGCCCCGCCTCTGCTGTTTTTTCTCCTTCATAAACAGGAAAGCCGGCGTCCATCCATGCCTGGCTCCCGCCTTCAAGGCTAACCGCCTTGGTGAAACCTTTCCTTTCCAGGACGCCGGTCGCCAAACTCGATCTGTATGCCGAATTACAAACTAACACCACAGGTTGATCAGGTTCCAGCTTGGAAGAAAGTTCCGCCAGTTTAGTTAGAGGAATGTTGAACACATTTCCTATTCTCAGGGCCATCCATTCTGCTGGAAGACGAACATCCACTATTAGCGGAGCGTTTCCATTCTCCATCTGTTCATGCAGCTTCTGCGGTGTGATGGGGGTTTGCGATTTTGTAGGCAATTTGGCCTTCTTCCAGGAATCCAGAGTTATGACTTCCCCCGTATAACCGATTCTATGAAGCCTGTGCCTGGCTTCTTTTAGAGATTCCTGGTCTCCAATCAAAACTAACTTGGACCCCCACGGAACCATGGACCCGACCCAGGTCTCCAATCTACCCCTAACCGCTATGTTCACCGAATTGGGAATGTGTTCCTTGGCGTAGGTTTCAGCGTCCCGAAGATCAACCAGGTAATATTTTGAGGGCTTGGTAAGTTCGGAAGACGCCTTGATTTCTTTAGAAACGGGGAGGTCCCAGTTAACCGGTTTGGGGCCTTCTTTGTTCATCTTCGCATTGTGGCCAAAGTACTGGGGGGCTTCCGGCAATCCCTGAAGGACCATGGCAACAAACTCACCCCTGCCTCGGGCCTTAAAATATGGATTCGATTCCTTTTCCTTGCCTATGGTCGATTTTGGCTCATCACCAAGATTTGCGCCACAAAGGGATCCCGCCCCGTGAGCCGGAAAAATGAGAACATTGTCCGGAAGCTTGGACAACTTGTTTTTCCAGGAGTCGTACGACGCTCCTGCCAACCATGCGGCGGGAACAGTTCCGTCAAGCAGATCAGGCCTGCCTATGCTTCCCACAAAAAGCACATCTCCAGTGAACAGCAATTTAGGATTGTTAAGATCATCTTCCGAGTAAACAGCGCAACATTGACCATCAGGGGTATGTCCGGGCGTATCCAGAAATTTAAGAGTGGCTTTTCCTATCTTGACGGTGGAATCCTCATTCATCGGCTTGAAAGGATATTTTACGCCTGATTTGTGACTCTGAAGAATGGGGACACCCAAGGCTTTCTTTACTTCGGTGTGTCCTGCGACAAAATCGGCATGTGAATGAGACAGGTATACCCCTACTATCTTGGCACCATGCTTTTTTGCTGTGTCAAGGTAAAAAGTCACGTCACGAACCGGATCTACCAGAAGAGCTTCCCCTTCGCTAATCAGCAGGTATGTGTAAATAGAAAGTACCGGCAATGTAATCTGGACAACCTTGAATCCGGGGAATTCGTATGTGTCAACAACGTTGAAACTGGCTGAATCCTCTCCGTGTGAGGCTGATTCCATGTCTTTTATAGGGGCGGTCCCTTCTTTCGTAGAAGTTGCGGACGCCGCCATAGCTTCACGTCCAATGTAAGATGACGCTATCAATGTGGCTCCCCCGGCCGCAGCTCCAGCGAGGAAGCCTCTGCGTGTAATAGAAAACGTTTTCATTTGACTCCTCTTCGTCTAGATTAATGAACGGTCAAAAAGTTCATTCCTAATTAAGAATCAATTCCCGACTTTGTACAGCTATACTGCGTTGAAAGAGAAAGGTCAATACTTAGTGAATCCTAAATAGTAATGAACCTTCAATTGCTAGGTTGAGCTTTACCAGGAGTTATGCTTCTACCGAAACCGGGCAGGTGGACTTCGTAAAGTGATGTGATAAAATGTGACTTCGAATTAGACTGATTGTTCCGCACAATCAGAGATGATAGACCGAGAGGATGGCAAGTATGTCAGACAAGTCAATTCAGGACAAAAACAAACTTGGACCGGCCCAGGGAAAATGCCATGGCGCAGCATTGGCGCTGACAATTATTTTACAGTTCTCAGTGTTGCTTGCGGGGCAAAGCGTCTTTGCTCAAACCTCGGAAACCTCCAGAAATCAGTATGTGGCGATCAATCTTGGATCAAAGGTTATCAAGGCGAGTCTGGCGAACACGGGACCTCTTCGTGTTGAGGGGTTGCTCGGTTGGGCAACCATAAATGATGATTCAGGGATGCTGCTGGATTTTCAGCATGAGGGGATTTACTCCATCCACATGCAAGGCATGAAGTTCCCTATTGACGCAGTCTGGATAGACGCGACGGATACGATTCGGCTCATATATGAGAACATAGCGCCGGATTCAGGCCTAACCTATCCATCAATGTTTCCTTCCAAATATTGTCTGGAGTTAAAGTCTGGTTTTTGCAAGAGATACAATATAAGGTCAGGCCAGAAAATATCATTTGGTGTTTGGCCCCCCAGGCAGTGACAAGTTTCTAACGGGTCAATAATTCACATGTAGTCAGGAACTCATCAGGTGTAAGGTCATCCCTGATTCCCAGTCTTGTCAGGCAGAAATCGTATTTGACCGGATCATCTGGTGAAATTTTCCGAAAAGCGGCTGTAATTTCCAGAGCTGTTTTCAAATCAGCGGCTTTTCTGGCGGTTAGACCAAGAGCACGACTAATTCTGTGCATGTGGATGTCCACCGGTATCAGCAGCCTGGAAGGAGTGACCCCGTCCCATCCTCCCGGATCAACGTCATCCTTTCGCGCCATCCATCGGAGATACAGGTTGAGTCTCTTACAGGCGCTTCCTTTTAACGGAGAAGGCAGCAGGCTTCTGGGACGTCCATCAAAGACAGAAGAGATTTCAGCCACAAACTTCCCAAGCGCAGGCAGGATAGTTTCGTCATTAGGGGAGAGTCCCTCCAGGAAACAGGCTTCCAATGATCCGTAATTTTCCATGGCTGTTTTTATCCCGAATAGCATCATGGCAAGCTCTTCGCCGGTAGTGAACCGGTGTTTGAAACCTCTGTAAAGCTTCAGGAGTTCGTCTTTCGATGAATTGGCTATGAAGTCGGCGGGGCAGGGGATAGGCGCCAAGGCGGACGAAACACTTTTGAGTATTTGTTTTATTCCGCCATAAGCAAGCGATGACGCAACTATTCCCACTATCTCACGATCTCGAACGTCGTCATAATTATATAGAAATTCAAGTGGATCAGGATGGACATACTCCCTTCGGTTATATGCGTCATATAAATCGCAGAGATTGCCCTGAAATTTTTCAATCACCATCAGCCGTTTTACTCCAATTTTTTGATTAATTGATCCCTTGCAAAAACATAAGAGGTCTGACTAGGCCCGTCAAATCCTACTAAGGAATGCCTGCCTAAAGTCGCGTTAACCCTTGGGCCAATTCATCCAGACCGGCCTTGTCGATAATTTTGATTTTTGGTCCGTGGATTTGAATAAGTCCCTTTTTAGCCATCTTTGTCAATATTCGTGACAGTGTTTCGGGTATCGTTCCCAGAAGTCCCGCTAACTGGTTTTTGGAAATATCCAGAGACAGCTCATCTTCACCCGGTGAATTGTCGCTAAGATATATAAGGTGAGCTGCAAGCCTGGTAGGCACTTCCTTGAGAGACAAATCCTCCACAAGCGCTGCGAAACGTCTCAATCTACGGGACAGCACCGCCAGCATACTCAACGCGAGGGAAGGATTTCTCTTGACCAGATCGACAAAAGCCACTCGGGGGAAATAAAGCGCCTGAGAATCTTCCAGGGCCATGGCGTGCGCTGGAAACCTCCTGCCCTCGAACACCGGCGCCTCCCCAAAAGGTTCGCCAGGGCCAAAGATGTGTAAAATCTGCTCCTTGCCTTCACCTGATATCTTGAATATTTTTATTTTGCCATCACTTACAACGTAAAAACCGGCGCCCGGGTCGTTTTCAGAAAATATTGCGGCGCCACGCTTATATGTCTTGGTGATCGCGATTGATGACAAATCCTGAAGTTGGTCATCCGAAAGCCCCTCAAAGAGTGGGATCTGGCTCAAATTCATATGATTCATATTTCCGCCTATAACCAGGGCGCATTTTTTTGTCGGACAGTTTTCGACGTCTGTCGGGTGGAGCCACTGCCATCCAACTAGACTTTTTTAGTAAGTAGCACTAATATAATGTAATAAAAGTTGAAATCCGAAAATAATATGTCAGGCAGATCAATTTTTCCAAAAAAAGGGGTCTGGCTGTTTTTTTTTTGAGTGATTGATCCGGAGTAGACAGTATGAAATGGACCAGACAGGCTGAGGAAGCAGTTTCCAAAGTTCCTTTTTTCATCAGAAAGCGAGTGAAAAAGCGCGTCGAGGAGGAAGCCGCCCGTGTCAACTCATCTGAAGTGAGGCTTGAACACGTCAGACAATGTCAGCAAAAATATTTAAAGAACATGGAAGATGAAGTAAAGGGTTATCAGTTGGAAACCTGTTTTGGCCCCAGCGGATGCCCCAATAGGGTGGGCCGCGATGGTGACATGGTCCAAAAACTGGAATTCTTGCTGGATGGCTTCAATTTCAAAGACTTCTTGAAAGAGCGCGTCAAGGGCGCCCTGAAATTTCATCACGAATTCAGGGTGTCAATTTCTGACTGCCCAAACGCGTGTTCGAGGCCTCAGATTGCGGATGTTGGAATAATCGCAGCGTGTCCTCCGGTTTTCTCGTCTGCTGAATGCACGGCCTGCGGGGAATGTGTCAGGACATGTCAGGAAGGCGCCATATCTATTTCGGATGGAGATTTGGTTCCCAAAATAGACTATACGGCCTGTCTGCAGTGCGCTCAATGCGCCAGGCGCTGTCCAACGGGCGCGTTGATTGAAGGTGAAGCCGGCTATAGATTAGTTGTAGGAGGTAAACTGGGGCGCAGGCCTCAACTCGGTATGGAAATCCCAGGCACATTTACCAAGGATGGAGCCTTGGAACAGATTGAAAAGATTGTTAATTTTTATATGAGTAACAATTTGAGCGGCGAGCGGTTAGGTGAGGTAATCAAGCGCGTCAATCACGATGTTGTCCAATTTTAATTCGATCGAAAGCGCGCTTAAATGTGCTTTCACGTCGAAAAACATAGTAAAGATATTATGTTAGAGGTGTGAAAACAATTCGGAATGGTCTTGCGCGTTGGTGGAAATCCCAATCATATTCTTGACGACAAATATTTTTTGATAGTCTCCATGAAAAAAAATGACATCTTGACTTAAGTCAATGTCAGCAATCCCGAAAGTGTCCATATTTATAGAAAAGAAAGACGACGTAGGAAAAACAACTACTCAGTTGATTTTGTCTAAATAGATCAAGGAGGGAACTATGGCCGAAAAAATGTTTTGTTATCAGTGTGAGCAGACTTCTGGTGGAACCGGATGCACCAAGTCGGGCGTCTGTGGCAAGGGACCAGAAACTTCAGCCATTCAGGATCTGTTGATGCATGCTCTCAAGGGTTTGTCCGTGTTCGTTGTCGAGGGCGCCAAGGTAGGCGTTGTTGACAGGCAGATTGGCAGATTTATCAATGAAGGCCTTTTCTCAACTCTTACAAATGTCGACTTCGATGACGACCGGTTCGTTACAATGATCAATAAGGCTGTAGAGCTTCGTGATTCATTGAAAGAACGTGTCAGGGCGGCAGGAGGCAAGGTTGATTTTACGTATGACGCTGCGACATTCAAGCCTGCTGCGACCAAAGATGGTATGTTCGCTCAAGGCGCCGCTGTTGGTTTCCTGAATGATGGTGAGACAAACCAGGATATTAGGTCGCTTAAGCACACACTGATTTTTGGACTCAGAGGAGTAGCCGCTTATGCCGACCACGCCGCAATCCTTGGACAGGAAAGCGATGAAGTAAATGCATTCATAGCGGAAGGCCTTTTTTCAACCATGAGATTGGACCTCGACCTGAACGCATGGGTTGGGCTCGTGTTGAAGTGTGGCGAAGTAAACCTGAAAGTCATGGAAATGCTGGACGCGGCGAATACGGGCGCTTACGGCCATCCAGTTCCGACCAAGGTCCCGTTGGGCGCTAAGGCAGGCAAGGCAATTTTGGTCTCAGGGCACGACCTGAAAGATCTCGACCTTTTGCTGAAGCAGACTGAAGGAAAGGGTATCAACATTTACACTCACGGTGAGATGCTGCCGACCCACTCTTATCCCGAGCTGAAGAAATATTCGCATTTTTATGGTCATTACGGGACTGCCTGGCAGAATCAGAAGAAAGAATTCGCTGAGTTTCCGGGCGCCATTTTGATGACCACCAACTGTATTCAGAAGCCGGCTGACTCCTACAAGGACAACATTTTCACAACGGGCCTGGTAGGCTGGCCTGGCGTGAAACACATTGCTGACAAGGATTTTTCTCCGGTTATTAACAAGGCTCTCGAAATGCCGGGTTTTGCTTCTGACACGAACGGCAAGAGCGTTATGTGTGGTTTTGGTAGAAACGCCGTGATGTCAGTGGCAGGGACAGTTATAGACGCCGTTAAGAGTGGAGCTATCAAACATTTCTTCCTGGTGGCCGGTTGTGATGGCGCCAAACCGGGCAGAAATTACTACACCGAGTTCGTTGAGAAGACGCCTAAAGACACAGTAGTGCTGACATTGGCCTGCGGCAAGTTCAGATTCTTTGACAAGGATCTCGGCGACATCGGAGGCATTCCAAGGTTGCTCGACATCGGACAGTGCAACGACGCCTACTCTGCAATCCAGATAGCGGTCGCTCTGGCTAACGCTTTCAACTGCGGTGTCAACGAGCTTCCTCTCTCGATGATACTGTCATGGTATGAGCAAAAGGCGTGCGCGATACTATTAACCCTGTTCCACCTGGGCATCAAAGGGATTCGTCTTGGCCCGACCTTGCCGGCTTTCATTACACCCAATGTTCTGGATGTGCTGGTCAAGACATTCGACATCAAGCCCATATCGACCCCGGATGAGGACCTCAAGGCAATATTAGGCTAAACCCCAATCGTCACAAACGGTCGGCTCACTGCCGACCATGAACATAAACCCTTTCGGGTTTTAGCTCATCAACACCATGTAGAATTGCTCTTCTTAACAAAGGCGCCTGACCAGACGAATGATGGTTCAGGCGCCTTCGAGACAGCTTTGTCCGAGAGCAACATCAAGGAGAAGGACCATGAAATGCCCTGGACAGGATCCCAGATACTGGAAATTCGACGCTATTTTTGATTCAAATTGCCCAAACTGCGGAGCCCTGGTCGAATTCTTTAAAGATGAAACCAGGCGCAGATGCAAAAGCTGTGGGCATCAGGTCCTAAATCCCAGAATGGATTTTGGGTGCGCAGCCCACTGCAAGTTTGCAGAACAATGTTTCGGTGACTTGCCGCCGGAGTTGATAAAACAGAAAGAAGATCTGTTCAAAGACAGGGTGGCGGTCCAGATGAAACTCTACTTTAAAACTGATTTCAAACGCATAGGTCACTCAGCCAGGGTGGCCGGCTTTGCAGACAAGATGGCGGTTAAGGAAAAGGCTTCACCACCGGTAGTTTTGTCGGCAGCCTATTTACATGACATCGGCGCTGTCGAGGCTATGAAGAAACACGGCAGTGACTCCCCGGAATACCAGGAAAAAGAAGGGCCGGCCGTAGCTCGGCAAATACTTGAGGACCTGGATGCAAAGCCCGAACTGATCGATGAGGTCTGTGACATCATCTCAAGACATCATCATCCAGGCGCTGATGAAAGCCCCAATTACAAAGTGGTTTACGATTCGGACATTCTGGCGAATGTTCAGGAAAAACTGAAAAAGTCAAAGATTTCTCTCGAAGAGGCAACTAAATTACTGGAGAAAAACCTACTGACCGATTCGGGGAAAGAACTGGCCAGAGAATTATTCCAAAATTCCAACTAGACGTGCGTTTCTAACAATGACAACAAGCAGACCAAGGTCTGTCCGACAGATAATGAGCGAAAGGATCAGAACAATGAAAAAGATCAGAAACATAATTCAAATAGATGAAGACCTCTGCAACGGTTGTGGAAATTGCATAATCTCATGCGCAGAAGGGGCCTTAGAGATAATTGACGGGAAAGCCAAACTTGTGGCGGAGAAATACTGTGACGGTCTGGGCGCATGTTTGGGTGAATGTCCTACAGGGGCTTTGAAAGTTATTCAGAGAGAGGCTGATGATTTCGATGAAGAAGCGGTAGAGCACCGATTGGACCAGTTAGCGGAAGAGGCGAAAGCCGGTGCGCCTGCAACCATGGCATGTGGCTGCCCGTCCAGTCATATCCAGACATTCGAGGCGCCGGCATCCAGTTGCGCCTGCGCCAACGCCCCGTCGCAACATGAAGCTCAGGGATCGGCCCTCTCTCATTGGCCGGTTCAAATAAAACTGGTTCCAGCTAACGCTCCTTTCCTCAAAAATGCTGATTTGCTCGTGGCGGCAGACTGCACAGCATTCGCCTACGCTGGTTTCCACAGGGAGTTATTGGCCGGTAAGGCGCTCATGGTTGGATGTCCCAAATTTGATGACGCCAGGGCCTACATAGAGAAATTCACGGAAATCTTCGAGAACGCCTCAGTAAAAAGTGTCACAATTGTCATAATGGAAGTGCCGTGCTGTTCAGGTTTGCCGGAAATAGTCAAGTACGGCATGAAAATGGCCGGTAAACAAATACCGGTTGAAAAAATTGTCATCAGCTCTCGAGGCGAAATAATCAAACGAGAGAGACTTGCAGCCTAACCTCCTCAAGTCGGGCGCCGGGCAGTCTAACCCGGCGCATTTCTACTCACAGCGCTTTGCTTTTATTTCAGGAAAAGAATTGTGCGGCAACATATTTTAAAGGATTCCGATTAGCCTCTCTCTCGGGAAATTATCACTTGCCTAAAGATTCAACAGGTATTAGATTTGGCGCGCCAGACAGTGGCGCAAAAATACCAATGAATGATCCATTAGTATCAAACCTGTATGTCATGGAAGCGCCCCATCATGAATTTCACATCTGAAGAAATTGATAAAAGAGTCTCCGAATTTATGGAAGCCTGCAGAAGTGAAGGTGTAAAAATCACTTATCAGAGGCTGGTTATTTTCAAGGAGATTGCCGGATCAAAAGAACATCCCGACGCAGAGACCATTTACAGGAGAGTAAGAAGAAAGCTACCCACAATTTCCTTCGATACAGTGTATCGGGCCACTTCAACCCTGGAAAAACTGAAAGTGATATCTCGATTACACATTCAGTCCGACAGAATGAGACTGGACGCCAACACAGAACCGCACCAGCATTTTGTTTGCACACAGTGCGGACTGGTTAGAGACGTTTACATAAATTCCCTGGAAGACTTACAGATCGCCGATGAAGTTAAGGGCTATGGAGAGGTCCAGTCGCTTCATGTGGAACTACAGGGAGTTTGCTGTGATTGTATGTGCTCCGCTAGCCAAGGGTCGGGGGCTTGACGTGAGCGAGGTGGAACTGATTGGTGGGCACGACCCCGAATGACAGAGCAAAGGCTATGGCCAGCCGGGTTTTTAATTGTGAAAAGGGCCAGCGCCTGATTTCAATGGCTTCAGACTTTGGCCCTTGCAGAAAGAAAATATTCAGATACTATTCGGGCAAAATCGATGAGTGGTGATCAATTATCTTCCATTTATCACCGTCAAGTTTGTATGTGAAACTGAATCTGGCGGGGACCGTAACAGTCTTGCCATCTTTTTCATAAGAAAATTCATAGGTTCCACTATTTATGGCGACATCGCCAAAAACTCTGATCAATGACTTCTGGGGCTTGACCGATAGTTTCGGAAGGGCTGAAAGTTTCTTGAAATATGGTAGGAGCCGTTCATGGCCGACTAACGGTTCCGCGTCAAACGTCGCCAGCAGGACAGCCTTGGGAGAGTAAAGCATTACAACATTTTCCGCTGAGCCTGAACTCATCGCCTTTCGCCAATCACCATAAGCCGTTTCAACTGCCGCTTTGTCCGAGGCAGTCGCCTGGCCGACAACCATCGACGTAACGAAAAGAACCAAAAAAGCAATTGGGATCAACTTCCATTTCTTCATCTGATAAACATCCTTTCATGCTGGATAATGTGGGTTGATAAAATATTAAAACCCATCAATTTATTTCTACTGAGCCATCAGGCGGAATCACCCAAGGCCACATAGGATCATGCAGCAATAAAGCAATCATGAAAATTTTGCAACAGGCTTTTTGAGTTCGGTATATTTAAAACCAATGGTCCGGATATTTTCTGCTGGGGATAAGGTTGTTGAAAGCAACTCCAACAGCCAGAACGATGAGAGAGCTAAGCGCCGCGGGGAAAACAACATACAACATTCCCATAGCGCGGATTTGCTCCCCTCCAATTACCGCTATCAATGCTGTGGCTCCTCCGGGGGGATGAAGAGTCTTTGTCAGATGCATCAGGGCAATCGATGTTGATACGGCCAGAGATGCCGCCAGTAACATGTTATAACCAAACAGCTTCCCAGCCAACACACCAACAAAGGCCGAAATTATGTGGCCGCCCACCAGATTACGAGGTTGAGCCAGAGGACTTCGGGAAGCCCCGAAGACGAGAACCGCAGACGCTCCTGCAGGTCCTATAAGCAGGACCAGCTCGTAGCCCCTGAAAACAGCGGAGTCCAGGTATGTGATGATTCCGATTCCCAAAAGGGAGCCGAGCCAGGACCAGAAAATCTCCGCAGCGCTTACACTGGGTGGACTTTGTCCTCCCCCTCGCATTTTCTGGAAGTATTTCATCTTTAAGGCCTCATTAACGTGGATCTCACCAGGTCCGTACGTGTCACCATTCCGATCAATAGTCCGTTCATGTCCACTATCGGGGCTCGATTAATTTTCTTTGTCATGAAAATGTTCGCGAGATCATGAACTAAGGTTTCTGGTCTCTCCGTGATCGCAGGTGTCGACATGATGTCTTTAATCTGACCTTTCCTAAGCCCACCCACAATACATCGCGTCCCTGTGAGGCATTCGGCTATCAATTCCATCACTGTGTTTATACCCCCAATGCCCACCGCACGAAAGAAATCCTTCTGCGAAACTATTCCTACTACCCTCCTGTCTGAATCCACCACCGGCGCTCCGGAGAATTTGTTTCTGGCCAGTGTCAACGCCCCGTGTTCCAAGGTATCGTCGGCGGACAATGTTACCAGATCACGAGTCATTATTTCCGAACATTTTATCTCACGGGTAAACCGTTTAATCGCCTGTTCATAGGCCTTGACGTAAATTTCCCTAAAATCACCCAGGCTTATGTCAAGGTGTCCCGGTATTTCGGACATGGCCCTGAAAATGTCCTCTTCCGACAAGACAACAGGTTCACAAGCTTCGGAATGCTGAATATCCATGGTTACTCCTGCACACGGAACTGGTGTGAAATGTTTTTCAACAAGTGATTGACCTGGACCACATTTTATGTTAATCTAATAGGTTAATAATATTGTTCCAGAACAGAATCGAAACCTCTTTTTCTCGACAGCATTTTACCAGTAAAAAAATTTTTTTTTCAACAGGAGTTTGCATCATGACTGTGGTTATGGGGGACGCTGACCATTTGTTGGGGGAGCCGATAATCGGGAAACCGCAGGAAGGACAATCATTAATTTATGACGGGCACTCCTTCGTGCCCGCAAGATTTGTCGATCAGAACCAGTTGGAGTCATTGAAGCAGTCGGTGGCGGAGGCCGAACAGACCGCTGAAGGCGCTTTGGATAGAACAATTGAAACTCAAACGTTTCTGAACGCCATAATTAACGAAAACAGGATTGAAATTCACCCTTTGGAGAAAAATGTATTGGACACTTTGACGCATAATGTCCACTTACTGGTTCTTCAGTGGGCAAAAATGAATGCAGATCATAGGCCCTTCATAATAGATGGCTTTGTTGATCCGTTCTTTTATGACACATCAGTGGACCTGGAATTGTCGGATGCTTTTCATGACTCGGAAGTTGGGTCGTTTTCTCAAGTTCCTGCAGTATCGGGTCAAAAATTCACAGCTCTTTTCGAAAACGCAAATCAACTTGAATTGAGTGATTTTCGAGGTGAAATAAATTACTGGCGCCAAGACTATGAGGAAACAGGACATTTCGAAGGAGTTGAAAATTTCCTGGGTTCTGGTTCCATAACGGACAAGGGCGCAGGGAAGGTGGGCTTTCCGGCTCCAGATCATGGTTTGTCTCCTGAACAGTTGGTGAGGTTTTATGGATTCCAGAATTCCGGTTACAATTCGATTAAATCTGTGGACCTCTTAACCACAGAAAATGAAATAGTGGTAAACGGCATTTTTGTTTCTGAAGAGACAGATTCGAGTTGTGCGTACAGAAAAATAATTTTCATCGACGTTGATTCGGAAAATGTTTCGGTGGAACCGGGAATGGAGGTTGAGTTCAATAATTCAAAACATGCGTTAGTTAGGATAGATAACTCACTCAATGGAGAGAGGCAAATTTCACTGGATTCGGAAACACCATCTCAGGAAGTAAAGGGGATCCGTGGGCTTCTGATTGGTTCTGGTGGTCTAGTCATGTCTTCAGCCAGGGTTCATGACGGCGCCGCTAACGACTCTAGTGTCGATTCTGTGCCAACTGCGGTTAACCCGGAAGATGTCGCATGCAGCTCTCAAACCGAATCTTACGAGGCCTACAAGGTATTTGATGACGGCCATGGATTGAACAATAGATGGCTTAGCGCCCGGTACAACACCACTGGTTGGGTAAGCTACGATTTTGGATTAGGCGGAAAAATAATCAACAAGTACAGGTGGCGGACATTTGAAAATGAATCGAACGCTGTGCCGGGAACCTGGAAACTTGAAGGATCGGATGACAATGTCAACTGGACATCCTTACATGAAGGATCAAACATCGAGATTGGCCCCGACACATGGATTCCGGTTCAGTCCCCCGGGTATTTTACTTTTTACAATAGTCAGCCTTATCGTTATTACAGATTCAATGTGACGGCTAATTGTGGCCATCCCGAATACCTGTGCATGGATGAAATAGAATTGATTGAGTCCTCCGCTAATGTTTTCCCTGAGTCCATCATGGTAGCCTGTACGAAACCTGAACTGGTTCCGGAAACCATCGAATTGAGCGCTATAGAACATCTGGAAATCATGGAAACTAAACCTGCCGCTTCTGAAATATTTTATGCCCTCTCTTTCGATTCAGGGCAGAACTGGGTCATCTTCAATAATGGTGAATGGACAAAAATAGCCACTTACGAGTCCGAGATTTGGAAGTTTCGATCAAGACCGGACACGTTGGAGACTCCGCCCGAAAACACCATGATTTCAGCCCTAAAAAAGGCCTTTGGCGAGAGTTTGAACCTGATGAGCGCCCAGGAGATTGCATCTCTGTCTTCCGATGATTGGTCAAAAGAGGGGGCTTGGGATGGAACGGCAAATTCAATTCGATTGGCAGCGGGTCTGAGTTTGATTGGAGACGAGGCTCCACGATTAGGGGGAATCCAGATTACGTATACAGAGAAGGCCGGCAATCTGAGGCTGGTAAGTCTTCCCATAAGTATAGATCCGGCATCCCAGGAAATCCGCTTGTCATTTCTAGTGAAAAAATACGACGAATCTCTTAGGCTCTACGCCGCCACGGATGATTCCACCCAATGGTTTGGGTTCGACAATTTTAGCAAGCGAGCTTCTCTACTCAACGGAATTGATTTTTTTGTGACCGGGCCACTGACAATCCATGAAAGTTCGCAAATACGGCTGAAAGCTGAATGCAACGGTTCTCAAGGATCAGAACTGCACGGGTGGGCCTTGAATTGGAATTAGAGCAACCCTTGACCCATCAATTAATTGCTTTTGCAATTCTCCAGACGACTACGGCGTTTGTGTGAACAGCAAGATATAGTAATCCAACAAAAGGTATCAAAGTTGATATGGGGCTGAGTAGGGCGCAAGCAATAGTTATCATTGTTCTCGTTCCCTTGCTTGCCAATGTAGGTCTTCCCATCTCCAGATTCAGGTTTTCGGCTCTGGAACTGGTATAGCTGATAAGAGAGCTACCGATTAACGCCATCGCCCCTATCAGGAGAATCGCGCCTAACCCTGCTTGCGGATTGGTGTTGACGTTGTAAATGATCAGACCGATGACCAAGGCACCATCGGTGTATCTGTCGAGCACTGAGTCCAGAAATGCGCCTCCGTTTGATTGAAGACCTTTCAGTCGCGCAAGTTGTCCGTCCACTCCATCAAGAGTTTGAGAGGCCAAGGCAATCAATCCGGCGCTGAATGCGCATCCGGACGCATACACATAGCCGGCGTAAACGCCTAGCAAAGAGGATAAGATGGTTATCATCCAGGGTCTGACGAAATCAAACGCCGCAATTCCGGGCGTGATTCGCGCGGATAAATTCAGTTTTACCCACTTTAGAATGAATCTGTCCGTTGGCTTTGTTTTCCAGGTTTCCTGAACATGAACACTCATTGCGGACCTCCCGTTTTAAATCGTGTCATCTCTAAAACTTAGAGCAAATGTGCGTTTGAATATATTGGTGCTGGCTCCGATGCTGACCCTCAATCCCGTGAGTCCAGGTCATATTGTAAGCGAGAATTTATAATATTCCTACACAGTCCCTAATGAGTCCAGCAAATCTTTATGGTCCGTCACATATATTTCCTTTTCTGGGATGGTCGTGTTAAGTTCAGGCAGATTGTTCTATGGATAATTAATTGGCAGAGGGTTTATAAAGCGCATTCGAGCGCTGGGGCCTCTTTTCACGTTTGGGGTCCCACATTTTCCGACAGAGGCTTCCATCGCCCGAGAGTAACCTGGACTTTTGCATGCAATCATGGAAAACTTTTACCTGAACAGAATTCTCCGCTCATATTCTAAAATACGATTATTGGGAAAATGGGCAAAACGAATATATAATCGGCCTGAAGCTCTGAAATTCATGGCCGGTTTTATCGAAAAAGGGGACATCGTTTTCGATATTGGGGCAAATTACGGTTGGAAAACGGAGTTGTTTCTTCTTTTGGGAGCTACCGTCATCGCGGTGGAGCCTCAACATGACTGCCTGGGAGTCCTGAAGCGTAAATTCAAATCGAATGATTCCGTGCGGATTGAGCCTGTGGCCCTGGGGGCTGAGGAATCAGTGAGTCACATCTGGAAAAGCGATGTCAGGAATCAGTTGTCGTCAATGTCAAAGGAGTGGATTTCAGCGGTCAAGGACAGTGGTCGATTTCAATATTTTGAATGGAGTTCGACGCAGGCCGTCAACGTGACAACTCTGGACATTCTCATAAACAGGCATGGAGCGCCATCGTTCTGCAAGATAGACACCGAAGGTTATGAGCTTGAGGTGATTAAGGGGTTGACCAGACCCATCAGGGTAATATCTTTCGAGTACCACATGGAATTCATGGACTCGGCAATAGGGTCTGTCGAGCGCATAAGCAGTCTTGGAAACTATGAATTCAACTACACCGTAGGAGAACAGCCTTATTTTACAGGGGTGGCCTGGCATGAACCTGAATCACTGGTCTCTGAAATTTCATCCAAAAATTCAAGTTTTCTGAACGGAGACATTTATGCCAGACTAACATGACACATTAGTGGACTTGTTGGCGAAATTCCTGATCCTTGCGGGAATATTCCACTGTGTCATTAAGGCTGCCACACTTCTGGGCACAAATTCTTCCCAAGGCAACCCCTTCATCATCAAGCTGCGAATGAATGAGCCTGTCAGTCCTTTTTGTTCGGGAGGTCTGTCCCACAAAACTTCAGTCTTCAGTCCCGATTTAGTCAGCAGGTCGCGTTTGCGTCGCCCCCAGTCGTCGTAAATTGTAATGTAGTAAACTGCGTCGGTAGGAACGTAATATCTGTAAATATCTGGAAAATTGATTGGGAAAGGAGTGACGCTGAATTCCGAATAGCTCAAGCCTTTTTCAGAGAGAGCGGCCTTGACCATCATGTAGCGCTCGAAATAAGTCAACGGATTTGATGATTCAAGACTCCTGGCCGGATTGGTTTCGTCTAAACTGGTCAGGATGGGATCCGGATTCGTTATTCCAATTACCAGTCGATCACATCTGCGTTTGCCGGCAAGAATATATTCCACGTGATCATTGTGCAGGACCTGGAAACGCCCGTGTACTACTCCGAGTTCATCCATAAGTTGCAATTCCCCACTCAGACTTGGAAAAAATAACTGTCCATTGCAGTTACGATTTGACGATTATTTTGGATTATTAATTAATCCACTGGCCATTCCTGATGTCTTCAGCCAACCTCAGGCACTGGCGGGCCATCATTATCTCTTCGAAAGTTTTTATGACCAGTATCCTGACTTTCGAGCGGCTCGATGAAATGTCTACAACATGCTCAATTTCCTGACCGGAATACAATGAGTTCAGGTCTTTGTCCAAAATAAAACCAAGGTCCTGAGCCCCATTTAGAGTCTTCTCTCGGACTATATCACTGTACAGTCCAATACCACCGGTGAAAATTATCGCGTCACAGGAGCCTAACGCCATCAGCATGGACCCTATGGCTCTCTTGATTTTGTAACAAAATGCCTCTAACGCCAGTTTGGCTCTCTCATCACCATTTGAGGCCGCAACGGTTATTTCTCTCATGTCCCTGGACAAGCCGCTGATCCCCAGTAATCCGGATTCCCTGTACAGCAGGTTAATGAAATCATCCGGAGAGAGCGAATCTTCTTTCATTATTACCGGTATGAGTCCGGGATCGACATCTCCTGACCGGGTGCCCATGATGAGTCCTTCAACAGAGGTCATCCCCATGGTTGTGTCGATCGATTTTCCTCCGTCAACTGCGGTCACGGAACAACCATTTCCAAGGTGACAGGAAATTATCTTTGTATCAGCCGGATTCTTCCCAAGAAATGCGGCAGCCTGTCCTACTACGTATTCGTTGGAGTGTCCGTGATAGCCGGTTTTTCTGTAGCCTTTTTCCGAAAAATATTTGTACGGCAAACCATATATTGACGCAGCGTCCGGTATTGTTTTGTGGAAAGTCATGTCAAAAACGGCTATATGAATGGCCTTCGGGGCGCGTCTTGCGCATTCTTCGATCTCTAGGGCCATAGCAGGGTGATGCAAGGGGAAAAAGGGGGTCATCCGCCGAATTTCAGCAATAACCTCGGGAGTGATCCTGACAGGGTCTTTAAACTCACCGCCATGGGCCACTCGATGACCTATGATTTCCAGATCATCCAGACTGTCTAGAGGACCATCATGCGCCAGGACATGAAACAATTCATCCAAAGCGGCGCCGTGGTTAGGGATGGGTAACTCATGCTTCACAACGGGAGCGTCATCCAGTTCATACGAGTGATACGACCCCTCAAGGCCAATACGATCTATCGTTCCGGACATCAGCTTACGTTCCCCCTTCATCTCGAAGAGGGTGTACTTCAGCGATGAGCTACCCGAGTTAACCACCAGCAATTTCATGAGTTCATACGCTTAAACTACTATAATGGTTACCTGTTCAGGGCCATGGACACCAATAGTCAGGGTTAGTTCAATGTCCGCAGTTCGACTTGGTCCCGAAATCAGGGTGATGTTTGTAGGTAGAGGCGGCGTTAGGCTGCCAAAGAAGTCGTCCAGTGTTTCAAATATTGTGTCCGCCTTTACTATTGCGACATGATGATTGGGCAACAGACTGCTTTGGAGGGCTCTTCGGTTTGAGCTTGCGCATATTAAACTACCTGTTTCAGCTATAGCTCCATCCACATGCTCTACAGTGAAGGCCGCTTCTTCATAACTGGGCGCTAGTCGATCTTTCGGAATGCGGACCGATTTTTCGACATCAGTAACTTTTCTCAGGTATATGGAACCGGCTTTTGCCGTTATGGAATTAATAACGGAATTCATTTCCTTTGTGCTTCCGACGCGAACCGGATCCGCAGCCACTTTCGCCGCATTCTCCATGAAACGTTTAATGGTGGAATCGTTTGTCACAACACGCTCCTTTTGAAGGATTTGGAAACCGGTTTTGGCAGCCTGTCAACAGTTTGTTTGTCAAGTAAACGAGCCAGAGGCCAAACCCTGTTTGAAGCCTTCTGTCCAAATTCGAACAATTTGGGATATTTTGCGGCGAGCCCGAAGCCCCACATTCCGATTGACTCCATTTCCGGGGCAAGGCCGCTTTCGACTTTCATCTCCCGGAGTCTGTTTATGAGTTTTGCCAATGGCACCTTAACAGGGCAAACATCAGAACAAGCCCCACAAAGTGTTGAACCGTCCAGCAGGGGATGAGCCTGCTCGAGGCCATTCAACACTGCGCTGAGAATTACGCCCATTGGTCCAGGATATGTCGAATCATAAGCGTGTCCGCCTATCACTCCGTATACAGGGCAAACATTCATGCAAGCGCCGCACCTTATACATTTTAGTATTTCTCTGCATTCACCTTTAACAATTTCACTTCTTCCATTGTCCAGCAAGACTATGTGGAGATGTTTTGCCCCGGTTAGATCTGTTTCTTTCCTTGTTCCGGTGATCAAGGAGAAATAACTTGTCAACACCTGACCTGTGGCTGACCTTGGCAGCATTTTAAGTAGAAGCGCCAGATCGGAAAGTTTGGGTAATATTTTTTCTATCGCAGTGATGGCGATGTGAAGAGGGGGTAGGGTGGTTACCATTCGGCCGTTGCCTTCATTTGTCACCAATGAAATGCTGCCGGTTTCCGCTATGGCAAAGTTTGAACCGCTTATCCCCGCCGGAGCAGTCAGGAATTCTTCTCGAAGTATCTTTTTGGCGGTTTTTGTCAGTGTGGTGGGGTCATCCGTATACTCACAACCGATTTTCTCACAGAACAACTGTCCTACCTGCTGACGACTCTTGTGGATGGCCGGGACGATAATATGGGAGGGAGTTTCCCCGGCAATCTGTATGATGTACTCGCCCAGGTCCGTCTCCACAACGCGAATACCGTTTTTCTCAAGATAAGCGTTCAAGTGTATCTCTTCGCTTATCATCGATTTTGATTTAACAACCTTGTCTGCGCCGTAATCCTTGAGAAGGGAAGCTATAATATCGCACGCAACTGAGGCGTCTTTGGCTCTATGAACCACGGCCCCTGCCTTTGTAGCGTTCCGGGCGAACATGTCTACGTACTCTTCGATGTTGTCGAGAACGTCCATCCTGATTTCTGAGGCTTTGTCACGCCATTCTTCAAATGGATTGTCACCAATTGCGTCAACCCTTTTCTTGCCGAAAGTGCTGGTGATATTGCGCATTGCGGCTCTCAGGGAAGGGTTCTTCAGGGCGTCGGAAGTGTTAGACCGGAAAGATGGAGGTGTTGATGTCTTACTCATTTTAGTCCCTCCGCCAGAATGACTGCTATGTGTTTTACATCGATATTGGCGCCTCTGCGTTTCACCGCATCCGAAATGTTCATCAGGCAGCCGTGATCACAGCCTGTCACGGTATCGGCCCCGGATTCAAGTATCGTGTCCAGTTTTTCGTCAGCCAGGGCCATGGAAACCTCCGGCAACTTTGCCATAAACACGCCCCCAAATCCGCAACACCGGTCAGCGGACGGCATCGGACAAAATTCAGCTCCTTCTATCGAGCGAATCAGCGCAAGCGGTTCTTCACGGACCCCCAACTCACGAGTCAACTGGCATGACGCGTGATATGTAATTTTTCGACTACCTACGAAGCCCTGTTCATGAGCTTTGAGAACGTTCACAAGGAACTGGGTCAGTTCGAATGTTCTTGAGGCCAAATCCCTGGCGGCTTGAAGCATACGTAGGTTGTCGTGAAACATTTCAGGGTAATGATTCTTCACCATGGATGCGCATGAACCGGAAGGGATTATCACCGGATCTGAACCTTTGAACACGGAAATGAAATGTTCTGCAGCTTTTCTGGCCTGTTTGGCGTGCCCACCACTGTTCGGAGGCTTGCCACAACACGTTTGCTCTTTGCGAAAAACAACATCCACACCGAAATGCTTCAATAGTTTTAAGACAGCCTCACCCGTCTCAGGATAAAAAGTATCAATTAAACAGGTTGCGAATAATTGTACCCTCATGATTCACCTCTATCTGGACTACGGTGATTGCATGACGCGATGGAGATGCAAGGTTGGTCCAAAATGTTTTTACATGCTGTTTCAGATTTGGTCTTGGTTAAACGTCTGATCTTCTAAATTTATCATACCCCAACTTGTTAATAAACACTTATCTAATAATAAGAAGAAGCCCTTTCAACACCCAGTTCAATTCTGTAGGAGGGTTCCAACGCAAATTCGCCATAAAAGGTATCTGCTGACATGGGTTCAACATTGGCTCATACATTGCGTCATTGACTGGAAATTGTGGCGTCGGTAATTCCTAATGAAAACAGATTGTAAAGCTGGTGGATCGAGGCCCCGTATGAATATTTTATTTTAAGACTTGTCAAAACTCAGGATATCTTGAGAGCAATTTGTCAAACCCGGTCGTGCCACAATCTTCAAATCAATTGGGACAATTATTTTGTCGAGGCGTCATACCGCTAGATATTTCTTCTTTATTTCTTCGTTGTTCTGCAATTCATCCACACTTCCGGAATACTTGATATGCCCATTGTCCACTATATAAGCCCTGTCTGAATGCTTGAGAGCAAACTTCACATTTTGCTCCGATAACAGAACAGTTACCCCTTCCTGTTTGAGAAGGTCTATCATGTCTCCAAGGACCTTGACTATTACCGGCGCCAGACCTTCTGAAGGTTCATCGAGGAGCAAGAGTTCCGGATTTCCCATCAGTGTCCTGCTAATTGTCAGCATTTGCTGCTCCCCTCCGCTCAAATTACCGGCCCTTCTTTTAGCGAGTTCTTGTAGTCTTGGGAATATCCTGAATATTTTTTCAATATCCCAAGGGTTTTCGGATCCCTTGCCTTTTTTGGTCCCGACGTCCAGGTTGGCTGACACGGTGAGATCAGGGAATATCCTGCGATCTTCCGGAACAAACCCTAAACCTTTCCTGGCGGTCTTGAAAGGGGCCAGACCGGTGATGTCTTCCCCGTTGAAAACAACTTTTCCTGATTTGGGAGATGTCAATCCCATTATGCTGCGCATGGTCGTAGTTTTTCCGGCTCCATTACGCCCGAGAAGAACGACCACTTCACCCTGATCAACTTCCAGGGAGACATCGAATAGTATGTGGCTAAGCCCATAATAAGTATTAATGCTTTCAACCACTAACTGCATCTTTCAAACCTCTTCACCCAAATAGGCTTCTATGACTTGCGGGTTGGCCGAAATCTCCTCGGGGGTTCCTTCGGCCAAGAGCGTCTTGTAGCATAACACTCTGACCTTCTGTGATATTCCGAAAACAATGTCCATGTCATGTTCAATGAAAAGCATGGTCAGCTCCAGACGATCCCATAAACTTTTCACCAGTTCGACCGTCTGTTTGCGCTCTTCAGGGCTCATGCCGGCAGTCGGTTCGTCAAGGAGCAGGAGTTTTGGTTTCAGTGCAAGCGCAATTGCAATGTCCAATCTTTTCTGATTCCCGTGAGCGAGCACTCCGCTTTGTCGTTCAGCCATTCCTTCAAGTTCAACGCTTTTGAGTATTTCATAGGCCTCTGAATAGACCTTGTCCTTTTTGGTGAACGGGGTGAACATGTTCAGGTTGCCTTGTTCCCTGGTGATTATGGTGGTCACCACATTTTCCAGCACAGACATCTTGGGGAAAATACTGGTGCGCTGAAAGGCCCGGGCCATTCCTAATTTCACAATTTCAAAAGGCTGCCGGCCCACTATGTCCTGACCTAAAAACATCACCTTACCCTTGTCCGGCACGAGGTGACCCGTTATGAGGTTGAACATGGTTGTTTTACCGGCTCCGTTCGGGCCTATGATGGAACTGAGTTCACCTTCTTCTATCGTATAGCTGATGTCGTTGAACACCTGAGCGCCATCAAACGACTTGGACAGGTTTACAATCTCAAGAATGGGTTTTGCCATCGTTTCGTTCCGTTGTCAGGATTCTGGAATTGTTTATTCCGCCTTGGGAAAAATATTTCTATATATGCCGACCAGGCCTGAAGGGGCAAACAGCACGACCAGCAACAGGATGCAGCCAAGCACTATGGCCCAGGTCTCGATTAAGGCCTTATGGGCCTGCTGTAGAATGATTTTCAGGAACATCAGAGCTGCAGCGCCGATTGCCGGACCCACCAGAGAATACATTCCACCTACCAGGCTCGCCAGAATTGGTTCCGCTGATTTGCTCCAATGGAGGAATTCCGTTTGAGCAAAGCGGTTCAGTTCGGCAAACAGACCACCGGCCAGACCTGCGAAAGCCCCCGCCAACACAAAATTCAGCCACTGGTAACTCCGAACATTAATCCCAATAAATTTTGAACGGTCCATGTTTTCTCTGATGGTTCGGATAGTGAGCCCAAATGATGAATTCACGATCATCCTCATCAGCATGAAGCAGAGCACAAAAATCAGCAGGCATAGTAGGTAGTAATTGACAGGGGTTAGAAACTCAGGTCGGGGCACGCCGTGTATTCCATCGTCTCCGCCTGTAAATGTGTACCACTGGAAGGCTATCATGTATAGCAACTGCCCAAAAGCCAGAGTGAGAATCGAAAAGTATAGCCCGATCAATCTTACGCAGAACCATCCGATTATGGCTGCGGCAAAAGCCGCCATGACTGGGGCCGCAATCAGCGCTAGAAAAAAAGAAACCCCTGCCTTTTTCATCAGAAGGGCCACCGTGTAAGCGCCTACACCGAAAAATGCGGCATGACCGAAACTTACCATGCCTCCAAAACCCAGGATAAGGTTCAGACTCATGGCAAAAAGCCCCATGATGATCATTTCGGTCGATACCCAAACCCAGTACTCTCCTATTTTACCATACTGCTGGAGGACAAACGGTAATGAAAAAAGGCAGGCCAAAACCACGGCGCCGGCTATCCAGTTGAACGTGTTGGAAGACGTTTTGTTCAAATGCTGTTCAGACATGTTTCTCCATTATCGCTCGGGTTTTCCGAAGAGACCCCACGGCCTTATGATAAGAACCGCCGCCATTACCACGTAGGGGAACACCAGGGCCCACCTGCCGAATGGTAACTGGAAGAAAGTAATCCCTACGCCAATTATCAGCGACCCCAAGAGCGCTCCGCCAATGCTTCCAAGGCCACCAATGACTACTACCGCAAAGCTCTCTATGATCTTCTCCATGCCGATGCCAAGATCGACACTGGCCAAAGCCGCCACAAGAACACCGCCCAAACCCGCCAGCCAACAACCCAGCATGAATGTTGCCGTCATGACCCTGGAAACATTTACACCCAAGGCTCCAAGGGTGTCAGGGTAAGAAACCGCCGCTCTGATAATGTTGCCGGTGCGGGTCTTATACAATAGCAACCACATTCCCAAGGCAATAAGCGGACCTATGAAGAGTATGAACACGTTGTAAGTCGGCAATGCCAATCCCATAATATCCACCGAGCCGGCCAGCGCCTCAGGACGAGTCACATTCCGGGGATCACCACCCCATATTAGTCTAACCGTATCGTCGAGGATTAGAACCAGAGAATAAGTGAGAAGCAGTTGGAGTAGATGTTCTTCTCTGTAAACCCGCCTGAAAAGAGTTATCTCTATTACAAGACCGAGCAGCGCCACTGCTGGAGGCACAAGGAGCAGCAATGTCAGAAAACTTAACAACGACCCGTCAATCAGCCTTGTACTCAGAGAATAAGCAAGATAGGCCCCTATCATGTAAAGAGAGCCATGTGCGAAGTTGATGACACGAAGAACACCAAAGACCAGGCTAAGGCCGGAGGCTATTATAAACAGCAACATTCCCTGGCTTAGTCCGTTTAGCAACATAAACACGAAATATTCGAATGTCATGATTCTTCTCTGGTACCTAATAGCGCAATCAGAAGCGCCTCACGAATGTCATGAGGCGCTGATAAGAGCGCTTTATTTGGATTTAGAACGAAGCTTCTGAATTTCTTCGACTGACAGCCAGACCTTCTCAGCGGGAATTTCTTCCACTTGTCCCATGATTAGGAAATCCTTGTAGTTGGGGTCTTTTACCGTAGTGCCTACATACAGGCCAACATTTGCCATATGGTCTTCGGCCCGAATGAAACGGTCACCCCGCAATGATGGGAAATGCATCCCCTCAATGGTTTTGACCAGTTGATCGGAGTCGATGGTGTTGGCTTTCTTGATGGCGGTGAGAAGAACCACCATGCCGTCATAAGCCATGCATGCCCAGTCCGATGGATACTCATTGTACTTCGCTAAATACTTCTTGACGAATTCCTTCATAGCAGGCGTGTCTATTGCGTAGAATGGGCATCTTGTATAACCGAGCATCCCCTCCGGCATGTCACTTCCAGTTGATCTGAGCAAATCCAGATCATACATGGAGGTCAAAGTGGCTTTTTTGAAAAGTCCGTAGGGTTTTGCCTGTTTGATGAGACTGCTCAACTGTCCACCCCAGAAATTGCTGTAAACGATTTCGGGATTCTTGGCCATCAGTGTAGGAATATAAGGAGAATAATTGGTTTCCCCAAGTTTTACCCAAACAGAGTCAAGCATCTGCACTTCAGGTTTCAGCTTGGTTAAATCCGCTTTGAAACTGTCGAACTGGGAATGCCCGTAGGCGTAATCCGGCCCAATGAAGGCATACTTTGTGTAAGGTTTTTTAGATAAGGCCAGCGCTATGCCGCGTCCCTCTATTCCGGTATTAGGAACAACCTGAAACATGTACGGCTGAAAGTCGGTGGTAGTGAGCGCTTCCCCATTGGAGGTATGAAAATAGACGATTTTCTTGAATTCATGCGCAACCTTGGTTATCGCAAGGGCAACTGCGCTGCTTGTTCCGCCGATGAGGAAATCACACTTTTCACTCAGGACCAACTCCCGAGCCATGGTGGCCCCGATGTCGGGTTTTAGCTGTGCATCCCTTACGAACAGCTCCATCTTCCTGCCCAACAATCCCCCTGAAGCGTTCAGTTCCTCAATAAACAGGTCAATGGCCGCCTTCTGCCCCTTGTAGAACGTGGCGCCGACTCCGGAAATATCGGCTACAAAACCGATTTTTATGGTATCCTCAGCTACTGAAAACGACGGTCCGGTCAAAAAGCCCAGAGCCAAAACGACCAGAAACAGGCACGACAACTTCCTCACAAAACCGACTCTCATCTTTTCCTCCTGATTTCTCTTTTCGATCAGAAAAAATTGACCCTATCGTAGTAAACTACAAAAAATCGATTAGCCTGGTTAGGAGTTCGACTTCATTCCCAGAAAATAAAATGATCGATTCTGTCTTGATTTTTTCCCGAATCCAGTCGTGGTTTTGTTCATGAGTCCAACCGACCGCCGGTCTATATAAGAGTTATGTCGAAGAGATCCAAGTTTATCTAAGATTGTGCTGTCTTAAATTTCAAAGTCAGATGTTTGTAAGGCGGACCTTCTTCCAGCGGAAGAGGTGATTCTCGACAGGATAAATCAACTCAAATGCTATTACAAGCCCAAAAATAAGGTTTGAGTGACGTATCTGAGAATGTCGCCCTCATGCCCATACCACTGGGTTGCGGTAGAGGCCACGACGATACTCTGGGCGTCTATCATCTTGCCCATGACACCGCC
>CAZVOU010000153.1:0-18899 GCA_964628605.1 uncultured Syntrophaceae bacterium
CCGTTATGTAAACCTCATCCGTGAACTGGAGTATGACACCCGCGAATATGATATGGTGGATTTTCGCCAGAAACTTGTTTTCAAAGACCTGGCGCCTGAAGATCCGGCCGATACCCGTCCGACGGTGGGCATCAACAGATCCTTCCTCATGAATACGTTTTTTCCCTTTTTTAACACCTTCTTTAAAGAACTTGGCTATCGGGTGGTGTTGCCTGACAAGATAGAGCAGTACGGCACGGATCAGCAGGGCGCTGCGTTCTGTTATCCTGTTGAAATATCCCATGGATACGTTTCCAACCTGATATATAAAGATCCAGATGTATATTTCATGCCGCATATCAGGGGTATTCCGACTGATGATGATAATGCGGACACCTGTACCTGTGTTTTTGTGCAGGGTGAGGCCTTTTATCTTTCGAGCGCTTTCGAATCGATCAAAATGAAGAAGGTGATTACGCCCTATCTTGACTTGAGCAAAGGGTTTGAGGGAAGGAAAGAGGATTTTGTAAAGCTGGCGGCTGAATTTGGAAAAAATTCCAGCGACGGGTTTAGGGCCTTTGAAAAGGCTATGAACGCCCAGCAAGCTTTCAGGGATGAGCTTCGCCGCAGAGGCGCTCAGATATTCGAAGAGCTGAAAAAAGAACCGGAAGCTATTGCGATAGTTCTTTTCGGAAGGCCTTACAACTCTTTTGCACCTGAAGCCAACAAGGGCATCCCTGCAAAGTTTGCGTCACGTGGATACCGGATACTGCCTTTTGACATGCTCCCATTTGAAAATGAGAGCATCCTGGATCAGGACACGATGTACTGGTCCATGGGCAGGATGATCCTGAAAGCGGCCAGCCTGGTCAAAAAGAATCCGCAACTGTTTGGAACTTTCATCAGCAATTTTTCGTGTGGCCCGGACTCTTTTGTTGTCGGCTTCTTCAGAGATGAAATGGGGCGCAAGCCTTCTCTAACCCTGGAGCTGGACAGCCATACAGCCGACGCCGGTCTTGAAACGAGGATTGAGGCATTTCTCGACATAGTTCAATATTACAGGGAACTTGAGAACAAGAAGAAGATCGATAAAATAAACAGTGAGTTCAAGGCCGCATTCACCAGTGTTGTGAATGGCAAACCGGTCATAGTGACTGCCGACGGCAGACGTCTGCCGTTATCAGACCCTAGCGTGCGTGTTGTTTTGCCCGCCATGGGAAGGTTTGCCCATGAGGCTTTGGTAAAGACATTCAATAAAGTTGGAATCAACGCTTACGGACTTCCCCCGGCCAATGAGGAAGTGCTCAAGATAGGACGAGGAAATTCGACCTGCAAGGAGTGTTTGCCACTTCAAACTACTGTCGGCTCCATGCTGAATTATTTCTGGCGAGATCGCCCTAAAGGTGAAGTTACGGCTTATTTCATGCCTGGAGCCGCAGGCCCATGCCGCTTCGGACAGTACAACGTTTTCTCACGCCGACTCATTGAGCGTCACGAAATACCCGACGCCGCAGTGCTGACCCTGAATGCGGCCAATGGGTACATGGGCCTTGGAGACAGATTTACACTTCCTGCCTGGCGTTCAATTTTGATCGGCGATGTTATGTACGAAGTGTGGTCTACCGTGTTGGCTGCGGCCAAAAACAGGGAGCAAGGCCTGAAAATATTCTTTGAGGAGTGGGACAAGCTGGTCGATGTGGTGGACAAGTCATGGAGAGTCATCAAAAAGCAGATAAGATCCAGTTCTCAAAGACTGGCGGGAATTCAACTAAAAGCCCCTTATCATGAAATCCCTAAAATTTCCCTCATCGGTGAAATATATGTGCGGAACGACCCTATCTCCCTGCAGAATCTGGTAGAGAAAATGGCAGACAGGGGATTCATTGTCCGCACTTCCCAGACCAGTGAATGGATCAAGTATGTTGACTGGTTGATCAAGAGTGGAATAGAGGGAGAAAGCCGCGACATTCCTTTCTGGGTTCGTTATTATGTAAAAAGGTATTTTGATTCCAAAATCAGAAATCTTTTTGCTCCATCTGGATTGTTTTTCAATGAAACCCTGGAGATTGATGATTTGATAAAATCAGGTGAAAAATTCGTTTCGCCAATGCTTACAGGTGAAACAATTCTCACCGTTGGCGCAGCTTTGCACGAAATCCTTCATCCGTCATGTGGAATCCTTTCAATAGGACCTTTTGGTTGCATGCCCACAAGAGTCGCCGAAGCCATCCTCTCCGAAAAGTTCACCACTGGTGAAAAACTGGAAGCAATGGCTAAAACCAACGGAAAATCAGAGACGGATTCAGTCATATTCAAGAACAAGGATCGCAAATTGCCTTTCCTGGCCATAGAAACAGACGGAAACGCCTTTCCACAGATAATTGAGGCCAGACTTGAGGCTTTTGCGCTTCAAGCACGACGTTTGCATGAGAAGATGCTCATGAGCGCCCATAATTAGACGACACTGCAACAGGGCCGGAATCCTTTGAGGTTCCGGCCACCAATTAAATCAATTTTTAGCCAAACTATTTAACGGGGGGGACATGGAACAATTCGGTCAGAAGCGCGTCATGCATACCAAAGACAAGGGCCTGATTGCGGAAGACATCGCGGCCAGACACCTCAAGGGTCTGGGCTATGAAATCGTGGATAGAAATTTCTTCTGCAAAGCCGGAGAGTTGGACATCATCGCAGTTCAGGGAGAGGAACTAGTCTTCGTGGAGGTTAGATCACGTCAGTCGCAGGAATCCCTCAATCCCATATTTGCCATCAGTGAGAAGAAAATCAAAAGCTTACAGAGGGCCGCGCAGGTTTACGTAGTAAAGAATTCCGTCACCCGACCGTTTCGGTTTGATTTCGTCATTGTCACAATTGAGCCGGAACCTGTGGTGGAAATTGTTCAAAACGCTGTATTTGATTTGCCCTTCAGATAAACGATTTTGGGACATTGCGATTTGGAAAGGGGGAAAGTGAGGGTTGAAAACGAATCACTAAAAAACTTGACATTATGCAAATTATTAGATATTCATATTTATGAATCTACGCCTAGTGGCTTGAGGTCGAAAAGAGCGTAGCTCCACAACAAACAGAAAAACGCTTTCCTGTCCATCTGACAGGCCTCCAGGCGCGTTTAACGACGCGCCATTTTTTTACAAAATCAGTAAGGAACGGGCAATAATTTAACTCTGAAATTAGCTGTTTGAAAGCGATGCCGTTATAGGACGCCGTAATATCTTCGGTTACAGTGGGAGATGTAAGGATAGACCGGGACGCGGCCGATTTGGCTATGTTGCGGCTTGCCTGATTTATTTAAGAATCAGGATGTTCAAATTTTGTCATGAACTCTCAGACTGGTTTTTGTCATGATAATCTTCACTGAAAGCATCAGCGTATTTTTTTATCCAGTCAATCACAGCTTCAACGCCTAAATCTTTTCCTGCCTTCTCGGATTCGATCCATTTATGGCGCTGAATTTCGGAATTTTGATTCTCCAGGTATTTTTTTAAATCCATTTTTTCGCTCGGGGTTAAATTGATTTTAGGGTCCACTTTCTTTAATATCCTACCTTGAATTGATATCGTCCGAACAGCTTTATGTCAAGCGTATTGTTCGGCTAAAACCATTTGACACTGGTTGTACGACACGCATGGGTAAAAGTAGTTTCTGAATGATGAAAAGTTTTTAGGTGGATATGCGCATGGTGCAATTTAGTGTGGACTTGACGCTGAATTTTTTCTTCATGGACATTGAGGAGGTTTAAATGTCTGGTCATTTAATAAACTTGAAGACTGTCGCTCAATCTGTCTGGCTGGATGATCTTGGAAGAGAGTTGCTGAAATCCGGTATGCTTGATCGGCTTATAAGAGAAGACGGGGTAACCGGAGTCACAACTAATCCTACAATACTTCAGAAAGCTTTGAGTAACGACAAGATATACGACGATGAACTCCATGCGCTGGTGGATAAGGGAGAAACACCGGTAGGGCTTTATGAAAATCTGGTCATCTCTGATGTAAGGGATGCCGCTGAAGCCCTTAGGGACATTTATGAATCCAGTGCAGGTGAAGATGGATATGTTAGTCTGGAGGTTGCTCCAAAACTTTCATTCGATGCCAGAGCAACCGTAAGTGAAGCCAAACGTTTGTTCGAATTAGTAGATCGTCCCAACATACTTATGAAGATACCGACGACGGCCGAGGGTATAGAGGCAGGAAAAGCGCTTATAGCCGAAGGAATCAACGTAAATTTCACCCTGATCTTCTCTCTGTCCCAATATGTGGAGGCGTTGCGGGCCTTTGCTGAGGGTGTGGAACAATTGGTTGAACGGGGCGGTGATCCATCCAAAGTGATGTCTGTGGCGTCATACTTTGTGAGCAGGATCGACACTGTGGTAGATGAGCGTCTAAAGGAGAGTAGTGCGCCTGCAGCCCGGGCGGCGTTGGCGGATCTTTTCGGTAAAGCTGCAATCGCCAATGCTCGTCTGGCCTATGCTCATTTTGAGCAAAGCCTGAAAAGTGAAAAGATTCAATCCCTGATGGACAGGGGGATGCGCGTTCAAAAGCTGCTCTGGGCCAGCACCAGTGTCAAGAATCCGTCGTATCCGGACACCTACTATGTTGATGGTCTGCTGTGGCCACAGACGATAAACACATTGCCTCTGGTTACTCTAAAGGCATATAGGGATCACGGCTCATTGGAGAAAAAGAGCCAAATGTCTCTGGAAGAGGCCCATGCAGTTCTGGAAAGGCTTGAAGCGCTACACCTGAACATGGATGAAATAACGGTGCGTCTGCTGGAAGATGGTATAAGGGCTTTTTCCGACTCTTATGAAATTCTCATCAACGAAGTTTCCAGGAAGCGATTGCGCCTTCTCCGAGGCTGGGGCCACAGGTCGGCATCATTAGGCGCCTTGCAGGGGGCTGTGGATAGTTCGCTTGAAATGTTTGATAAAAACAGCATCCCAAAGCGAATCTGGAACTGCGAACCTGAGATCTGGACAGAGGATGAAACAGGCCAAAAGGAAATATCGCAGAGACTGGGTTGGTTGAGAGTTGTGGAAACCATGTCGGGTGAAACCGCTAAACTGAGACAGTTTACTGAAGAATTGAAGGAGGCTGGGTTCAAGACGGCGATTCTCATTGGCATGGGTGGCAGCAGTCTGGCTCCGGAAGTTTTTGTAAAAACATTTGGAGTAACCGATGGTTTCATAGAATTGAAAGTGGCCGACACTACGGTTCCTGGTTCAATACTGGAGATTGAGAGAAGTGTAGACCTGTCCAGGACACTTTTCATCATCAGTAGTAAATCGGGTGGGACCATTGAGGTGATGTCCCTGTTCAAGTATTTCAAGCAGAAGATGGTGGACATTCTGGGTGATGGATTTGGGGCGAATTTCATTGCGATTACCGATCCCGGCACAAATTTGGGGAAGCTAGCCTCGGCGAATGGCTTCAGAAAAATATTCCTCAATCCACCAGACATAGGTGGCCGTTTCAGCGCACTATCTTATTTTGGTCTTGTTCCGGCAGGTCTTCTAGGAATGGACCTGGACTTTTTTCTCACCAGAGCATTTCAGGCCGTTGAGGCCTCTGGGCCCCAAACTCCTTCATTAGAAAGCCCCGGCGCATGGCTTGGAGTCATAATGGGGGAAGCTTCCCGACTGGGAAGAGACAAACTGACCTTGATATTATCACCAGGGATTTCAACTTTCGGTTGCTGGTTGGAGCAATTGATAGCGGAAAGCACCGGAAAAGAGGGTAAAGGGATCATTCCGGTGGACCTTGAGCCGGTAGGCGGCCCGGACTCCTATGGAGACGATCGTTTGTTTGTTTACATGAGATTGGATGGAGACCCTACTTTTGACAGAGCTGTGAGTGACCTGGAAAGATCCGGGCATCCGGTGGTGACTCTTCGACTCCATTGCGACTATGACCTGGGACGGGAAATGTTTCGATACGAGTTTGCCACTTCCGCTGCAGGGGTAATTCTCGGAATCAATCCCTTCGACCAGCCCAATGTTCAGGAATCGAAGGACATCACGGGAAAATTGCTGGCAGCCTACATCAAAGACGGGAAAATACCCGATACCGAAAAACTCGATCCTCAGGATGTCTCCTTCCCTGGAGAAATCGGCGCTTTCCTGGAAAAAGCGCGATCAAATGATTACGTCTCGTTCAATGCCTTTATTCATCCTTCCGAAACGGCCTGCAAATGTCTACATGAAGCAAGGTCCATCATTCAACAGCGATTCAAGGTAGCTACCACTCTAGGATTCGGTCCACGTTATTTGCACTCCACCGGTCAGATACATAAAGGTGGCCCGGACACGGGTTTATTCATCGTCATAACAACTGATGAAAGTGAAGATATCCAGGTTCCAGGAGAATCGTATACCTTTGGCGTCCTGAAACAGGCTCAGTCCATAGGCGATTTCCAGGCTCTGAAAAACAAGGGGAGAAGAGTCATCAGGGTTCATTTAAGTGACGAATCCGATCTTCACAAATTTCTTGACGCACTGAAATAGCTAGATTCAAGAAGCGTTTGTAACGGAATGGGAGTCAAGAAAGTCTTAAATAGATTTGCTATTGAGCGCCTGTTTGGTCTGATAATGACGCATCAGCAAGCAAGGCGCTTTTTCTCGATCCTGGGACCGGGTAGGTCAAGTTTGGGCTGTGCTGGGGCGGCAGCGACGTATTTCCGCATTGGACACGCCGGTTCTGGAGTCTGCGGACAATGGTAGAAAAAGCTCATCTGAAGTTCCATCTCAGAAAACGGTGCTCATGAAACAAAACTACTCTCAACTATGGAATCATGAAAATCCCTCGCTATGGGCCATCATAATTCTTTTGTTGTTATCGATACCGGTGCATTTTTTCGATAAGAAATTATTTCAGCTACTGAATGGCATTCATTGGCCACTGACGGATATATTCTGGCTATCTTTCACGACGTTAGGCGACGGATTACTTATCTGCATGATCCTGGGTTGTTTTCTGCTTATCAATCCGAGAATCACCGCATTGGGATTGACCGTGTTTCTGATATCCTCAATTACCGTCAACCTGATAAAGTATGCTGTGCCTTCAGCCAGGCCACTCGAATTATTACAGGTTGTACACATTACAGGACCTGTTCTGCGCTGGGGGAGTTTTCCTTCCGGACATACGGCTGCAGGTTTCTCCGCATGTTTGGCCATTGCCGGCTATGCTCAAGGTAATCTCTTCAAGGGACTGGTATTGTTGGTGGCTTCCCTGATCGGATTTTCAAGGATCTTTGTAGGCGCCCATTTCCCATCCGATGTATTATGGGGATGCATATGCGCTGTCGTGGTATTTCACGTGGTGACATTCACGATATGGCCAAAAATAAAAGCGCTGACGCCACCTGTTCCTGATTTTGGAAACGTTCTATTCAAATGTCTTTTTTTTGCCCAGTGCGGCATAAGTCTTTTCGGTCTTTTGGTCTACTCAATCCGATTCTCAGAATATCCACCGGCGGCCATAGCTATCAGTGTCGGAGTTATCGTCTTCATGTGTCTGAAGATGCATGAGATAGTCCCCATCATAAAAAACCGGTGAAGGCGTCAGAATCAACAGAGTTTGGGTCGGGGTTTGCGCGCGCCTAAAAGAAGCCTCGTTGGCATTCAATATCTTCCTGTTGTATCAGGAGTTTCTTGCAGCCATGATGCCGTCAATCGTTTTCAACAACTGTCTCATTTCTATGGGTTTCTCCAAAATGGCGTCAACAAAGCAACCTTCCGCTATGTCTTCGGAAGACATGTCTCTCACCCACGCTGTCAGTATTACAAATGCGGGCTTTTTTCTTGGGCTTTCAGAAAACATTTCATTTACTTTTGTAGCTACTTCCAGACCGTCTAAACCTACCATTTCCAGATCGCTCACGACTACATCCATGTCGTTGTCCATCAAGATTTGTAGTCCTTCCATCCCGGACTCTGCCGAATGGACTTCCGCCCCATGCGCCCGCAGCGTTCTGCAACAAAAATCCAGGACATTCTCGTCATCATCAATCCATAATATTTTTATAGGCTTTTTTTTATTTGAACCCGTCATCGGTTTTCCTCGATTGGTAAATCGCTGAAAAAGGATGGTTCAGAAAGGAGAAAGGACATGGGTGTTCACCTTTTTTTATCTCTTGATTTTTCTGAACAAATTCTGAACCCAAACGAACAATCGTGGATTTCTCTCATTTCTCACCAGCAAAGTGAAATAGGTTCCAAAGAACATGAAAACAAGCGCAGGCAGGGGCAACACAAATTCAGCCGGGGCCAGTCCGGAGCGAACAATCCGTTCGGTCATCAGAGTTAAGGCGTAATAAACAAAAATGGCGCCAAGCCCTACTGACACATTGTTCAATCTACTCCTACCAAGATTCAGAACTCCTATCGGAAACGCGATGAAGGCCAAAGCCACGCAAGCCAGTGGATGAGTAAATCGTTGAGTTATAAGTAATCCTGCATGGTTTCGAGCACGGGCATAATATGCCATGAGATTTTTGTCATCGGTATTCTGAACATCCTGCATGGTCGCAATTCTCTGCCTGATCTCCCTGATGGAAATCTCTTCAAAGGACTGAGGGACAGGCTCAGAAAGGTTCTTATCAAGAGGAAACCTGAACACGTATGTTTCAAAGGCCAGCGCTCCTGTGGAGTCTCCAAGCTGATCCTCACGCAATATTATCCCGTCCCTCAAATCAAGTATGAAAGCCTTACCCTCTGGGTCGGGAGACACTTTACCTTTCTTGGCCATCACAATGTTGGTCTCTTTGGGATCTGAGGTTTCCCTCAAATATATTTTACTCATGACGCCAGTGGATGAATCGATCTTCTCAACATACAAGATTAGGTTCTTAAGTTTATCAAAAAAGACTCCTTCTTCAATTCCGGCATCGACTCTTTTCGTCAAGGCGTCCTGCATTAAACGTTTTCCCTGGGATATCCCCTGAGGTATAAGCCACAGTGTACATACCAGGCTGATGGTAAAACCTATTAGACCTATCAGCAGAGCAGGTGGGGCCAATCTCAGAACTGACACGCCGGCCGCTTTAATAGCTGAAATCTCGTTATCAGCCGCCAGCCGCCCCAGTCCCAAAAGGATGCCTGCAGTGATTGAAAGCGGCGCTACGGTGACCAAGGCCCCTGGAAGAGCATGAACCAGAACCTGAAACAGGATAATCGTCAACTCGGCTCCAGATTCCAGGCCCTTCTGAAGTAAAGGAAGAAATCCGGCAATAAGCCCTGCGCCCAGAAATACGGCAAATGAAAACATGGAAGAGATAGATATCTCTCTGAATATATACCTGTCTAGTATTCTTACGCCCATCAATTTTTGCTGCCTATCCCGTTTTGAGAAAAATCATGTTGACCAGGTATCAAAGATTTCTCAACAGAGATAAAATATGAATCCACGGTCCTCAATCTTCTTGAGTTTAGCATTATTCTGAAAAATTCCGGAGGGTCTATTCTAAAATTATGCTGGATGATTGAAACTCAGGCGGAAACTCTACCGGGAAGGCCATCATAGTCGGTTCGGTATAAGCGTATGAATGAAAAACCCCCAACTAGGTAAAATGAAGTTTGCCCCTCGAGACGAAAAATTAATCCCAGGCGATTTGTTGAACACTTACCTGTGCTTGAATTACTGGATCAGCATGACCATGAATATGGATCCTTTAAAAGTCCTGTTGCTGATCCAGCGGTTCAATTTTCCACGGATTGGAGGAATTACTTCTTATCCTTGTGCGCCCTTCGTTTTTCTTCCTCTCTGATCTCTCTTCTAAGTAGTTTTCCAACCTTTGATTTAGGGAGCATGTCCCTAAACTCTATATATGACGGGACCTTGTATGATGCAAGTTGCGATGAGCACCAGTTGATAAGTTCAGCGGCCCCCACACCCTTGGCGTCATCCTTAAGGACTACGATAGCCTTGATTCTCTCGCCAACTTTTGGGTCAGGCACACCAATTACGCAAGCGCCGACTACCACGGGATGGTCCTGGAGCACAGCCTCAACTTCGGATGCCGACACACGGTAGCCTTTGTGCTTGAGTATGTCAGCCGATCTCTCAACGTAAAAAATTTCGCCGTGTTCAGTTCCTCTGACAAAGTCACTGGTTCTGTAATACGTGTCGGTCCCAACCTTGACAAAAGAACCCGCCGTTTCTTCCGGCTTGTTGAGGTATTCTTTCATTGATTGTTCGGATGTGACGAGCAATTCCCCGACCTCACCCACCGGAACTTCCTGCAGGGTTTCTGAATCTACGATGAGCACCTTCCTTGAAGGCAGTGGTTTTCCAATTGACATTGGAGCCGGGTCTCCGGCGCCGAGAGTGGAATAAGAGACGTGTCCAGCCTCTGTAGAGCCGTAAACCTGGTAAATGGGTATATTGGCGCGTTCTTTCCACCTCTGTAGGACTTCGCGCGGCAACACATCTCCACCACAAAAGCAGTATCTAAGAGAACTAATGTCGTAGGTGTCCTGCCGATCATTCTCAAGGATCATACGGTACAGGGCCGGCACGCCAAGCATCCATCGGACTTTACGTCTTTCGATCTCCATTAGAATGGCGTCAACCTGTGGCACTGGCATCAGCACTGTGGTCGCTCCGACATTCAGTCCAATTGCCATGAATAATCCCAGGGCCATGATGTGAAAAAGAGGATTTATTGCTATGTAGACGTCTTTTCCCGGTTGGAGATGTCCGATGGTCAGCCAGTCAGTGATGTTGTTCACGTAAGAGGTGTGACCCCAGTGATTGCCTGGAACTCCTTTAGGGAAGCCGGTGGTGCCACCTGTATAAAGAATGTATGAAAGATCCTTTACAGGATCTATATCGACCTCTGGTGGAGTCGCCGGACTTCTGAGCAATTTTTTGAAAGCTATAGTCTCATCCCCACCTTTCACCGTGCCGTGTGGGGTTTTGTCAAACAGGTAAGCAATCAGCCTTTTGGTAGGTGACACAAGATCTATGAGGTTAGTGAAAATAATTTTTTCAAGCGAAGTTTTTCCAATGACCTCACGAACATATCCGTAGTTTGTGTCATGACAGACAATGGCCCGAGCGCCTGAGTCTTTCACCATATATTCAAGCTCGTGTGACGTGTAAATGGGAGAAACCAGCACCACCACGAGCCCTAGTTTTTGGGCCGCAAGAAAGGCGATGACGTATTGGACGCAATTTGACAGATAGAGGATTATTCTGTCCCCTTTTTTGAAACCAAGCTCTACCAAGCCGGTAGCAAACCTGTCAACCATGTCGTGTAATTTTTTGTAGGAGAATTTTTCACCAAGAAATATGACGGCCGTGTTGTCCGGGTATTCCTTGCATGAAGCTTCAAACCTGGTAAATGTTAGTTCCTTGGGCATTGTCCGCCTCCAGTTTATGATCCAAAATAGGCGGACTTAACATCCGGATTGTTCATCAATTCTGTGTTTGTGCCTTCCACAACTGCAGCTCCATTTTCAAGGATGTATCCATAATCTATTATCGGCATGATTGGCCTGGCATATTGTTCTGAGACTATGATGGATGCTCCGCGTTCATCCCTGATTTTTTTAATCGATTTTGCCAACAGGTACTGAATGACCGGGCTAAGTCCCAAGAGGGGCTCGTCAAGAAGGAGTAGTTTGGGCTGAGCCATCAAAGACCTGCCGATTGCCAGCATCTGTTGTTCTCCTCCACTCAAAAATCCTCCAAGTCTGTTGGTCAGCCGCTTAAGAGCGGGAAAAATTGAGAACACGTAGTCAAGAGTATCCCTAGCCTGGTCAGAGGTGGCTAGATAACCCCCAATCCGGAGGTTCTCCAGGACTGTGCTTTCCGGGAATATGCGTCTTCTCTCCGGACACAAAACGATGCCGTTTTTTGCTCTAAGCGCCGGAGCCATTCCCATGATGCTAGAGCCATTGTACAAAATGTCCCCACGGACCGTAATGCGCTCGCCCCCGGCCATTTCCTCTTTTTTCCGGATGTCCAGCATGATTCCGGACAAAGTGTACATCAATGTCGATTTACCAGCGCTATTGGCTCCAAACACTCCAATGATCTGGTTAGTCCCGCAGGACAAACTGACGTTGTTCAAGGCCAGCATGTTTTCGTAAAAAACCATTAAACCTTTGGCTTCAAACATAATCGAGCACCTCCTCCTCAGACCCGAAGTAGGCCTCTTTGACCTCTTTGAGTTCCATCACATCGCCGGAAACTCCTTCCGCAATTTTGCAGCCAAAGTTGAGCACTACGACATGATTGGACAGTCTGAACAATTCACGGAGTCGGTGTTCCACCATCATCAGTGAGATGCCCTCCATCTGTAGTTTTTCTATCAGAGGCAGCATACTGGCCATTTCACTCATGCTTAAACCTGAAAAGACCTCATCGCAGATGATAAGCTCGGGTCGAAGCGCCAGGCACCTCGCCAACTCAAGCCTTTTCAAATACCCCGTTGGAAGAGATGAAGCCATTTTGTAAGGGACATAAGAATCCCTTTCGAATCCTATCTCTTCAAGGATATCAAGCGCCACAGTGTCCCGGCTACCCATCTTGCCCCCGCCTCTCCACCCGCCTGTGCGCTTGGCTCGAGGCGAAAAAAGCGGAACAATAAGATTCTTGTAGGCTGGAAGGGAATAATACGGCCGCATCACCTGGAAAGTTCTGGTGAGGCCTACGTCGGCAATTCTATGGGGATCCCAGCCGGTGACGTCCTGACCTTTAAAAATCACCCTACCGCGGTCGGGTTTGACGAAACCCGATATAGAATTGACAAGTGTGGTTTTTCCGGAACCATTGGGACCTATGATCCCTACTATATCCCCGCGATTTACCTGAAGGCTTACCATGGAAAGCGCTGCGACGCCTCCAAAAGTCTTACTGACGTTGTCCACAACCAAAATAGGTTCATCACTCATCGTAGATATTTCCTGCAAAAAATCATGAATACCCCATGGATGGGGGAGTGGGCTCTACAAAATATGGTATTGACAATTGTCAGGGTTCCGAAAGCTAAATGGAAACCCAACGCTCGAACTGTTCATATTTTCTGGAGGCGAAGACCATGATCCCTTCACTTTTGTAAACTATGAACAATGTCAATATGATTGCATATACAGCAATGCGTAGGGTGCCAAAATCGCGCAATAGTTCAGAGACAGGGACCAGAATGAGGCAGCCTATTACTGGGCCTATCAAGGTTCCTCCACCGCCTATGACCGTGGCGGCAATAGGTATGATCGAAAAATCGAGAGCAAACTGAGATATCCCTGCCCACATGTATATATGTGACAGCACCGCGCCTCCAAAACAGCCAAGTGATGATGCAATGAAAATACCGAGCGCCTTGTACCTGGTTATGTTGATTCCTGACGCTTTAACGGCCTGATCGTTATCTTTTACGCCTGAAAACACTAGTCCGACGTCCTCGGTAATCATTCTACGCAACACAAAGACTGCCGCCAAAACCGCTAGTATGAGAACATACTGTTCCATCCATACGCTTGAGAAGCCGTCCACTCCGACGATACCGTCGGTGCCACCAAAAATGTCGAGCGCTTCAATAATTCGAGCGGCCAAAAGCGGGAACATCAAACTTACTATCGCGAAATAAACTCCGCGAAGAGGGAGACAAGGCAAAAAAACCACCGTGCAGATGGCGGCTCCAAACAATGTGGCAGCCGGAATGGTCACAAAAATGGGCATACCCCATTTCATGTTGAGCAGAGCTGCAACATAGGCTCCGACACCGATATAAAAGCCTCCGCCAAGCGAAACCAGGCCAACGTAGTTGGCCAGGAAATCGAAACTGATGGCAAGCAGGCTGTATATACATATGATTGAAAGGACTTTTTGCCAGTAGGGAAGTGGCAACAAAAAAATCGGCGCCACCAGCAAGCCCACGATGAATAGCAGGCGAGGCGCAACCAGATAACTCATTTCGAGCCAGGAAGAGATAGCGTAAACACCGTCGGACCTGACCTTGATGCCCCGATCCAGTCTCTCCTTACGACGATCCTGTTGTTCTACGGCCATCTTTAAACCCTTTCTTCAAGTTCTTTCTGACGACCGAAAAGACCACTAGGCCGCAGCACCAAAGTGACAATTATTGAAAGCAAGGCGACGACTACCTGAAAATGAGCCCCCAGATAGACAACGGTGAGTATCTGGGCAAAACCTATCAGGAAAGCCGCAAGGACGACTCCCGTCCAACTCCCCAAACCCCCAACAATACACACCGCAACAGCCATTATGAGCACATTGTAACCAGCCTCGACGACTATGTTTCCGAGAGGAAACAGGGTTACCGCCGCCACTCCTGCCAATCCGGACCCCAATGCCATCGCCACCACTGCCATTCGGTCAGAGTCGATCCCGAGGGTCAGAGCAGCCCTTTCGTCCTGAGCCATGCCTTTTAAAGCCAGTCCGAGTCTTGTCCTGGTTACAAATAGCCAAAGCCCCGCCATCATTACCACTCCGATCAGGACGACCAGCACCCGCTGGATATCTACAGAGACTCCCATAATTTCGAAACTTCCTTCAATGAAAGGAGGTAACGTAAATGTGGAGCCTTTGAGACCACCCCACCTGAGACCCTCCAGGATGGCTAGGCCAATGGCGTAACTGGCAATGATTTCTGAAATCGGCATCCCTCGAACACGCCTGAGGACGAAGTGGTACATGGCGGCCCCTATGAGTCCCGTCACGACCAGAGACGCTAGAATCGACAAGCTGTATGGCAGGCCCAAGCGGTTCAGAAAAATCCACGTCAAATAACCCGCCACCACGTATAGTGCGCCGTGGGCAAAATTGGGCAGACGGCTAACTCCGTAAACCAAGGTAAAGCCAAGAGCCATCAAGACCAGGGTAACACTATTTATGACACCATAGATCAATATTTCCATAGAAAAGCCTTCGGAAAAGATTGAGTGAAAGAACGACATTTACGGCCGGAATATGTAATTACTAACCGGCCTTCCTTATGGCTCAGACCTGTTTAACCAAACGAGTGAGGTCGGTCTTCTTCATGCTGAAACCTGAATTGACCTGACCATCACTCGGGGTTTAAAGTTTATAACTGAGTCAACAGGTGAAACTGCCTGACAAAATCTACTTCATCCATGGCGGCAGCATTATCTCGCCTGTCGCAATCTTTGGAGGAAAAACGACTATGCGTTTACCCGCCTGCCATTGGAAGACGGTTCCAACAGCGCCTTCAGCAGGGTCAACACTAGGAATTATCTGGTTGGATTTCGGGTCGAAACGGACTCGTCCATAAACGCCCATAAGATCAATTTTTCTCAAAGCGTCCGCAACCTTGTCGGAATCGACGGATCCAGCTCTTTCGATTGCGTCCTTCAACGCATATACTGCCATGTAACTCGAGGAGGCTCCGTAGCCTTCTGGTTCCAAACCGTATTTCTTTTTATAAGCGTCAACGAATTTCATGGTCCAAGGAGTGGCTTCACTGGGCACATTGCCGGCATTGACAACATTAGCCAAACAGTATTCACCTTTTCCGTCGGTGGCCTGCCAGAATCCAGGCTGTTCGGCCGCTGCTATGATTACCCCAAAGGGCAGGGCCGGCACTTTCATGTCGTGCCACTGTTTCAGGAGTATGGCCGATTCCGGCATGTCCATCCATATTATGATGACCTGAGCGCCCTTCTTTTTGGCGTCCAAAAGACCCATGGAGAAATCGGTAGCTCCTGTTGGGAAAACCAGGGGCTGTCCCAGAACCTGCCATCCCTTTTCTCCCATGATCTTGGCCAACAGCTCACCGCCCGCTCTGGCGTGGGCGACATCCTGAACCATAATTATCAGTTTGTTGAGATTGAATTTTTTTCCGATGTCTTCCAGGCAAGGAACCAGGTCACCAGTAACCATCCATTTGGCTTCACCGGAAATCCTGAAGCAGTATTTAAATTTGTCAGGATTTTCAGCTACGGTTGCATGGTACTTTGGGGTCAAAGAGCCCGTGGTAAGGATTGAAACTTTTTTATTCTTGACCAGGAGTGGCATGGCAGCCAGCGCGGCCTCGGATCTGACCGGGCCACCGACTATGAAGTCGGCCTTCTTTTCCAAAATGAGCTTTTCAAGAGCCAGCAACGCTTCGCTAACAGGAACCCCCGGTTCGAGGTCACGAGTGTCAATGACTTCTACTGAGAATTTTCTCTTCTCGTTGCCTACTTTAACTCCACCTTCGGCATTTATCTCATCGACAGCCAGCTTAATCCCCTTCTCAGCTGCCCAACCATACAGGAAGGCAGTAGATAACGGGGCCCCGAGAATGATTGGTTTGTCAGCCCAACTAAAAGACGATCCAATCAATGTGAATAGAACAGTAAACAAGGTTAACGAAAAGCTTCTTAAACCAGGCTTCATGCGACCGCTCCTTTCTATTGACAGACTAAAGGCGCTATAAAACGTTTAACCATAGGCTGGCCAGCCGTTATGCGATTTCGTAATCGAAATATACTGTCAAAATTTAGGCAAATGGGTTGAAAAAAAGTTTAAGTCTATCTTGCCTGTAATATCGCTATGAAGTTAAGTTCGAAAATAGTAGTTCTACCGAGCGTCAACTAGAGTGGTAAATATTTGAAATTGGTTATTAGTTCACTGACATGAATATTATGATGACTTGATTAAGCCTACTTTTCGAGCATAATGCATAGTGGAACTATTTGTCAATGACACAATAAAACATTTTTTTGATCAAAGAAAAATTACAAATACTCCTTAGCTCAGTTCTGTAGTGAGGCAGAACTTCAATAAGGCGAACAAATGAACTTTTTCTGATCAAACAAACGTATAGTAATGCGTGTCGAGACAAATGACAGATCGTGACCAGATTTGGAAAAACATTCCGTCTGGTCTTGAGCAAATGATCATTTAGATGTTTGAAAGAAAAACTGTTCAGGATTTATTGGGCCCGGGTTTGGGTAAATCCAGCTCTGGTAATCTTTTTCCGGCACATTCCTCATGTTGTTCGCAACCACGTAGTAGTCCGCCGGTTGGTAAATCAAACCTATTACCCAAAGGTTTTCGTGATTAGCCCTTATTATTTTTGAAAAAAGTTTCTTTTTCTGGTCATCTGAAGGGGAACTTATAATTTCATCAAAAATATCCATTTGGGTTTTAATGATTTCAGGAGGTTGTTCACCCTGTTTTCCCCGAGTTTGATACCATTGTCCATACAAGGGGGCATTGAGACTTTCCGTGCTGAATGGGAAAAACCATCTGGGTTCCAGCAGACACTCCAGACCACCGTCTCCAGGCCAAAGCGCTATGTCATGCGCGGCCGATTGAGTCCTCTGCCTGAAAAGTTCTCTGGTCTCAGACTTTATAGCAGTGTCAATTTTAATCTTCTTCATGTCTGAAGCTATAATTTCCGCTGTGTCTACCCAAGTCTGGATTGAAGACATGACGTCCAGGCAAACCTGAAGAGGTCGACCGTCGGGTCGCATGCGAAAACCCTCCGGTCCCACGACCAGTCCCATCTCATCCAACATTTTTTCTGCCAGTTTCGGATCATATTTCAAATACGCCGACTCGTAAGCCTCATCGTAAAAACCAGATTCTCTGAGAGGCGCCGCTTGCCTTGGCGTTGCTTTGCCTCTGAATACTATGTTGTTGATCTCATTTCTGTTGACGGCATGAGAGAGCGCAATTCTGAAGCGTTTATCAGAAAATATCTGTTTGTTGATCGGGTCAGGGTGGTTCAAATTGGGCGCCAGCAAGAGGCCTACGGAGGCAGTTGACTGTTTTGGAACCAACCGGTATTTTCCAACGGATTGTTGAGCCAACAGCATGACCGAGTTCGTCATCCCGCCAAGATGTTGAGCCTGAAAATCAATTTCACCAGCGACCGCCTTCAATAAAATCATGCTGGCCTCTGCCTGAATGGCTGAAGTAATTTTGTCAATGTAGGGCAACTGGTTCCCCGCGGTATCTACCTTCCAGTAATACGGATTCCTTTCGAGGACGAAAAGTTTTCCTGGGGCGGGATTGGTGGTGATCCATGCGAGTAAAGACGGCATGTCGGTCGTCACGAATAACGACTGTTGAAGGCTTGACATCTCTGAAAACAGTTTAGTCCACGATGAGGCTTTTTTGTCCTTCAATAGTAATTCAAGCTCTTCCGGTTTAGCGTACTTTGCGTGAAACCTGGCCAAATAGTGCTTTGGCTTGGTCACCAACGCCATCCCGTGGGGACATGCCAGGTTTTCCAGAAATAATCCATAGGGTTTTTCAAACTCAACGCTGAAAGTATAGTCATCAATTTTACAAACCTTGGGAGTGAGTCCTGAAGGGGCCAGCCAACCGGCGGGAGAAGGGTTCAAATCCTTGTTGAAAGCCACATCAGCCAGCGCAAAGATGATGTCGTCGGCGGTAAACGGAACTCCATCCGACCAACGTATTCCCTTGACTAACCTGAAAGTATACTTCCTCGCGTCTTCAGAAATTTCCCAACGTTGGCACAGATTAGGCGCTACCTTGAAATCAGGCGTCCATCTGACCAAAGGGTCATAAAGCGCTTTTCTGATGGCGGACAGGTCCGACAAACCGGTGTAAGCTCTCCGCCAAGTCCCACCGTATTGTCCGATTGTTTCAGTCGGTTTTATAACAACGGGTTCAGAAGGAATCCTTTGATCCACAGGCGGCAGCTTTCCGGCTTTTACCAACTCGGCCAGCATGGGGGCCTCCTTGAAGGCAAACGCCCTGTCAGAAAACTGGAAACACATTAGAATTGTCAATGAAATGAAAGAGAAAAGGAAGATGGAAGCCGGCACATTCTTTTTCATCATGTCTCCTGTTTGGCCAGAATTTGTTGGTTCTGACACCTTGCGCTAAAAATTGATTTCATTGTCATTCCAATCCGTTCGGGTGTCAGATTCGTGGACTACTATGCTGGGATAA
>CAZVOU010000154.1:0-17371 GCA_964628605.1 uncultured Syntrophaceae bacterium
TCAAGAAGTATGGTTCGTTCTGACGACCCCAATGATCTATGCAGGCTCATAGCCGGTATCATGGCAAAAAGTGTAGGAGCTGATGTTGCCCTCATAAACGGGGGAGCAGTCAGAGGAGGCTTAAAACAGGGGGTTATCACGATCAATGATGTATACGGCGCTTTGCCATTTGATGACGCAATAGTGAAAATGAATTTTTCTGGTGAGGACATCAAGTCTTTGCTTCAGAACAGCAGAGACTTGCCCCAAGGCAGTGGAGGCAAACTTCAGCACTATGGCATAGAATATTCGGTAACCGATGGTAAAACTGAGATTCAGAAAATACGAGGAGAGAAGTTTGATCCATCCAAACTGTATTCATTAGCGGTGAGCGAGTTTTTGTCCATTGGTGGAGACGGATATTCGATCTTCAAAGAAAAAGGCCAAAACCAGTTGAATTCAGGATTAATAATTAGAGATTTGCTTGTTAATTATATCCGGGACAAAAAAAACATAACTGAACAGGATATTGAACTGTTCAGGTGACCGTCCACTCTAATAATAATGCTGTGGTTGGTGGTTTCCTGCGGCATCAATCACTCGCCCCGTTAAAATATTTTTAAGGCCATTTTTGCTAAGCCGGTTTACGGCGAAAGTCAGCCATATCTCCGGTCCAGAGTTCTATACTGAATCGCTTCCGACACGTGATGGTTCTCTATCCGATCGGAGCTGTCCAGGTCTGCGATAGTCCTGGCGATTTTCAACACGCGGTGATAAGCTCTGGCGGACAATCCAAGCATGTCCACCGCCTTTTCAAGATGTTTCAGCGACGAGGCGTCCAGATCGCAATGTTTCTTGATCAGTCCGGCTCTCATCTGGGCATTGCAGAAGATTGAAGTCCTGGAGAATCGTTTCAGTTGTATCTTCCTGGCGTTGTTGACCCTTTCGCGAATTTTCATGGAACTCTCTCCATCTGCGACTTCAGTCAATTCTTTCCACTCAACTGCCGGCACTTCTATGTGAATGTCGATTCTATCCAGTAACGGGCCTGAAATTTTGCCCCAGTATCTTTGTACCGATTGCTGTGAGCATTGGCAGGAGTGTTTGGCGTCACCGCGGTATCCGCAAGGGCATGGATTCATGGCTGCGATGAGCATGAAACGCGCCGGAAATGTTACTGATATCTGGGCTCTGGAAATAGTGACATCTCCGTCCTCCAGCGGTTGCCTGAGAACCTCCAGGACATTTTTTCGAAATTCTGGCATCTCGTCCAGAAAAAGAACGCCGTTATGAGCTAGAGAAACTTCACCGGGACGTGGCGCCATTCCACCGCCAATGAGACCGGCGTCTGAGACAGTGTGGTGTGGAGATCTGAAAGGACGTCGCATCATCATGGCGCCGTTGCCACCCAATAGTCCGGCAGCCGAGTATATCCTGGTGGTCTCCAGAGCCTCTTCAAAGACCGGTTCCGGTAAAATAGTGGGAATACGCTGTGAGATCATTGTCTTACCGGATCCGGGAGGACCTATCATCAACACGTTGTGTCCCCCTGAGGCTGCAACCTCGATTGCGCGTTTGGCGTAGTCCTGCCCCTTGATTTCCGAAAAATCCACCGAGTAAAGCTGATTGGAATCTAGAATCTGCTCTTCAGGGACTGTGGATGGGGCGATTTCCAACTGCCCACTCAGAAAGCCCGTGGTCTCAAGCAGTGAACTCACCCCGATGACCTCAACACCTTCCACAATAGCCGCTTCCACAGCGTTTGCCTGCGGCACAATCACTCCCCGCAGTTTCATTTTTTTTGCAGCGATGGCGAATGATAATACGCCTCTTACAGCTTTGACCCCACCATCCAGAGACAACTCTCCGACTATCAAGTAATGCTCCAAATTATCTTGCGGCATTAAATTGAGACCTGCCAGGATTCCCACTGCAATCGGCAAGTCAAAGCCGGACCCTTCTTTGCGTAATCCGGCTGGAGCTAAATTAACGGTTATTCTGCGTGCAGGAAAAGGGTATCCAGCGTTTGATATGGCTGATTTTACACGTGCTGCGCTCTCTTTTACGGCGCTGTCCGGAAGCCCGACCATCACGATGGCAGGCAAACCGACCTGAACGTCAATTTCGACCCTAATAAAAAATGCGTCTATTCCGACCAACGCTCCAGCGTTAACCTGAGCCAACATCGTTCGCCCCCCGACAAATGTTTTTTCTATACTGGTTTATGAATCCGATAGCGTTTTATAGGCATAAAATAGAGTCTATCAACAGATGATATTTTATTCAAGGAAATCAACAGACAGAGAAGTCACTGAATAGCTGCCACCCTTGTGAGGTCGCAATAAAACAATATGGAACAAAATAAAACGAAAAATGCAGATTTTTGTTGATTTCGTTTTTTACATCTGGAATATTCACGTAGTAGTGATCTTTTTCATCACGGTCTCTCTCCCTTCTAATCCATCCGTTCTGTTTGTTTGGAATCAAACTTCATTTTTTTGAACAAAACCTTGGAGCAGCAGATACATGACCAAACTGGATGAGTTGATAAACAGGATAATAGATCGAGTAAACATCAATTTACGCGAGCCGTCATTTGATGTTGGGCCTTACGTACGAGATCTCATAGATCGAGACAAGTTCCTGAGATTTTATGCGTTTTATGGGTTGACCTCGCAGAATGCCCTGCGGTTTAACTTCAGGGAATGCAATATAGCAGGCAGCTATTTTCTGGGTAAATGCTCTGTAAATCATTCAGTGGTCTACAAGACTGACGTGAGAGGGGATGAACTGAAAAACAAGGGTGATGTTTTTCAGTCGGATGGTTTGCGCATCCGGCTTCACGAAGATGAATGTATCATGATAAAGGACAGCTTTCTTGTAAAAACGCTGATTCACAGCCATTCACATGATCCTGAGAATCCGGAAACCTTTCTCATACAGAATGCCGTATCGTTACATTATGCCAACATTCACGGCTCACCAGTGGAGGGTAGTTTTTTAGGACCGTTTAGCACGGTTGACCTTACAACCCTGCATGACAGTGTTGTTGGCAGTTATGCCTATGTTCAGGTAGGAGAACTGTCTCACCAACTGGTGGAGTCTGGGACCATCTGGATCAGGAGCGCCGGCAATTTTGAGTTCAGGTATCAGTATGAGCCTTCAGTGTTGGAAAAATACATCGAAACTTTGGTTGGATCTGCTCCAAGAGGTGTCTTCATGGACTTTGTGGAAAGCCGGAAGGGAGATTTTATAGAAATCTTCGAAAGGGCGCCTTCCCAGTCCGTCATTCCGGTTCCGAACGGCGCTTCATTGTCCCGTTATGCTGTTGTGAAGGGAGACAACAGGATAGAACAAAATGTCCTTGTAGCGCAGAGGTCCTATTTGCAGAATACATACATGGGTAAAGGAGCAAATGCTCAGGAAAACTGTTATCTCATAGATTCCAATCTTGAAGGATATGATGTTACAGCTCATGGTGGAAAGATAATATCTGCAGACTTGGGTAAATACGTTTTTGTCGGATTCAATTCATTTCTTCGAGGCTCACAGAATGGTAGACTCAAGGTAGGTGATGGTTGTGTCATCATGCCACACACAATAATTGATGTTGAGTCTCCTCTGGAAATACCTCCAAATAGTCTGGTTTGGGGTTTTATCTCTAATTCTGATGATCTCAAAGTCAATTCAATTGATCTTGAAGAATTCCGCAGGATTGAGGGGGTTTTTGAACAAGGTCGGTTAAATTTTTCGGGAAGTGGCGAAAAATTTGTGAAAGGTTTCAGAAACAGGATTCAACACATTCTGGAGGCCAACGGGGCTTTCTTCGAGTCAGATGTTAATCCGGGGCATGCCCAATGGGGGCGAACGATATCATTCAATATCGTTCAGCCGTACCGTGAGGGGCCATCCAGGGGGCTCTACCCCACTATTGAAATCAGGCCATAGCATGAAGTCAGGGCAGGGGAGATATAGCGCTCAAAACCTTTGAGTCTATATCCCCTATGATTTTTTTCTTGTGTTGCTGCACTGACGCTTCATTCGACATCACCATGTCCAACTGCCTGGTGTGAATAATCATGTAGCCCAGGATGCGAAGCTTTTCTTCCATGGCGACTTTGTCCAGGCCCTCTAACCTCGCAAAGCAGCTATCCTTTTTGATTTCTACTCTAAAGTCATATTTTTCTAGAATTTCCCCTACAAACATAGCCCTTCGCACGCGCCTGGGGTAATCCGCCGCCCCGCCTTTAAATGAGAAACTGATGTAGTTTTCCACGGCCCTGTCTCCTACCAGGGCCTCAACTGTCGAGAAGTGGAAACCGAACCTGGAAGTCAAACTGCAAAAATTTTGTGACAACATGAAATAATTGCGGGCTGCGTAAGCTGACTTCATGGAAGGATCCAGCGCCGGATTGGTGGTAGCCTGAATCAATACGGACATGAAGCCGGCGGTATCAACCGGTGGCGGACCTTCCCACGGCACAGATATGATGCCCTCCCACAGAGCGAGCATCGGAATGGAAACAATGTTGTCCAGATTGACGAATTTTCCGTCAACATCCTCCTTGAAACCATCATCCAGATTGATGATCCACCATTGCATGGGCACATGACACACCAACTGTTTGCTGGATCTCTCCGAAAAATGATGTTCTTTTCCAAAATTAAACATCTCATGCACGGATTTTTCGTGGGAGAATCTTGTGATGTCATGAAGAGTGAGACATTTTCGAGGAGTGAAGTCAGTGGAGTCCGGATCCAGGAGGTTTAGCGGAATGATGTGACTGGTCACCCTTTTGAGCGTCTCATAGATGGGGGCTCCTTCCATTAAATTTTTCCTGGGCGTCCTGTTTTCAAGAAGGCTATCCACCCTGCCTGCGTACACGGTGATGCCGTCGGCGTCAACAGTGACTTCCTGGCCGTTCGAGAAGATTTTCGTGGCTCCTGATAGGCCGAATATGGCGGGAGTTCCGAACTCTCGGGCCACGTTTGCCAAATGTCCGGCGACTCCGCCCGTCTCGGTAATTACAGCCGAGGCATGACTCAGTAGTGGAGCCCAGCGCGGTAGAGACTGTGCAGTCACCAGAACAGCGCCCGAAGGGAATTTTAGTCTGTCTGCTCCGTTTCTTACTATAAAAACATTTCCTGATGCTACTCCGGCGGAAGCGGTTATCCCACCGCTGGCCAGCGTAACATCGTCAGTGGGCCGTGCAATCTCCCGCGTGGCTGCGCCGGATTTGATCTCAATTCTCTGAAGGGGCCGGCATTGAAGTATGTATATCTGCGCCCGGTCATCGATGGCCCATTCAATGTCCTGAGGTCCCCCATAGTATTCATCCAGCTTTATTGCCATGGATGCCAGCGCCACAGCTTCCTCGTCCGTTATGGATTGAGAATCACTCCTGTCACCGGTCAACTCTGACCGGCAAACACCCTCCTCAGGATAGCAGACGAACTCCAGTCTCTTGTTCTTGATTTCTCGATGAGAGACTTTCAAAGGCTCGTTTCTCTCCAAGACCATGACGTCAGGATCGACGCTACCATCTACTACAGCTTTGGGTAGTCCCCAAACAGAGTTGATTAGGATCGAGCGGTCCCTGAAATTCATGGGATTACATGAATACATTACTCCGCCCGAAACAGCGTTCACCATGGCCATGCAGCCGACGCACATGGCTACATCCTCATCTGGAATACCTCGATTCAATCTGTAAGTGATGCCGGCCAACCCATATTTACTGGCGACTATCTCCTTGTAGGATTCAATCAGGCTGTCGTGACTTACATTCAAAAGCGACTTGAATTGTCCTGCAAATGAAGCCCCTAATGAGTCCTCGCCCAAAGCGCTGCTTCTTAGTGATACGCTGACATCCTTTCCCATTTGCATTTCAATGTCCTCGTATGACTTGTAAATGGCGTCTTCAAGGTCGGAGGGGACATCGGCGGACATGATGAGATGCTGGAGGTCTGCGCTCATTCGATAAAGATCATCAAGACGTTCTCTGTCGGCTGCTTGAATTCTTCTATCAATCTCGGACTGCAAATCGTTATGAGCCATGAAATGGTCATAAGCCAACGCGGAAATGACAAATCCGGCTGGAGTAGGAAGGTCTATACTGTTGTGGATTTCCGCAACGTTGGCCATTTTTCCACCGACCTGATCGATCATGTTGCGGTTCACCTCGGACAGCGGCAAAACCAACTTGTCACCCCGCTGAACTTTTTTGTATACCAGTTCGTTGTTGATTGACTCCTGTATGATTCTGAATCTTTCAAATAGTTCGGCGTATTTTCCAGGCGCCAACTCATTGAGATGTTTTACTATCCTGAAAACGTTTACCAGAACGGCAGTGGACTGGGACCTCACAAAAGACATTCCAAACGGCTGAATCCCCTCAAGCGCTCTTTCAAGGTCAGACATTATCTCCAGCGCCTTATTGTTAGCGGTCAGTAAAAGCTTGAAATTGTGGTAACGGTTGGTGAAGGCCGTTCTGAGGCTTTGAACATCATGAAATTCTTCATCTCTGCCGGCGCCTCTTCCCACAAGTCGTCTCAGGAATTTTGCAATTCTGACCATGAAAGCCTCTTGAAATGTCTTATAAGATTGATTCTAGACGAAACCGGTTTTAATTCCACTGGTCGTTACCACACCCGAAATAGCGAGGAGCTGATCCTTCCTTTAACTAATAGATTTAACATTCATCGTGTCTGAGGATGGATTGGACGGGAAAATAATTGGGTTCGACCACCATAAGGTCTCGAGCGGTTAAAATATTCGAGGCGCTTGATTAAAAGCGCCCCGATCGTTTTGAATGATTTTATACTTCTTTCTTGGCGCCGGCCTTCATCTGGAGTCCAAAACCTTCAAAGAGGAAAAATATGGCCACTCCCCACCAAAGGGTGTAGATCACATAAAAGACCAGGGCGAAAGACAGTATGCCCGCTTTGGAAACAACACTCTGAGGCTCTATGCCATAAAAGTTGAAAGCAACCTCGACGCCCTTCTTTATAACCTCTGACACGAATGTGGCTTCCTTGAATTTTGCCTGCCTGGTGAGATCCTTATCAAGCTCCTTGAGAATACCCCACCATGTAAAAATGACTTCACGCCCGGCAAAACCGTGTTTTGCCTGTAATTCAGAGCTACGATTGAAGAACAATTCATCTGAATCTTTCAATGAAGCGGTGAGAATTTTTGCCAAGTCTCCCTGAACTTTCAGTTGAAGACCTTCGCTGGCAACCGTTGCCCCAGCTCCGGTCAGTAGCTTGGCGGCATTTTGGGTCATTTCATTACTCTTTAGCTTCAGGTTGGCATCGACTGTGACACCCTGAACAGCCTGAACTTTCTTCAGCAAATCAGGAATGTAATGAATGGAGCCTTTGGATATGGAATTGAATAGATCATCAGCAGCTTCCATGGCGTTTCGAGGCTGGTTGGTTCTTGCGTTAGTGCCAAAAAACGGCATGAACATGACGATGAGGACTACAAAAAAGCTTATAGCAAGCAGGAGACCTTTTACGAAATGACCCTTGTCTCTGATTAGCATCGTTTTAGACCTCCCCTCTCAACGTTCCGATATTTGAAATAAATTTGCTGATGACCCACAAGGCGAATATGCCAATAACAACGAAGAACACAATAAGGCCGGCGAAGTTAATGCCTTTGGCCAGTGAATCCGAGATGTTGATAATCTCCATCTGGTTCAGTTTCTCAGGCAATGAGAAGAAACGGTTCACGAATCCAGCCAGAATCGAGACAGCGTAAAAACCCCTGATGTAGATTCCCTTGACAACCTTGGTGGTCAACGCGCCGATCTGTATTCCCAAGAGCGAGCCCAGCAGCATTCCCATGGCCAGTGTGTAGAAAATGAAGCCGTAGATCGCGTACTGAAAAATACCCGCATAACCGGCTGTGAAGATGATCTGCAAAATGTCTGTGCCGACTGTTGTGAAAGATGAAACGCCCAATACATAGACAAAAATGGGAAATGTGAGGAAACCTCCGCCAACGCCCATGATAGCGGCCGCAAATCCAACAATCGCTCCTGATATGGCTACGAAAAGAGCTGGTATTTTCTTTCCCCCGGGGACCAGGTCCTCATCGAATGTTATTTGCGGAGGAATTTTCGACGCCTGGAGTCTGGCAGGCAAACCTACTTTTCCCGAAGCAGCCGCATCTCCCTGGGGACTTTCTCCACCATGTGCGCCAACATCGCCACCTGCGTTTTTCAATTTGAGAAAGTCTATAAGAGCGTAAAAGCCTAGAAAACCAAGCAGAACAACATAGACGACGCTAATGAACAAATCGCTCAGGACCGGGTTGTGGTCGTAAATGGCACGGTTGATAAAACCGCCGCCAGTGACTCCGATGCCGGATCCGACCAAAAAGGCCACGGCCAGAGCCACCGACACATTACCAAGTTTCTTGTGAATTACAGTGCCCATGATAGCCTTGGCAAAAATGTGAAAAAGGTCCGTGCCTACGGCCAGTATTCCCTTGACTCCGGCGCTCATCAAAGCCGGTGTTATAATGAAGCCTCCCCCTGCTCCAATACAACCGGTGATCAGGCCGGCGCAAAGTCCAACGGCTATCGATACTACGAAGATTAGTGGCGTGTAATATGCCGGCTGATACGCCTTGTATCCACCCAGGAACTGGGTGGGCACATCAGCTGCGAGGACAACACCGGTCAAAACTGCCGGAATTGTCATTAGGGCCAGTATGCGTAACCTTTTCTTGTCTTTAAGAATGTTCATAGATGTCTCATAATCCCATTTGGCATGAGCCCTTGACGCTTCCATGAACATCCCATACAAAGCCTTGCCCAATTTCATCTCAAGCTTCCTCCCTTGAACATCAAACTTAAAATGTTATCCGACTGCAATGCCCGTGCCATAAAATTGGCAGGGCAAAATTATTAACCTTTTCATTTCAAAAGAGTTTTCCATCTGGAGTCGCGTAAAAGTCCAGACAGACGAGAGCCAAGTGTAAAGAAAACTGACACGCTATAAAAAAAACTGATACTTGTCATTTACTTGGTGTAAGGATTTCTTACACCAAGTGTCAAATTTAATGCCACTGTAAGCCGTTTTTTGTTCTTGTGTTGATTTGGGAAAACATTCACGGCCTGTCGTCCTGATTGCAGCATTTCTTCTTATATGCGTCCTGAAGCTTGTATAATAATTCATCTATCTCAATTGGCTTCATCAGGTAATCGAACGCTCCAAGTTCCATGCCCCGTATAGCCACTTCTACATTCGCGTGACCGGTGAGCATGATGACTTCGGTGGATGGGCACAATGCCTTAATCTGTTTTAGAGTCTCTATTCCGTCCATGTCTGGCATTTTAACATCCAGAACTATGACATCAGGTGTATTCTCAGAGATTGATTTGAGCGCATCTTTGCCACTCAATGCCGAACGAACTTCCAGTTTTCTTCTGGTCAGTCGCTTGACCAGTGTATGAACAAAGTCTTCTTCATCGTCCACCAATAATACCTTGAATTCATTCACTACAGGATCTCCTTTTGCAAGCCTGTCTAAGTTTTTCTACCAGTTCATCGAGTTCACATGGTTTGGTTAAATAGTCAAAGGCTCCAAACTTGATGCCTTCTCTGGCCGCCTGCTCTGAGCCATGTCCCGTGAGCATGACGACTTCAAGTTGTGGCGCCATCTGTTTAAAAATTTTTAGAACTTCTATGCCGTCCATTCCCTCCATTTTGAGGTCTAGTATTGCAACATCGAAATCGTTACGTCTTAATTCCTGAATTCCCTGAGCCCCGCTCAAAGCGGTTTTGACGATAAAATTTCGCTTGGTCAGACGTTTTGATAATATACTCACATAGCCCTCTTCGTCATCAACGATAAGGAGCTTGGGTTTGTCAGGCATGTCACTGGAACTGTCACTCATAATTTCTTCCTCACTGTAATCTGTTGAAAGCTATGAATCCCGGCAGACATCCAAATTTAACAATTATTTCCATCGCTGACACCATTTAGTCTTCAATAGCCTGAACGCTCCTTTTGGAGATAGGGATTTTAACATGGAACGTGGTCCCAAGACTTACTGCGCTGCTGACTGTAATTTCTCCTCCCATCTTTTTTATTATCCCGTAACAGATGGAGAGACCCAATCCCGTTCCTTTGCCGACGGGTTTGGTAGTGAAAAATGGATCAAAGATTCTGGACAGGTTGGCTTTAGGAATTCCGGGGCCATCATCGGCAACATCCATGACGATAAAATGGTTTTCAACCCTGCTTGATAAGATTACCCTGCCACCTTGCGGTTCGAGAGCATCGACTGCATTGTTCACAAGATTGAGAAGGACCTGCTGAATCTCTGAAGGGGAAACATCGACTGTTGGTAATTCTGGGTCCAACTCGGCAAAAAGTTTTACATTGGCGTACTTTGCCCGCTGCTCGGAGAGCGCCACCACGTCTTCAATCATGTCATTAAGTTGGACGTTTTTGACTGTGGGATCAGTTTTCCTGGCAAAACTGAGTAGTTTATGAGTGATTTCCTTGCATCTTTTCCCTTGAGTTCTTATCTGGAGTAACGCACGCTTAAACTCATTGAGATTTTCGCTATCCTTGAAGTCTTCCTCTGCCAGTAAATCTTCTATCCAGCCTGCTTCTTCGGCCATAATTGCAACAGGATTGTTGATTTCATGAGCGATACCGGCGGCTAATTCACCCAGAGAAGCCAATTTGCCTGCTTCAATCACCTGTTCATTCATCATTTCTTTTTCCAGGTCTGCACGCGCAATGTGGCGCACCATTCTTTTTGAAAGCAGGATGGCCACCACCACAATACCCAGTCCACCCAGCCAGAAAATACCGAGAGTCAGGAACCTGGCATATTCCAGGACCTTATAGGCGTCTGAGGAACTCTGCTGAAACGCCAGCAGCCAGTCGCCCCCTTTGAGCGGCGCCATCACGTGGACTGTATCTTTTCCACTCTCAAACGATTGCTCAATATAGCCCACCTGGTCTGGTCTGAATTTCTCACCTGACATGAATTCAAGAAAAGGTCCTTTGGTTTTGCTGACTTCAAATCTGGGTTGAGTCTGAAATTCACCTTTACGATTAAGGATATAAGCGAATCCCGTCTTTCCGATCTGAATACTCTCCACCAGGGAATTGAACGATTCGAAATCGACAGTGGCTCTGAGTATCCACCTGGACCCATCCGCAGATTCCCTGCGTACGGCTATGATGAAATGAGGAACACCTCTCAAGCCATAAAAAACATCACTGACGTAAACATCGGCTTCAATGCTTTTTCTGAACCAGTCAGATTTCGAATAATCAGCATTTTTAAGGCTGTACGGACCTGCATAGGCCACCTGGATTCCATTCTGGTTCACTAAACCTATGTCCACAAAAATGGATCCGTATTCCTCCTGCAATATCGAGAGCCTCTCTTTCAAAAACGCGTCATTGTTCAACTGGTCGCAAGAAAAAGATCTGGCAAGCGACCTTATGTTTGCAACTCGCTGTTTGAGAAAACTATCGATACTTTGTTGATGCTTCTTGATAAGCGTGACTACATGATCGGTGACTTTTTCTTTGTAAGAAATATCGAAAAAGTAGCCAATAGTGACCGAGGCCATTATCAGAGGCATTATGGAGACCAGTACGATGATCAGGACCATATTGATGGTCAGAGACCTGTAATATCTGGCATGCTCATTAACTTCTTTAGTCACACTGGAATTCACATCTTTCATAAAAAACTCTCAATTATGCCGACAGTTACAATCCTTGACTGCCGTGACTGATAAAAATACTACTGAAGAGTATGTGACAACACGGGTTTTATTTCTCAAATTTTCGTGAGCACTATCTTACTCCCAAGAGCCTTTGCAGACAATGTAAAATGAGAATCTGAAACTGCAAATTGCGGCCCTGTTCTCTTAACTTTTATGGCAAGCACACTGCTGAGGTTCAACGGGCTGTGACAGATTTACGTTCAAATAGTATTCTGGAAATCACCAGAATCTGAATCTGAAGCATCTGATTCGGCCGCTTCAGTCTCTGTGGCTCCAGATGAAGTCTTGAATCCTTTGTTGTCCAGAATTTTGTTTCTTATTTCGTTGAGTATGTCAGGATTGTCACGAAGGAAGTTCTTAACATTCTCTCTACCCTGTCCGATTCTGTCATCATTGTAGGAATACCAGGCTCCGGACTTGTCGATTACGCCTGCATCCACCCCTAGGTCTAGAGTTTCACCCGGGCTGGAGATTCCCTCATTGTACATGATGTCAAACTCTACCTGATGAAATGGAGGAGCCAGCTTGTTCTTCACCACTTTTACCCTGGTTCTGGAACCTATGATGTTTTCTCCGTCCTTGATTTGCCCAACTCTTCTAATGTCCAACCTCAATGATGAATAAAATTTCAGGGCATTTCCACCGGTGGTTGTTTCCGGGTTGCCGAACATTATTCCTATTTTCTGTCTTATCTGGTTCGTAAATATCACTGAAGTGTTAGACCTTGAAATTGCGGCTGTAAGTTTACGCAGAGCCTGAGACATCAAACGAGCCTGGAGTCCCATGTGAGAGTCGCCCATTTCTCCCTCTATCTCAGCCCGTGGAACCAATGCCGCCACAGAATCAATCACCACCACGTCCAAAGCTCCGGATCTTACAAGTATCTCTGTGATTTCAAGAGCTTGTTCTCCAGTGTCGGGTTGAGAAACGAGCAGTTCCTCGGTTTTCACTCCCAATCTTCTTGCATAATGAATATCCAAAGCATGTTCCGCGTCCACGAAGGCTGCGTAACCTCCCTTTTTTTGCGCCTCGGCAATCACGTGAAGGCATAGAGTTGTCTTTCCGGAGGACTCCGGACCAAATATTTCCGTGATTCTCCCTCTTGGAATCCCGCCAACTCCTATAGCCATGTCCAGCGCCAGTGACCCGGTAGATATTACCTTGATGTTGGGGATCATGCCTGCATCACCCAATTTCATAATGGAGCCGCGTCCAAACTGTCTCTCTATCTGACTTACAGCAACATCAACAGCCTTGGCTCGTTCGTTTTCGGCGACCGCCCCTTCAAACGAGTCCTGACCTTTTTTAGGCTTAGCCATAAAATTTCCTTTCTCTTATCAATTTATAGTCAACGCGCATTTCGCCCGCCTATGTTTGTTGAGATAGAAAACGTATTTTTGAACTACGCTCCCCCGAAAAGCATGTTCCATACCTCAGCATTCGTGACACCTTTAAAATATGAGCATCCTGACGTATGATTTGAGATTGGTTAAACCATTATAACCACATCTCCCAGACATGGAACAAAAATGTGAACGAATGAGGCATGCCTTTTTTCGGCGCCATTTAATCTTATGCTTCCATGAATAGCGGGCCAGAATGGTCTTTTCAAATTATCCGGAAAGTAGCAAAAAAGGACGGAAGGCCCCCAGTCCCATGAAGATAATCTCAGCCAGCAGACGTACGGACATTCCGGCTTTTTATTCAGACTGGCTCATGAGCAGAATTCAGGCCGGATATGTGAATGTAATGTCTCCATTCAGTCGAAAAGTGTCCCATGTAGATCTGAAGCCGGAAAATGTCCTGGCGATCGTCTTCTGGACAAAAAATGCAAGGCCTTTGGTAAAGTATGTTCCTGATTTGAAGAATCGTGGTTATTCGATGTATTTCTTATACACGGTGAATAATTATCCCAAAGATCTGGAACCTCATACACCGGAAATAAGTCACACCCTTAAGACTATCGAAATGATCTCTGGTCAATTTGACAGGCAAGTAATACGGTGGCGATATGACCCTCTAGTTGTCACCAGAGATTTCAGCGTTGATATGTGCCTCGACAACTTCGATTTTGTTTGTTCCAAAATGAAGAATATCACCAGGGAGTGTATTTTCAGTCCCTGTGACTTCTATAGAAAGACTACCCGTAAAATGCTCGGAAAAGGCATTGAATTTTTAACGCCTGATAAAGATGAAACCCTTAAGATGTCGTCCATGATGGCCGATATTGCGTCTGGACATGGAGTCTCGCTGTTTTCTTGCGCGCATGATTTTCTGGTCGGTAATCCAATAGCCAAGGCAAAATGTATTGACGCCGGCTTCATCGGGAATGTGCTCCGATCGGAAGAGGCTATTAATGCCCTGATGAATCTGAAGATTTCTCGCAGTAGACCTGGATGCGCGTGTGTTGAATCTACCGACATTGGGGCTTATGACACCTGTTTACATGACTGTGTTTATTGCTATGCAACCCAACGGACTTTAAACCGACATGAAGAATTGTTAAACTCGGTCAGCTTAGGGGACTGCCTCGATCCCCGGAGTCATAAAATCAGGGCGAGCCAGTAAAGTTTGTTCAAAATGGTACGGTGGATGCCAGGGAATGCGTGATTTGCCTTACATAAATTAGGTTGTAAAAACCTCAAAACTGTTTATTATATTTATAATATCTTGGAACATGATGTTAATTTGATGCTCACAGATAAACTAAAATCATTCTGGGAAACTGTTTTAACTAGTCGAAAGAAGACGTCTTCTTCTAGTTCTGCTTATCAGGCGCACGAAGTTGATGAAGGGACGCCTGATATTGAAGAAGAGGTGGAAATAGATATTGTTCGTGTCGGTTATCGCACGATAGAGAATGACAAGTTTGACAGGCTGTTCAAGTACTGTGTGTTGGTGGCGCTTCTCTTGCACTTTGCCCTAGTAGCCGCTGTGCCGTATTTGCAACAACTTGCCCAGCCTAAATCGCTATTGAGGCCTGGCGAAAAAGTGACACAAGTCAGGTTGGTTGAGCCTCAGGATCAGGAAAAGGCGCCAGAGCCACCTCCCAAGGAGGCTTCGGCAATTTCAGATCGCGATCATACAGCAGTCAAGGAGAGGTTACCCAAGATTCCGACGGCGCCCAAGGCCCCCATTGGACAAATGGACGCAACTGACCAGAGAATGGCGTCTCTCATTCCACCCGCGGCGCCGGAAAGCCTCGCAAAACCCAAAAAGGAAAATCTGGATAAGGAAATTCCACCTGAGGATGTTAAGAAAAAAAGCAGCTCTGAAAAGCCGGTGAATCTAAACAAGAAACCGGACAAGGAGCAGCCTCAGGATTCGAACCGAACTCCCAGCGCCAAACGCAAGAACATAGATTTGCGTCCTACCCCGCAAGAGATAGCCAAGGGCTTGTCTCAAGCTCCCGGAGCCACGGATTTCTTCCCCGAAGGAGATGTGGAAGAAGCGGTAGTGGACATTAACACCAGGGAAGATAAGTTTTATTCATATATGCTCCATTTGAAGAAGAAGATAGAGGGAGTATGGGTTTACCCTTCATCAGCCGCAAAGACGGGGCTTGGCGGCAGTCTGGCTGTGGAGTTTTCAATAGCCAAGGACGGGCAGTTGCTGTACGTAAACTTGCTGGATTCCTCGGGTCACACTATTCTGGATGAGTCAGCCCTGCGTGCAATAAAGTCTGCAGCGCCATATTTTCCATTTCCTCCCAGACTTCAGGCAAAAAAACTGAGGATTCGGGCGAACTTTATTTACGTCACGAACAATTATCTCCGTAATATCATGTGATTAACCACCTTCCGCTCATTGGCCGCAGACCCTATACTTCATCGACCGATAGTAATAGAAAGATTCAGTTAAGAGAAAAGACTGAACCATGCCTGTCAAATCATGCCTATGTGTTGGAAACTTGAAACGATCTCAGCAATAGGTTAAAATAGGATCATTGAATGCAGTCGATCACAACCATCTGGGGTTAGCGGCTGGTTTTTGGTTTGCCCTCGTTATCTACGGGGTTTTTAAGATGGGTTGGAGGAGAATATGAAAAGTTTATATTTAAGCGCCGCGAGTGTGGCGGTGGCGCTCATCATGAGCAGCGCCTGCATGGCCGATGAATTTTGTTGGAAGTTAGCGAGAATAGACACTGACAGTGTCACGTTGATTGGGACGGATGACGCCAGAAAAACCGCCAAGATAGTGAGGGAAGAAAGGGCCAGAATGGCGGCGTTTCTTGGCAAATCTGTAAAGGTTCATTTTGAGAATTTAAAAGGGGAACAGTGGGTGGTAAGTTTGGAATCCTGGAAATAAACAAAAAAATAAATACGGCATAAAAAAAAGGCGACCCTAAACATAGGTCGCCTTTTTTTATGATAGGTAAATTAATTGACGCTGTCTACCGAGATGATTTCGTATGAAGTTCTGACTTCCTGGCGAGCAGCCAATTCATACTTCTTCAGCCTCTCCTGCATTTCTTTGACACATGATCCGTCGGGACATTTTTTGGAGCCAAGTTCGATAGCTTTCTTCTGATGCTCAATAGCTTTGAGGGGATCGCCCTGTTTGAAGAAAGCCTCGGCCAAAGTCTCCTGAAACACGCCATCTTTATCACCGGACATCTGAACGGCTTTCTGAGCGAGTTCCATCGCTTTTGTGGCGTCCTGGAGTTTCTCATCGGGGCATGTCAAAAGGAACCACGCCGTGTCCTGGATTGACCACGCGTCATTGGGGCTAAGTTTGGCAACTTTCTGGAAATCGTCTGAAGCCTCTTTACACTTGCCCATTCGGCTCAGAACCCAGGCGCGAAGTCTAAGAGCTTCGACAAAATTGGGTTTGGCTTTGAGAGCCTTATCTATGTCCTTGAGGGCCTTGTCATTTTCCTGGGCTCGGGAATACAGGTCGGCTCTTTGAGCATAGGCCCAGGCGTAATTCCCGTCGAGTTCTATGGCCTTGGAAAAATCTTTGATAGCCTCTGGGTTTTGCTGTTTGATCTTGAAAATGATTCCCCTCTGGCCGAAAGCAGAGGCCACGTTGGGAGATTTTTGAATAGCCGCATTGGCGTCAGTAAGAGCTTTGGCCACATCGCCCATCTGGAGGAAGGCCCTTGAGCGACCCACCAAGGCCGCCACATCATTGGGATCCGCTTTAAGAGCTTTATCAAACAAAACAATCGCTTTGTCGAACTGTTTCTTGGCAATGGCGTCATTGCCAGCCGCAACGTCCGCGCTGGTTTTGGGACCCATCAACTGACCCCAGGGAAAGACAAATAGAGTCACAACCACCAGGACCGCCAAAACTGCGTAACCCAAGAAGCTGTAAACAGATGACCCTCTCTCACTCCTCAGTCTCAACCGACCGTTGGATTCACAATTCTGATGATTCATTCACATCACTCCTTAATTATTTGAACTGTTCGATGAATGGTACCGCTTTAACAAGCGTACCCCTTCCTTGAAGTCTAAGAAATTTTCTGTCGTCACTTATAGAAGTTACCCGTCGTTGCGCCCGAGACGACGAAGAACATCGACAGGACACGGATCTTCTTGCCGGAAACAAGCGGAAGGGTGTCGCCGCTTCCGGTCGAAGAAATTGCGGCGAACTTTGGGGTAAGCGACGTCGAGCC
>CAZVOU010000155.1:0-19588 GCA_964628605.1 uncultured Syntrophaceae bacterium
CAGTTGCTCCAATCCCAGAAAATGGAAGCCATCGGCACACTTGCAGGTGGCATAGCCCATGACTTCAACAACATCCTTTTTGCGATTATAGGCTATACGGAGATGGCCATCGACGAGATGCCCTCGGAAAGCAGGGGGCGGCGTGACCTCGAGCAGGTACTTGCCGCCGCAAAACGCGCCGCCGATATGGTCAAGCAGATACTTATGTTCAGCCGTCAGGCAGAGCCACAGAGGAAGTTACTGGATCTAACCCCCATTGTGAAAGAGGGGCTGAAATTTCTCAGAGGATCAATTCCATCCACAATTGAGATACGACAGGAAATTGGAATTCTGACAGGCATGGTCGAGGCTGACCCGACCCAGATGCATCAGGTACTCATGAACCTGTGCTCCAATGCAGCGCAGGCCATGAAAGACTCCAACGGCACAATGACCGTCGAGCTTTCCGAAATGACATTTGATGAGCCATATATAGCCCGCCACCTGTCCATGAAACCGGGACCTTACGTAAAGCTGGCCGTTAGCGACACGGGTTATGGCATACCTCCCGAAAACATCGATCGTATCTTTGAACCTTATTTCACCACCAAAGGCATCGGCGAAGGCACAGGCCTGGGGCTGGCTGTCATTCACGGTATAGTTGCGGATCATGGCGGGGCCATCACGGTCTATAGCATCCCCGGGCAAGGATCCACATTCAATGTGTTCTTGCCTCTGGTTCAAAAAGATGCTGGACACGATGCTGTTCAGGATTCGGCGCCGATCCCGTTGGGCAAGGAACGAATATTACTGGTTGAAGATGAAGAACCGCTTCTCGAAATGGGACGGGTGATTCTCGAACTACTCGGTTATCGGGTGGTAACGGCTCTGGATCCCCTGAAGGCCCTCGAGTTGTTCAGGTCCGACCCGGCGGCATTCGACCTGGTCCTGACCGACCTCATGATGCCCAATATGACCGGAATGGTTCTAGCCAAGCAGATAAGAATCCTGAATCCGGACATTCCCATCATCCTGTGCACCGGCTTCGGACACAAGTTTACCAAAGAAGACGCTCTAAATTCGGGCCTCACCGGCATGATCAGAAAACCGGTCTGAAGGAAGGACATGGGCCTTGCGGTACGTAGAGCCCTTGACGGAAAAACACTCCCAAACGATTTCCTGTGAGAGAACCGGATGTGGGAACTCGTTAAGATATAAAAAGAGTCATGGTAATTTGTCTTTTTGCTATTCTCAAAAGCAAACGTAAATTATTCGCTGATTAATTTTTCACGTTAACACGATAATCCAGACATTATGGATTGCGGAGTTAAGTCCGTCATGAGCAATCTTTCCACCGGCCATTTACACAAAATGTTTTACAGCACGGTAGGTTATTGTTAGAATCAACAGTGGTAGTTGAAAAGTCAATTATAATTCATCGAGTTTCAAATTATTCCAGCACTCAAGACTCTGATTTCCTGTGCTCCGAGGCAAGAAGCTGTTCGCAAAGCTCCGGAAAGGGTATTTAGATGAATCAAGCAGATTCAAAAACAGGAAATCAAATCCTGTTTCGCCGAATCTTACCCTACTGTGTCGCCTCAATCATTCTTCTTCTATCTGTTTATAGCTGGCAGGTGGCCAACGAGTTTCTTGAGAGACAGGCGCAGGAACGATTTAATTATCGTTCCACGGAGATTGCAGACCAAATTCTTGAGGGATTGAGAGATTATGAAACGATACTGCGTGGAAGCGCAGGGCTATTCGCCGCTTCGGAGAATGTTACCGGGCTCGCCTGGCGGGATTATGTCCAGACACTTGATATAAGAAGACTTTATCCTGGGATTCAAGGGATAGGATTCGTAAAGGTTGTAGAGCCATCCAAAATCAAAGAGCACACTGCTGAAATGAAAGCGGAAGGATTCACGGATTATTCCATATACCCGTCCGGTGACAGGGACCTCTATACCTCAATCATTTTTCTCGAACCTTTTGACGAGCGTAATCAGAGAGCAATTGCGTATGACATGTTCTCTGAGCCGACACGTCGTGCAGCCATGGAGAGAGCCAGAGATACGGGCAAGCCTCAAATTTCGGGAAAAGTAAAACTTATACAGGAAATGGATGATGATGTTCAGCCAGGTTTTGTTCTCTACATGCCGCTCTATAAAAAAGGGCACAAGATCACAACGACTTTTGACAAAGAGGCCAAGCTTTTCGGATATGTCGGCATCCCATTCAGGATGAAAAACCTGGTGGACAGTATTTTCGGAGACTCGCTAAAAGGCATTGATCTAAAAATATTCGATGGAACTGCCCCGTCCACAGAAAGCCTCATGTATAAGAATGTATTTGAACACGAGGCCTCACCCGATGGAAAATCACCACATTTCACCAACATGGAAGTAATGGACCTATTCGGGCATAAATGGACACTAATCGTCTCCAGTCGGTCCTCTTCCGGGTTTTCGGTCGAATCCTACCAACCTCTTGGCATAATGTTTTTTGGCTGTACGATTGCATTTTTTACATTTCTTTTTCTCAGGTCCCAAGAGCGTACCAAAGTTCAGGCGGTGGTTCTTGCCAACGAAATGACGTCCGCCCTGGTGGACAGTGAAGAGCGCTTTCGAACAGCGTTTATGACCAGTCCTGATTCGGTAACCATCAGTAGTTTAACTGACAATGGTGAAGGTTTTTTTGTTGATGTGAATGAAGGTTTTTGCGAGTTTACAGGATACAAGGCTGAAGAAGTTCTTGGAAAGTCTTCCACGGAAACAAATATTTGGGACAACCCGCAAGACAAAGATCATCTGCTTTCGACACTGAAACGACAAGGTCAAGTAGCCAACCTTGAAATGAAATTCCGTCTCAAAAATGGCTCCGCGAAAACAGTGTTGGTTTCCGCCCGTGTTATGAATCTGGGTGGGGAACCCCACATTCTCACGGTAACGCGGGATATTGACGAATGGAAAAAGGCGGAGCAGTCTCTGCGAAAAAGCGAGGAAAGGTTCCGACAGGTTGCCGATTTATCGGGGGACTGGATATGGGAAGTGGACGAGAAAGGAGTGTTCTCTTATTGCAGTTCAGCAGTATTGCAGGTCTTGGGATACAATCCGGAGGAACTGGTCGGTCAGCGTAATTTTTTAGAAATCACTGAATCAGGAGAGCTTGACGGGTCTGTAATGAAACTTTTGGATCATTTCAACAGGAGGCTGCAGTTCCATAAGTATATAACCCGTCATGCTCACAAAGATGGACGGATCGTCATCATGGAAACCAGCGGAACCCCCATAATGAATGATGACGGTCTATTTACCGGTTACAGGGGCGCCAACACAGATATAACTGAGCGGGTCAGAGCCTCAGAATCACAGGAACTGTTGGCTGCGGTTGTTGAGCATGCTGCGGAATCCATTGTTGTTACGGATACAAATGGGGCCATAAAATATGTGAATCCGGCGTTCGAGCAAACATGCGGCTATTCAAAAGATGAGGCCATAGGCGTCAATCCCCGAATACTCAAGAGTGGTAAACATTCAGAAGATTTTTACGCCGGTCTGTGGGAGACTATCGCTAGGGGAGACACCTGGCGTGGGCACTTTGTCAACAGGAAAAAAGATGGTTCGTTGTTTGAGGAGGACGCCACAATATCTCCCTTGAGAGATGCCACCGGGCAAATAGCCAATTATGTCGGCTTAAAAAGGGATGTGACAAAAGAAGTGTCCCTGCAAAATCAACTGGCTCAATCACAGAAGATGGAGGCCATCGGAACTCTAGCTGGTGGCATTGCCCACGACTTCAACAATATTCTTTTTGCGATCATCGGTTATACGGAGATGGCCATCGAAGATCTGCCTGTTGACAGCAGGCCTCGGCGTGACATGGGGCAAGTTCTGTCAGCCGCTAAACGTGCGGCTGAAATGGTAAAACGGATTCTGACATTTAGCCGGCAGACTGAACCACAAAGAATACTTCTGGACCTGGCGCCGATAGTCAAAGAAGGCCTTAAGTTCCTTCGGGGTTCAATTCCGTCCACCATTGAGATACGCCAAAAAATAGAGTCTTCATTGGGGATGGTGGAGGCTGATCCAACCCAGATCCATCAAGTGCTGATGAACCTGTGTTCAAATGCAGGCCAGGCAATGAAAGATACCAAGGGAATAATAACAGTAGAGCTTGCAGAAATTGCTCTTGACGAATCTTACACCGACCAACATATTTCCCTGAAGCCGGGCCGGTATGTCAAGTTGTCAGTAAGCGACACCGGATATGGCATACCCCGTGAAAATATCGGCCGGATATTTGACCCCTATTTTACTACCAAAGGCATTGGAGAAGGAACAGGGCTAGGGCTTGCTGTTATTCACGGAATAGTTTCCAGTCATGGAGGGTCGGTTACGGTGCATAGTATTCCGGGACAAGGCTCTACTTTCAATGTCTTTTTACCGGTGGTTAAGCGAGAAGCACACCTAGAAATAGCCGCTGATTCTTCCATGCCGATGGGAACAGAGAAAATACTGCTTGTTGATGATGAAGAAACCCTCGTGGTAATGGGACAAGCGATACTGGAGCGATTAGGATACCAGGTTGTCACATCCACGGATCCCTTAAGGGCGCTGGAGGTCTTCAGCTCCGACCTTTCTGGGTTCAATCTGGTGCTGACGGACCTGATGATGCCAAAAATGACCGGCCTGGAACTGGCAAAACAGATCAAAACGTTAAATCCTGAAATACCCATCATCCTCTGCACCGGTTTCGGGAACAAATTTTCCGAGGAAGAAGTTGAGGGGCTTCGTTTTTCGGGGATTATCAGAAAGCCCATGTCCAATCGAGAAGTAGCTCAAACTGTTCGCAAAGCCCTCGATCCGCCGGAACTATAGGCTGGAAACCGGCACAGTCCAGCCGAACACATGTGTTGGAAAAAGTCCTCAAGAACTGTATGTTGGAACCTTGTCGCTCGGCCTTGACATATCTCAAAGAAATGGACTATTCCGTCATATCGGATAATCACCTGCTTACAGCTCAGGATGCAGGGGGACACGATCAAACACCCGACCAAATTCCATCCGGGCGTTGAGAGGTTATATGGCAATTTACAAATGCACGGTTTGTGACATACTGCACGACGAAAACCAACAGGAGCTTAAATTCCAGGAACTTGATGATGAATGGCTATGCCCGGTGTGCGGATCCCCCAAATCGGTTTTCCAACTTGTGGCAGAGACTCCGGCTGTCTCAGCAAACCCTGCGACCTATAAACCTGTGGACACCTCAACAGATATGAACCAGGAAACAGGGGAAAAATCCGGAACAGTCTCTGACTTGATGATAAGCACCATGATCAATTGGGGAGTCCGGCATGTGTTTGGTATGGTGGGGCACTCAAATCTGGGTTTGGCTGACGCCATACGCCGCCGCTGCGAAACGGGGGACCTAACGTTTATCGGAATTCGTCATGAAGGCGCCGCCTCCTTCGCTGCTTCGGCTTACGCAAAACTAGTCGGGATTCCTGCGGCTTGCCTCACCATTGCGGGGCCTGGAGCGACCAATCTCATCACCGGCCTATGGGACGCAAAACTCGACAGGGTCCCCCTTCTTGCGCTTACAGGGCAAATCGATCTGCAGTTCCTCGGCCCGGGCGCTTTTCAGGAAGTTGATCTGTCCGCCGCATTCAAGGATGTCTCATGCTGGAGTCAGACCGTGCTCAATGGTAGCAACTATGCCGAGCTGATGAGTCTGGCCATGAAAAACGCCATCCTGAAACGGGAAGCGGCCCATCTGATTTTTCCAAACCAGATTCAGGAATTGCCGGCCCCTTCAGGCGCACAACCTTTCACTCCTGAGGGGAGGATCCCCCCAACAACCATACGCCCTCCCGCGGAATCTTTGGACAAAGCGGCCGAACTTATACGACAGTCTTCGCGCCCCGTGATAATCCTCGGGTACGGTTCCAGGTCCGCAATGTCAACGATCATCAGATTCGCTGAACAGTTCAACATACCCGTCATAACAACCTTCAAGGCCAAAGGTCTGATCCCGGACGACCATCCTCTGGCTTGCGGGGTTCTGGGGCTCAGTGGAACCCCAATATCAAGACGTTTCATGAAGGACGCCGATTTACTGATAGTCCTTGGGGCATCCTTTGCCAGGCACACCGGCATCTTGAAGGATAAACCAACTATTCAGGTAGACTTTGATCCAATGGTTCTGGGGAAATTTCACCCGGTGACTGTGCCTGTCTGGGGAGACATCGGCGTGACGGTCGAAATGTTCATGACAGAATTGATCAGCGCTACTCCCAAAGCAGACAGAAGACGGGAAGTTGCCCAACAATGGGCTCAGTGGCGACAGGAGAAAGCCAAACGTGAGAATAAACGATCGGAGAAGGGATTAAGTTCGGCATTGGTATTTTCTTCAATGAATCTCCGCACACCACACGACGCCGTGATAGCCCTGGATGTAGGAAACAACACGTATTCATTCGGGCGATATTTCGAGTGTAAGTCCCAGTCAATACTTATGTCGGGATACCTCGGATCTATCGGGTATGGTTATCCGGCTGCTCTGGGCGCATCGGTAGCCGCACCTGAGAGACCCATTTTTGCAGTGACGGGTGATGGTGGATTTGCTCAGTATATGGGTGAACTCAACACAGCTATAAAATACCGTCTGCCGATCAAACATATTTTACTCAACAACCAGGAACTTGGCAAAATTAGCCTGGAGCAGAGACTGGAAGGGCGCATGGTATGGTCTACGTCACTTCAAAACCCGGATTTCTCCAAATACGCTGAAAACTGCGGAGCGCTCGGGATTCGGGTGTCCACTCCTGAAGCGCTGGATGAGGCGCTTGAGAGAATTGTAGATCATGACGGTCCGGCGTTGCTGGAGGTCATGACGGACCCTGAACTGACCTGAGCCTTACAGACAAAACCACATCAGGCAAGTGGCGCCCTCAGACAGTGATAGTCTTGCAGCCCTGTTCCACAATCACTGAAACATCCGGCGAACTTTTTCCTGCTGCTGCCACTCCATATAGTTCTGGCGTTCGGCCATCTGACGCGCCTGTTCCTGCTGCTGCCACTGCAACCACTGCTGGCGTTCATTCATCTGTCGGGCCATTTCCTGGTTCCGCCACTCCTGCTGAAACGGATTCATCTGGGCTGTCACATTGCCCGGCATAGACCACATCAATACGGTAACAAGCAGCATAATTCCTGTCACAGTTGAGGTGAATAAAAGCATTAGTCTTCCCATGTTGTCTCCTTGTCAAAAGATCCCGGATTGTTCAGGTTAACGTTTTAAATTTATATTAACCACATCATAATTTTAAATTCAATAGCTAGAATATTTTTTAACTCTGATGCGAATTATGATCAGCGCAGAGATCTTAATCAGGACATCTTGTTTATGTTCTCCAGGTTCACTTCTGAGTCTCGGCGGAGACAGGATGATTGTAATTTTGGAACAAAGACCTGCTATGGTGAGGTCTTTTGTGCAGATTTACGATGATCCCCGGGCTGCATAAAATTGTTGACGGAGTCCGGGGAGGGTGATTACATTGGACAACAGTGGGAGAATCATGAAAATAGCGATAGTAAGCGACATCCACGGCAATTATGACGCCTGGAGAGCATTCAAGGAAGAATACGATGAATTGTGGGTGCTTGGAGATCTTGTAAACTACGGGCCGCAACCGCAGGAGGTGATGGTAGAAGTGATGGAAAAAGCCGCTGTGGTTGTGCAGGGAAACCATGACAACGCAGTGGCGCACGATGATGACTCGAAGTGGACTGCTCGCTATCGGGAACTGTCTACGGCAACAAGGACATATACGTCATCAGTTATCAGGCCTGATCAAAAAGCATATCTCGCTAACCTTCCGTCACATACCATAGTTGAGCGCGAGGGAAAACTTTTCTATATGACGCATGCGTCACCCTCGGATTCCCTGTATGGTAAGTGTTTGCCTGATGATGAGGAATGGGTCTCAGAATTCCAGAAACTTCCCGCCGACATTCTGCTAGTTGGTCACACACACGTGCCGTTCATCCGGAAGATAGGTGACAAGATCCTACTTAATCCGGGGAGTATCGGGCAGCCGCGAACAGGTAACTCTCTGGCGAGCTACGCTGTATATGAGAATGGCGAGTTCGAACTTAGATTGTTCCAGTATCCGGTTGATGTAACTGTTGAAAAACTCAACAGGCTGGCTTTACCCAAGCATATTATAACCAAACTTACAGAAATTCTTGAGACAGGCCATGTTCGACGTTAAAATCAACCTGTTGCAGTTCTCTTCTTTCACATCTTTCAATGCTCGTTCTTGATTAGTTTATGTTAATTTATTAAGATGTTTATAAAGATTGAGCAGCTATCTTGAGGGGCCGGATTTGTTGCTAAACAATCGTTAACGAGACTTCCCAAATATATTTTGAATTCAACAGTGGTGTTGCAGAGGGGTCGAATGTCCAGAAATACCATCAGAGAAATAGGAGACAATGTTCTTGTTTACGATGATGGAAAAGATATGGATCAGGTCGATAGGGACATATTCGGTTTGATCGAAAATTCACATGACGCCTTATGTGTAGCGGATGGTAACAGTCGTATAATTCTTCTTAATCGCGCCTTTGAGAAGGTCATGGGGCTCTCTGTTCAGGAAATGGTCGGCAAGACAATATTGGGAATCGTTGAGGCGGGAATTACAGACACTGCGGCAACGGTTCAGGTGCTGAAAAGTCACAAGGAAGAAACCGTCATCATAAATACCAGCACGGGTAAACAGGTCCTCAGCACCGGGGTTCCCGTGTACGATAATGAAAAGAGAATCCACAGGATTTTTAGTAACTTAAGGAGTGTGGCAGATCTGATTGGGCATGCAGAAGAATCAGGCTCTGTGGCGCCTTATCCTCATTCACGGGGCCTCAATGGATTACGCCTCAAGAAGCCCGATGGAACAGGAATTGTCACCAGAAATGAATTGATGAAAAGGTTGATAGAACTTACCCTGAGACTGGCTCAAGTAGACAGCAGCGTACTCATAACCGGAGAAACAGGGGTTGGCAAAGACCTGTTTGCCAGACTGTTGCATGAAGCCAGCTCAAGATCCTCAACCGGAAAATTCATAACGGTCAATTGTGGGGCTATTCCGGAAAATCTTATGGAATCGGAGCTGTTTGGCTATGAACCAGGCGCTTTTACCGGGGCTGACAGGAAAGGCAAGCCGGGCCTGATAGAACTGGCGGAACATGGGACGCTGTTTCTGGATGAGATTGGTGATCTGCCCTTCAATCTTCAGTCAAAATTGCTTCTGGTGTTGCAGGACCGAATCGTCACGCGAGTTGGAAGCACCAGATCCAGAAAAGTAAATGTGCGCATTGTGGCGGCGACTAACAAAGATCTTGAAAAAATGGTCACAGAGGGCAATTTCAGGGCTGACCTATTCTACAGGCTCAATGTTGTGCCGATAATGATACCTCCTTTGAGAGAACGTAAAAATGACATTCCGCTTCTATTGAAACATTTCTCATGCTCACTAGGCCATGCAGGTTCATCATGCGTTACCTTCTCGGAGGAAGTAATTGAAACTCTTGGTAAATATTCGTGGCCTGGGAATGTCAGAGAATTGATGAACCTAGTGGAATACCTCATTGTGGCTTCCCCACGTCCTACAATCCATGTTGACCACATTCCCAGAAAATACCTTCCGTCAGGGGTACAAACCTCAAAAGACTATTCCGACTGGCCCTCTCTAAAAACTGCAGTCGAGCAATTCGAAACCGACTTGGTTGAGTGGGCCGTTCAACGATGCAACACTAGGGAAGAGGCTGCTCACAGGTTGGGAATAAGCCTATCCAGCCTGAACCGAAGATTAAAAAGATGCAGAGATTGAATGTCAGAAATGACATTCAGAAATGACATGTAGCTTCTCGTCTGTTCGTGCCGGATGGAACACTTCCGAAAAGCTAACCAGTTCAGAAATGACACATTCCAATAGCCATCATCCATAAGTTCAAGAAAATTATGAAATTTCGCTTGCCACGCTGACAGATAATTTAAGCCATTTTCTGTTGCCGGATTGCTCTGGAGTAGCAGAGCGGCGCGATGGCATGTTTATTGCCCAAGGATGTTGATGAAGATCAAAGTTCTCCTACCAGTGTTACGTGGAGGAACAGCATCTTTCATTTGGCATCCGGCGTTCAGAATCTTTTCGAACGGAAATTAGAGAACAGGAGAAGCGAAAATGCTTATTGGATCCCTTCCGGCGACCTGCGCACGAAGATACCCCAAGAAAGCGGCTGTTGTCAGTCCGGGCAAAACCATATCTTTCAGTGAATTCAACAGCAGGGTCGATTTATTATTGGATAGCCTTATTTCACGAGGCCTCAAAAAAAGTGACAAAATAGCTGTGCTGAGTAGAAACAACGCGGAAGTAATCGAAATAATGTTTGCCTGTGCAAAGGGAGGATTCATTTATGTGCCGATCAATTTTCGTCTGAGTCCTCCTGAGCTGAAGTTTGTGATAAATGACGCTGCAGTTCAACTACTTTTCGTGAGCCGTGATTTTCTCTCCAGCATCGATATTGTCCGGAAAGAACTTTCGTGTAGCGCCATCTTTGACCTGGACTCCGAATACGAATCTTTCTTGCAGTCCGGTGAAGGCCGCGAACATGAAGTGGATGTGAACCCGTCAGACATATTTGCCATATTTTACACAAGCGGAACCACTTCAGGGCCAAAAGGCGTCGTCCTGACTCAGGAAAACTTCATGTCAGCAGCGCTAAATCACCTGATTGCCTATCAACTGGCTCCTGACGACGTATGTTGTCATGTCATGCCATTTTATCACACCATGGAAGCCTCTATGGTCATATGTCAATTCTATGTAGGGGGAACCAATTATATTCCCGACCAGTTCACGGGAGACGGCTTCTGGCAGGATGTAAAGGACTACGGCATAACCAACATAACCCTCGTGTACACTATGCTTACGGACATGCTGGACGCCTTTGAAGGGGGCAATTATCAGAAGGGTTCACTACGTACTCTATCAGCAGGCGGCCAAAGCGTTCCTGTGGATATAATTCGCAGGACTCACCGGGTCTTGGGCTCAAACATGCTATTCCAGGTTTATGGCCTGACAGAAGCGTCTCCTCTCTTAACCTATTTGCCAAGATCAGAAATGATTCTGGAAGGGGAGGCGTCTCGACGTTTGGGATCAATCGGAAAAGAAATGTTTACTTGCCATGTTCGCGTCGTGAATGACCAGGATGAGGATATTGAACCTGGACAGTTCGGAGAGATAATCGCCCAAGGGCCCAATATCATGCAAGGTTACTGGCACAGACCTAAAGAAACCGAGGAGGCTTTACGAGGGGGCTGGCTCAGGACCGGGGACGTCGCAACGGTTGATTCAGACGGCTACATTTACATCGTCGATAGGAAAAAGGATCTCATCATAAGCGGTGGTGAGAACATATCCCCTCGCGAAGTAGAAGAAGTCATATACCAGCATCCCAAGGTTCGAGAATGCTCGGTCATCGGTGTTCCGGATGATCGGTGGGGTGAGCAGGTCAGGGCAATTGTGGTGCTTCGTCCGGGTGAAACTCTCTCGGAAATTGACCTCATTTCTTTTTGTAAAGATCGTCTGGCCAGGTACAAAATGCCAAAAAGTGTTATTTTCATTGATCAATTGCCGAAAGATCCTGTTGGGAAGATTCAGAAAAGAATTCTCAGGGATTCCTATTCCAACGTTTAATCAAGGTAGTTCAATATGGTAGCAGTTCATCAGCCATTCTATGAATTGACTCAAAATGAGTCGGATTTCTACGAAGGAATCTGGAATGTTCCAGAAAAGATTCTTTCCATTCAGGGGGCGCCTCGTGGACGTCGCGGCGCTACCGAAATAATTTGTGAAGGCTTTCTGCGCGGTGTTGAAGAACAAGGAAAGTCTATTCAAAGGGTGTATCTGGCTGATCTGATCATGACCATGTGCAAAGGTTGCTTCAAGTGCTGGAAGGGTCCGGAAAGCAAATGCCCAATAGTAGATGACTTGTCCTCTCTGATTCCGACTGTCCCATCATACGACCTCATTGTCCTGTCAACTCCTTTGTATGTGGATGGGATTCCGGCCATTCTCAAAAACTTTATAGATCGGGCAATGATTCTCAACCATCCGTCAGTCGTGTATAGAGACGGACATTATCTTCACCCGAGCATGAGCCCCAGACTTCCCAACATTTTCCTGATATCGGCATGCGCTTTGCCCGGCAGGAAGAATTTTCAATTATTGGATGATTACCTGCAATCTGTGGGGAGGCACATGCACATGCCCGTTGTAGGAAAAATTTTCAGGCCTGAAACCATGAGTTTCATGCATCGCACCGGAATGGAAATGATGAACGAGTTGAAAAGGAATCTTTTGGATGCAGGAATACAGGTAGTCAGAAAGGGCGTTGTGGAACCGGAACTGGAAACCGCAATTTCCAGGCCGATACTGTCTGAACAGGAATATTTTAATCTTTCGAATGAATGGTGGAGGTGAATCATGAAAAGAGTTGTCAGAGCTGTCTCCTTTTGTTTGTTCTGTTTGCTCATTTGTTTGACGTCAACCCAGAATATCCAGGCTGCGGACGAGCCATCCACCTACAAGATAGGTGGAGTATTCCCACTATCCGGTTATCTGGCATGGCTGGGCGAATACTATAAGAAAGGGGCTGAACTTCAGGTTGACATGATCAACAAGGCTGGCGGAGTTAAGGGGCATAAACTCGAACTGATTGTCTATGATGACCAGTCCTCGCCTGAACAGGGGGCCAGGGTTGCCCAAAGACTCATTTCGAAAGATGGTGTGATTGCTCTGATAGGAACAGCCTCTGCTCCAATATCCGGGGCTTTGGCTTCTGTTGCAAACAAGAGCAAGGTTCCCTTGATTATAAGTTCCGGATATGAGGTCAATCCAGCCAAAGAACCGTACGTCTTCAACACGGTCCACAAAACAGAATTCGCTGTCATGGTTCCTTTCAAATATTTCCAGAGCAAAGGCATCAAGAAGGTTGCGCTTTTGATGCCATTGGGTCCTCTCGGAGAATTGGGGTCCAAGATTGCGCATGCTTGCGCCTCTGAATTTGGAATAACCATAGTGGGGGAAGAAAAATTTGACACAAAAACACCTGATGTGACAGCTCAACTGGCAAAAATAAAGGCCATGGAACCCCAGGCCATCTTTTCATTTGTAACAGGTGAACCGGCAGCCCTAATAGCCAGAAACATGGATCAGATCAATTTCAAAGTTCCCCTTTTGGTTTCACATGGAAACGCCACCCCGGGATTCCTGAAACTGGTGTCGGGCCTCAACACCACGATACTGGTTCCATCAGGTAAAATCATGAAGCCGGAAGATATTTCCAATGACGACAGAACAAAATCATTGGCAGTAGATTTCAACCGGAAACATTTAGAGCGTTATGGAGAGCCTGCCAATTATTTTTCGGCTATGCTCTCTGACTCAGTAAATCTCATAGCGCTGGGGCTCGGAACCACCGACAAGCCCGATCCTGAAAAGCTGCGCTCTGCAATTGAGAAAATTTCTGATTTTCCCGCGCTGCAGGGCGTGTACAATATGTCGCCGACAGAGCATCACGGAACAAAACTCGATGACATGATCCTTTTGACCATCAAGGACGGCAAATGGGAAATGATCAAATAAAAGCCTGCGCAAATTGATGGTCACTGTCACATTACCATCTTCCATGATGAGGCGAATGGTAAAGCTATTTTCCTCATGATTCCTCCTGATTTTTGCTTGGAGCGAAAAAACGTCCGGCTGATCAAAAAACCGGCAATTTAATGTGAGGGCGCCTTGACACAATTTTCACAGTTCACTCAGTTTCTTTTTAGCGGGCTGACTCTGGGGAGCCTTTATGCCCTGATGGCTGTGAGCCTGGTCATAGTTTATCAAGTATCCAGGGTCATTTGTTTTGCTCAAGGTGAGCTTTTTGTCATAGGCGCCCTGATCATGATCACCCTTACCACGAACGGAATTCCGGTTATTCCGGCTTTCTTTTTAACAATCATAGCTTCTACATGTCTGGGAGCTGTTCTTCAAAGGCTGTTGATCAAACCCCTGCGAGGTTCGTCAGCCGGGTCCATGATCGTGATGACCATTGCCATTTCTTTACTTTTAAGAGGGATGGTCTTACTGATTTGGGGCCGTTCATCTTTTGTGGCGCCACCTTTTTCATCTGGGCGCCCGCTGGAAATTTTCGGAGCGTCTCTGCAGTTGCAGGTCATCTGGATAGCGTGCATCACGGTGATTGTTCTGTGCCTGATGTGGATTTATTTTGAGAAGACGCTTTCCGGAATGGCCATGCGGGCCTGCGCAGAAAACTTTCTCGGAGCGCAACTGGTTGGAATTGGGGTTGAAAAATCCATTACCCTGGCTTGGGCATGGGGCGCAGGTATTGGCGCCTTGGCTGGAATTGTCGTCGCTCCCCTTCTTTTCATGCAATATTCCAGTGGTGTAATGCCAATGATCAAAGGCTTCATCGCAATGTCAATAGGGGGAATCAACAGTGTAACAGGGGCTGTTCTGGCCGGACTTATGTTGGGGATATTGGAAGCGCTTACGATCGGGGTAATATCATCGAAATTTTCCGACACTGTTGTTTTTGGGTTATTGCTTCTGGTTTTAGTCTTCAGGCCTCAGGGACTATTTGGGAAAGCTTAGCCTTGCACACCCGGCGGCTATACACATCTTGGAGCGAAGAACATTTGCCACGAATATCTCTGGTTGAGCCAGTATTTGGCGCTCACGTCCAGGCACGGTAACTCGGTAAAGTTAGATGAAATCTTATGAACGAATATTGCTAACGGTGGTTTTCTTAATTCTGGTCATCTTCCCTTTCATGATGGGGACTAACTCCAGATATTTTGTGGGAGTGATGATACTGGTGGGAATCTATGTGCTTCTTGCAGTGGGTCTGGACCTTCTTATGGGATATACAGGCCAGATATCGGTGGGACACGCCGCTTTTTTTGCCATTGGGGCATACACTACGGGAATCATGACCACCAAATGCGAGTGGGGGGCATTGAGCGCGCTTTTGTTGGGCATAATATTGAGTAGCGGCATAGCCTGGCTGATTGGTCGTGCAGTCTTAGCTTTGAAAGAATACTACTTGGCAATGGCTACACTGGCTTTCAATGAAATTGTGGTCACTCTTTTGACAGGCCTTGAGTGGTTGACCGGGGGAGGAAGCGGGTTGCGCGATATACCGGCATTTTCAATTTTTGGAACGAGTCTGGACAACACTACGCATTATTACTACCTGGTCCTAGGAGTGGTCACACTAGCAATTTTCATCAGTTTCAAAATAGTTCGTTCCCCATATGGACTGACTCTCTCCGCAATTCATTCGGATGAGATGGCGGCAAGTCATTTTGGGGTTAACTGTAAAACCTATAAAACCAACGTGTTCATGTTGGTAGCGGCTTACGCCTCTGTTGCCGGATCATTGTTTTCGCATTACATGGGGTTCATTGCCCCGGATGATTTTGGAATCATGACCTCTGTCAATCTGCTTGTCATGCTCTTTCTCGGAGGTATCGGCACTATCCTGGGCCCTGCGCTTGGAGCGCTCTTTCTGAAATTACTTCCCGAGGTAACCTACTCATTTCACGACTATCAGCTTTTTATCGAAGGCTCAATTCTGGTAATTGTTCTGGTTTTCATCCCACGAGGAATGTACGGGTTGTTTCAGGATCTTGGGAACGCTGTTTTCGAGAGGCGCCTCAGATGACAATAGATAGCCGGGAATTTCTGACAGTAGTAAATGTTTCAAAAAGTTTTGACGGGTTGAGAGCCCTCATTGATGTGAGTTTCGTTCAACGAGTCTCCCAGATAAAAGCTCTGATAGGACCCAACGGCGCTGGAAAATCGACCTTGCTCAATACTATCAGCGGCTTGCTGCAACCAACCGGCGGGCAGATTTACTTTCATGGCAATCAAATTTCAGGCAAACCGCCTAACGAAATAGCATCTACAGGAATTGCCAGAACTTTTCAGTTGATCAGGCTTTTCACTGTAAATGACGCTACCGTTATGGACAACATCCTGATTGGCGCTCATGATCGATTGAAACCTTCAATCGCTAAATGTTTGTTTTATCGTAATAAAATGTTGGCCAATCTGAACCATGCCAGGCAGGAAGCGTTGGAGCTACTTGATTTCGTTGGGTTATCGGGTTTGCATGACAGGCTTCCCTCCACGTTACCCTTTGGAAAACAACGTCTGTTGGAACTCGCCAGAGCCCTAATGACAAAACCACGGTTGTTGCTGCTCGATGAGCCCGCCTCGGGACTCAACGATCACGAGGTTGAGGGCTTCATGGTCCTTCTGGAAAGTATTCGAGCCAAAGGAATATCCATTTTGCTTGTGGAGCATAATATGAGGGTAGTCATGGGTTTGGCGGATGAAATAGTAGTTCTGGATTTCGGGCGGAAAATTGCTGAAGGCACACCTTCAGAAATACGACAAAACGAAGAGGTGTTAGAAGCCTACCTGGGTTCCGGCAACAAAAATTCTGAGGCATTGGCATGATACTGAATATTGACAAAGTCAGCGCTGGGTATGGACGTGTGAATGTTCTCAGAGGCGTGTCCGTTAATGTGGACGTGGGAGAAATCGTCCTTCTGATTGGGGCTAACGGAGCGGGAAAGTCCACGCTTCTCAGGGTTGTTTCAGGTATAATAAGGCCTAGTGAGGGTCAGGTCGAATTTGAAGGCGAAAACATGACTTCGCGTGACCCAAGTTACATTGTCAAAGCAGGCTTATGTCATGTTCCTGAAGGGCGTCAAATATTTGGCTCCATGACTGTAAAACAGAACCTCATGTTGGGAAGCTACCCAAGAAAATGTAAAAAGGATGACTTTGAGAGGTTACTCGATTATGTTTTTGAACTTTTCCCTGTATTAAAGAACCGTATATTTCAAAAAGCGTCCACCCTGAGTGGTGGCGAGCAACAAATGCTTGCAATCGGACGAGCCCTCATGTCGCAGCCAAAACTGCTTCTTTTGGATGAACCATCAATGGGTTTGGCCCCATTGATGGTGGAATCCATCCTGAAGGCAATTTCAGAATTAAGGCAATCGGGGATGTCTGTTTTGTTGGTAGAACAGAACGTCATGGGATCTCTAGAAATATCAGATAGAGCCTACATAATTGAAACGGGCAAGATTTTTGCCGAAGGAACCGGTGAGGAGTTGCGCGGCAACGACTCTATCAGGAAAAGCTACCTGGGTATATAAACTGCGATCATGTATCCTGAAGCGGAAACGTCGTCCCTCCGGGTTGTCTTGAAACATTAGTAGAGGATATTTTGATCACGGATCAAAAAATGAGTTTCCGCTAATTCAAACATGTTTTTGCTCAGTCGGCTCTTTTGCGCCGTCGATAAGACAAATCTTAAACTTGACACCGGTTATTGCGTTCACGCCGAATTGGCTCATCTGAGTTCCGGCCTGTCTGCTCTCCCCGTTAATTGAGCCCATGTGTTATCTGTGTAGGAGAACTTAAAGCGGATGATGCGACATCCTGCCACAGGCTTCTAAGACCAAATGTGAGGTTCATGTTTGAAGTACCAAAAGATTGTGAAGAAAGTCTTGGTAAAGATGTCGATGAGACGCTTCACTGGTCCAAAGAAGACGTGTTCTTCCATAGTGTCAACACAGACCCCAACAGCAACGTTTCATCAATATTATCTTTCAATCAGACATGTTGTGTGCTCTAGGTAAAGGGCCCGGGTTGGCTCATGTCAACAGGAATATCCGGATGCAACGAGATCCCGGTTTGGGCCTGTCACAACCAACCATTGGTCAAAGTGCAACTCTCAGGGGGTCAGATGTCGCAGCAGGAAATTGAGAAATTCGAATTGAGTCGTTCTCCAGGTCTTGATTTAGACGGTTCCAACATCTATGGTCCTGTGGTGACACAGGATAGTAATTTGACGATTCATGAGAGGTTTTCTGAAAAAGCCGGGAAATTTCCGAAAACGCTCGCCGTTATTTCTGATCACGAGAAATATACCTATGAAGAAGTCGAAAAACTGTCCAATGCTCTGGCCTGTAAAATTTCCGCACTTACAGATGGAAAGAGTAGTTTTGTGGGCATATCCATGGAGCGATCCGCCCTGGTTGTCATCGGCCTGCTTTCCATACTCAAGGCAGGGTGCGCATATGTTCCTCTCGATCCCAGCTACCCCAAAGACCGCCTCAATGACATGCTGGCTGACACAAAAGCTCCAATAGTCATCACCACATCGAATCTGAAGCCAATATTTGAAGATCACGGCGTCGTGACATTATGTGTCGATGATTTCCTGGAATTGACACATGAAGAGCCGCCTCCCAGAAAAGAATATTATCCTGAATCATTGGCGTATGTAATCTTTACATCGGGATCTACGGGTAGACCCAAGGGTGTCTGTTGTTTTCACAAATCTGTCCTGAATCTTCTCTCCGATTTTCAGAATCGTCAGTCGATAGGACACGGTGATGTTTGTAGCTGGTGGACCAGCCTCAATTTTGATGTTTCAGTTTATGAAATATTTTCTCCGTTGATCGAGGGGGCTACGTTAATTGTGGCGCCCGAATCTGTCAGGTCAAGCGGCCCGGATTTAATGGAGTGGATTTATGAAAACAATGTCACAAGCGCCTACCTTCCTCCTTTCATGGTCTCTGACCTCGATTTGTGGGCAACCAGAAATTCTGGTAAAGGCACGCTGAGAAGGTTACTCGTAGGTGTGGAGCCAATACCGGAGAGGACTTTGCTGGCCATAGACGAGGCAATGCCGTCCGTTCATATCATCAATGGTTACGGTCCTACCGAAACCACCATTTGCTCGACGCTTTACTCCGTCAGTCCCGCCAATGCGACTCATGAAAACACACCGATTGGAAAACCAGTCCAGAACACGGTCCTCAGAATCATGGACGAAGAAGGAAATTTAGCGCCAAGGGGTTCAGTGGGTGAGTTGTTCATAGGGGGAGTGGGCTTGGCCAAGGGCTATCTAAACAGATTAGAGCTCACTCAGGCCCGTTTCGTCAGAGATCACTTCTCCCAAGACTCAGGCGCCAGACTTTACAGAACTGGAGATCTGGTCCGACTTCACGAGGATGGCAACCTTGAGTTCTTGGGACGCAGGGATTTCCAGGTTAAAATTAGAGGATTCAGAGTTGAACTGGGAGAAATTGAAACATTGCTGCGAGCACTTGAACCGATCAGGGAGTCCGTAGTCCTGTTGAGAGAAGATGATCCGGGAAGACAAAATCTCGTTGCATACTTCGTTTTTCGTGAGGGACAATCAATTTCGATCCGCTCGATCCGGGATCATTTAAAGAAATACCTACCGGATTATATGATCCCCGCGGCCTTTGTCGAAATTGAAACCATTCCCTACACCCCAAATGGCAAGACTGACAGGGCGGCCTTGCCTGTTCCGACCGCTGAGCACGTCATCCACTCGGACGATAACGAAAACCAGGAGCCGGAAAGCTCGCTCGAATCAACATTGCTCGGTTACTTCAGTGAATTGTTGATGATAAAAAAGGC
>CAZVOU010000156.1:0-1735 GCA_964628605.1 uncultured Syntrophaceae bacterium
GAGTTGGCGCTGCTTCAAAAAGGCTTCTAAAGTATGCGTGAATGTTTTTCTCATTAAAGCGTGAGACCTACCTGAATAACATGACTTATAACACACGACGGGCCATCAATCCACACTACCTGTTGATAACTCGTTGGCAACTGGGGTGCGCCTGGAACTTTTTTCAGGTTTTTCTATGTGTTAATCAGATTGCCCCAAATATGATCATGTTAGCTTTCCATAAATATATCAATGACTAATCTAGTCAAGGGATTCTCTGCCCCAAATAATTCCAGCCTGTGGAAGACAAATTTGGAATTATCAACAGGAGTTGATAAGTTAAAACTGGATTGTAAAAAATCATCGTATAATGTTTCAGGTCCAGATGGACAAAAAATGAGAGAAAAAGTTGTTGGTTGCTCAAGAAGGGTTATATCATGAACCCTGGAACTTGGAGGAGGAAATGCATGAGCGTCCAACTAAAGACCATAGAGAAAAAGAGCCGGAACAGGTTCACGGCCTCCCAGAAGCTGGCGATCCTTCAGGAATGGCAAGCATGTGGCAACGGAGTAGAGCTTTCGCAGAGATACGGGATCCATCCAATGACCCTGTATCGCTGGAAGAAGAGACTGGAGCTGGGAGCTGCCGAATTCCTCAAAGGGACAAGATCCAAACCAGATCCACAGCTCAAGGCGTTGGAAATGGAGAACCAGAAGCTCAAGGATACAGTGACTCTGCTATCGCAGGAACTGATGCTGTTGAAAAAAAAGATGAACTTGGTCTGAATGGTAGAAAACCCGGACAAACTTATTCTCTCGAACAGAAAGAACGTATAATTGCAGCCGTTAAGGAACTGAAGTCCGAAGGGGTTGCCACGGTAGCGGCGCTGAAGCGATTGATGGTTCCCAGGTCCACCTACTATTCATGGATGGCCGATCTGAATGTGAGACAGTCACAAACTCCCATGAATTCTTTGTTAGATACTGAATATAAAAGCATTGTTTCCACCAAAAACATCGAGCCGAACCTGAGTCATCGAATGATCAGCGGACTGTTGAGGAAACAGGACATATGGGTGAGTCCATCGAGTTGTTACAGGACGCTAAAATCCTTGGGATTAGTGTCCGAATGGAGTCTGCGGGAGGCGCCATGGAAAATGGCGCATTATGAACCCTATCGTCCCAACCAGATATGGGGGGAGGACTGGACTGGGTTCGTAATAAACGGATTGAGACACTACCTGTTGACAGTGCTTGATTTATTCTCCCGGTATGTCGTTGCCTGGGGCATAGTTAAAACAGTGACTCAGAAAGAGCTCAAGAACCTGATTGCTTTAGCTTTAATGAGCGAAAAAATAGAAGGTTCGCATCCCAGACCTGTTTTAAGAACCGACCCGGGCTCACCGTGCATGGCGGCGGATGTCAGAATTTTTCTCAGAGAGACAGGTGTGCTGTTTGCTCCAGGTCGGGTAGCCCGGCCCACTGATAATGCCAGACAGGAGAGGTTCTACCGTACACTCAAACAGGAGGAAATCTACTGTCACGACGGTTACAAGAGTATGAAAAGCGCCGAGCGCAGCTTAAAAGACTGGATAGGATGCTACAACGAAGTCAGGCCGCATCAGGCGCTTTACGGTTACTCACCCGGCAGAGTCCATCGACTGGGTGACAAAACAGCCCTGCTGACCGAATACAGGCAAAAAGTTCAGGACGCCATTGAAAATCGGATATCAACACGGCGTCAATTTAAAACAGAA
>CAZVOU010000157.1:0-4312 GCA_964628605.1 uncultured Syntrophaceae bacterium
ATTTGAAGGATCTTGATTCTATTTATAAAGAAATCAACGAACCATTTTCTGCCGTATCAAATTATCCGGTGATTTCATTGACCTTGTTTGTAGCGGTCTGTGTGTTCATCATATACCGCAAGGCGAGCAAGGACATCCTGAAACGTCAGGTAGCCGAGCAGGCATTGCTTGAGAGTAAGGAAAAGCATCAAAATCTATACAATTATACCCCAGGAATGCTTCACGCAATAAATCCGGATGGGGTCATACTCAATGTAAGTGATCACTGGCTGAAAACCCTTGGATACAGTCGTGCAGAAGTTGTAGGAAAGGATTTCTCAGAATTTCTCTCTGATCACTCGGGGCGTCATTTTGAAGAAGTATGATTTCCTCAATTACGAAACTCCACGTTCCTCTACAGCGCACCAGTTGAGATGAAGAGACGTGACGGCTCCGGCATGGAGACCCTGTTGTCCGCTATAGCTGAGCGTGATGGACTTGGAAGAGTTTACAGGTATTTGTGCGTACTCGTCGATATTACCCAGCAAAAACGATTGGAGACTGAACTTTGGAATGTTCGCAAGCAATCTCAGACAGTTTTACCAAGGCAATCTGAATGATTCGTGAAGATCACCTTGAAAATCTAGGTGAGCCCCAAAAAATGAAACTCAATCATTGATACGTCTGATCAATCAAATAACATGCAAAATGTGGGGATTGAAGTGAACAGCCTCGAAAGACCGGAATATCCACTCACCTATTACCAGTTGAGGCTATGGTATCTTGATCAGCTCGAGCCCAACACACCAGCATACAACATGTCTTTGGCTTTCCGGTTAATGGGATCACTCGACGCTTCGGCTTTGAATCAAAGCATCAACATAATCGCTCAACGTCATCCAAGTTTGAGGACCACATTTGAAAAAAGAGAATCTGATCCCGTTCAGGTCATAAATGAGTTCAATAGTATTGAAATAAACCGGATATCCCTGGTTGATCTTCCCAGGAATGAAAGTGAAATTGAAGCCCGGAAAATCTACGTCGATGAAACAGAAAAAGGCTTCGACCTCAAACGTGGTCCCTTGTTCAGATGGCTTCTGATTGAAATGAGTGATCGGGAAAGCATACTGATCCTTACAATCCATCGTTTGATTTCGGATAGTTGGTCTCTAAATATAATTGTCGGCGAATTGGCCAGGCTGTATTCAAGTATAGTGTCAGGGGTTTCAACTTCATTGGAGCCTTTGAAATCCAGTTTCGGAGAATACTCTCTGGCTGAAAACCGATGGATGGCCTCTGAGGAATGTCAGGCCCAGGTTTCTTACTGGAAACAACTTTTTTCAGACATTCCAGAACCTCTTGAATTACCTACTGACTTTCCCAGGCCTGCATTCCAGAGATACAGAGGGTCAAGTCACACCATTACACTGGAAGCTGACCTGGCTTCTGAACTTCGAGCCTTGGGAGACAGGAATAACGCCTCACTTTTCATGGTGTTGCTTGCCGGCCTCAAGTCTCTATTATTCCGATATACCAATCAGGAAGACCTTTGCGTAGGCGTCTACCTGGACAATCGTAATCTGGAAGAATTCAGGGATGTTGTGGGATGTTTTACAAACACTCTGGCAATTAGGACCCAGCTGCACGACGATCCGAAATTTGAAAATCTTCTGATCAGAGTCCGAGAAAACGTGCTTGGGGCTTTCGCTAACAGTGAGGTTCCATTTGAGAAGCTGTTGGATGAAATTAAACTTGAAAGAAGTTTGGCCAGAACCCCGATATTTCAAATCATGATGGTCATGCAGACTGCCCCTGTTCAGGGTTTGGTCTTACCCGGCCTGACATGTCTGCCGGTTGACCTCAAAATATCCAGATCCAATTTCGACATTCAAATGTGGGTTCAGGAATCAAATGATGAAATTGAAATAGTCACGGAATACAGCACGGACTTATTTGAAGAGCCTACCATATCCAGAATGTTGGAGCATTTAACGGTATTATTGAAAAACGCGAGCCTGACACCTGATAGCAAGGCATCACAGATTCAAATAATCGGGGAAAATGAGAAGAGATTGCTTTTGGATGAATGGAGCGGTCGAAACAGGATAGCCAATGTTCCAGACTCAACGGTAACCCAAATTCTTGAACGCAATGCGACGGTGATTCCTGAACAGAAGGCATTGCTGGATCTTCACGGTCTCTATGGCGCTCCATTAGAACTAACATATCGTGAACTCAATGCTGAAACAAATAAACTCGCCCGGTTTCTGAAGGAACGGGGTGTTGAACCTGAAACAAAAGTTGCTCTTTTGCTTGAGCCCTACCGTTTTCTGATCATCGCCATGTTCGGCGTTCTCAAGGCTGGTGGAGCTTATGTCCCGTTGGACGCCAAATGGCCGGAAAGTCGTTTATCCTACATTCTAAATGACACCCGGGCGCCCGTTGTAATTACGGATCAGGCGAATGTCGAGCGACTCGAGCAAACAATTCTTGAGTCAAACCTGCCCACACATCCTGAGGTAATCTGCATAGACCGGGATTGGAACCGGATGAGCGGGTTTTCGGGTGAGGACATATCTGAAAAACCCGCTACAAGCCAGTCAGCTTATCTTGTATATACTTCCGGCTCGACTGGGAACCCTAAAGGCGTAATAATTGAGCACGAAGCGTTGGCGCTGTTTACTTCATCTGCCATTAAGCTATATGGCATCAACCAAAACGATAGAGTTTTGCAATTTTCATCGCCAAGTTTTGATTCCAGTGTTGAAGAGATTTTTTGCTCACTGTGCAGTGGCGCAACCTTAGCGCTTAGGTCTAATGCCGCATTGTCGTCTATTACCTCATTCTTCGCAGAGTGCGCCAACTCAGGAATAACGGTCCTGGATCTACCAACAGCGTTCTGGCAACAACTAACAACCTCTGTTGAGGAAGAATCCATGTTATTGCCGGAGTCACTCAGGATGGTCATAATCGGAGGTGAACAACCTGCGGCTGACAAATTCAGATGCTGGCAAAAAAACGCATCCCCACTCATCAGGCTGATGAATACTTACGGCCCCACCGAAACGACGGTCATTGTTACTGCAATCGATTTAAGTCAATGGCGTCCATTGGGTTCGGCATACTACCAAGTCCCGATGGGAAAGCCACTGGAACATGTGAGGGCTTACATCCTAGATAAAAATTTTAGCCCGACTCCGATCGGTGTCCCGGGTGAACTTTGCATAGGCGGCAAATCTCTGGCTCGCGGTTATTTGAATCTCCCGGAAAAAACTGCTGAACGCTTCATCAGAGATCCTCATGGAGATCAAGAGTCGGACAGGATATACAGAACCGGGGACCGTGTTAGATACCTTAAAGACGGCTACATGGAATTCTTTGGGCGTGTCGATCGTCAGGTGAAGGTTAGAGGTTTTAGAGTTGAGCTTGATGAAATCGACAATGCCTTGAGGGGTGTTTCATCAGTTTCAGAGGGCTACACAATTGCAAAACAGGAAGGGTCCGCCCCAGTCCAGCTTGTTGCCTTTGTTGTTGCTCAAGCGGACCTGACACTTGAGCCATCTGAATTGAGGGAAGATCTCAAGAGCAGGATCCCTGATTTCATGATCCCGTCTTCCTTTGTGATTCTTGAAAAATTTCCGCTTACTTCGGGAGGCAAGATAGATGTGGCCGCTTTGCGAGCAGTTGAAATATCATCTGGCTCTCAGGGTGACTCCTATGTCGCCCCAAGAACTCCTATTGAGGAGGTATTGGCAAACATATGGCAGGACATTTTCAAGTTTGAACGAATAGGTGTCAACGACAATTTTTTCGATTTGGGAGGACATTCGCTTTTAAGTCTTCAAATCATTGATCGCGTCCACAAAGCAGGCCTCATCCTGACTCCGGCTGAATTTATCCAGAATCCTACCATTGAGGCTCAGGCCCGTTTTATTTCTTCCGCAAAGCCCGCCTCAGACGCAGGCATGTGGCAATGCCTGGTCCAATTACAGCCAAATGGCTCTCGCCCCCCGATTTACCTGGTTCATTCCAATCCGGGAGATGTTTTAGGCTATGTGAATCTGGTAAATCGCTTGGGACAGAATCAACCATGCTTCGGATTCGAATCATTGGGGCTCAGGGACCTATCGCTGGCCCACAAATCCGTCGAAGAAATGGCTACTTTTTACATAGATGAGATGTTGGCTTTCCAGCCTGATCCCCCTTATTACCTTGCAGGGTGGTGTTATGGTGGGATTGTTGCAACTGAAATGGCATACCAGCTTGGAAAAAGAAATTTGGAAGTGGGTCTCCTTGCCTTGATTGAAACCCCATTTCCCGTCATGGCGAGCAA
>CAZVOU010000158.1:0-21348 GCA_964628605.1 uncultured Syntrophaceae bacterium
TCTAAAAAAGAGCTAAATTGAGCGAATCGTGAGCGGAACCGAAAATATACGCGCATGTGTCCAGTTTTGTTGTAGCATTTCTAGGCTTGCGCAGTTATTATTTTATTAGAGACTGGGCCTCGATATGTCTCGGAATGCTAAACAGGAGTCTGGCGCATCATGAAGGACACACAGTTGACACTCAAACTCGAAGGCCCTTCCATCACTGTTGATGTCTTTCGAGACGCAATATTAGCATTTGCGGCGATACTTCACGATGCCACCGAGCGGCTGTGCCCTCAGGATAATGATGTGAACTGGATGGTGGAGGTGGTTCCTGGAAGTGTTGTTGTCAATGTTACCCCACATTCTATCTCAATGGCGCCTCCGCTGATATGCGAGGTGGTGGATCACGTTGAAAAGGGTTTCTTTACAGTGTCTCAGGGTGGTATGCCTGCGTTTTTTTCTGACAGCGCATTGCGACAGTTTTCGCGTTTGGCTTCATTATCCAGGGACGGCGGAACAGCCTCCGGTGTTACTGTCCGGGTGCAGCGTGGCACAGCGGTAGTCGATCTGTCTGCTGATCATAGTGCAATGATAGACTCCCATCTTGGGCGCCAAAAGGGTTATGCAGATTGGGGCTCCGTCGAAGGTAAGATCACATCACTATCGCTCGCAAAGGGCTATCATTTTACGGTTACAGATATTTTGCTTGAAGGCGCCGTCTCTTGTTCTTTTGATCCGGAGCTTCTGCCTGTTTTGCTGAAGGCGTTCGGTCGGAGAGTAATGGTGTCGGGCTTGATCCACTACAATCCATCCGGCGACATTAAAAAAGTGGAAGTAGAGGATGTGGATGTATTTAGACCTGATTCTGATTTGCCAACTGCGCATGATGTTCGTGGAATATTAGCAGGTGGGGTTTGAAGAGACAGGAATTGAGATATTGGGACACCTGCTGTTTTCTTGCGTGGCTGAACAATGAAGCAGGGTTTGCTGATGCCTGTGAAGATGTTATTCAATGCGCTGAAGTGGGCAAATTGATAATAGTGACGTCTGCGGTAACCTTGACCGAGGCTTACAAACTTAAGGGCCATGCGCCGGTGGTTGATTCGGATCGAGTCCGGCTCCAGGATTTTTTTGATCGCTCTTATATAAGGGTCCGCAATCTGGATCGTTCTATAGCGGAGTCTGCTGCCTCGCTGTTGCAGACACACCCTGGTTTAAACTCCAAGGACGCTATCCATGTAGCCACGGCGCTTAGGCATAAGATTCCGCGCATGGACACGTTCGACAACGGTTTATTGGCTCTTGCTCAAGTGTTTAAGTCCTTAGGGCTGGTTATTGGCCATCCGGACAGTCATTCGCAGATAATTCTGGGGTTTGAATAATGATTTATTCTGCTGTCCATTTTTGACTTGTCACTCACCGAATGCGGATTTTAGTTTTTGCGGCCGACTCCTCACTGATTTAGGCTCAAGATTTCAATTATTTTGATTTTATTTGAATTAGAGTTTTGATATACCATTCCTATGAAGTTATGAATGTTTGCCGGGAGTTCTTTTATGAACAAGATACTTTGCATAATAGCGGGATTAGTTATGTTCTGCGCTTTTAACGCTGACGCTAAAAGCTCATCCGATCTGCTTGGCGGTTCCACAACCAAAAGCAAAAACAGCGTGGGAGTGACAGGCAAGAGTTCGGGTTCCAAATCTGGGGCCGGATTAACAAATTCCGCAACAGGTTCCAAAGCCCAGTCAAAAACCCAGAAGGCCAAAACAAACTCACCGGGCTCATCGAAGAAAGGTTCTATCGACCCATTGACCGGTAAATCCGGCTCCAAGACTCGTTAGACAGTCAAAACATTTCCCGGAGAGCCTTTACAGAGATCACTGTAGCCGATAAGATTTCATGCTCTTCGGGCTCCATAACCTCAAACAGTCAATTGCCGCATTGTTTGATGACCAATTTCCATTTTCGTTAAGCCATTGATAATCAGTCGGTCGAGTTCAATATAAAGGTGCCGCTTTGGCCCGGCGAATCCTTGCAGCGTTGAAAGAATTTCACAGCAACTTGTAAATTGAGAAAAGGCATTGATAAATGGTGGATAATTTGTTCTGCCATACAGATCCTGCAGAACCGTGGTTGTTCGAACTTGTAGATTCCCTCGGATTTATGGTGATGGAGCCCACGGGAGATCTCCGCTACAGGGTTGTTGGCAAGATACCGAATTGGTTCACGAATATTTTTGGTTCGGAATCCTTGTCACATGATGAGCTAAGCCTTGAAGGGCTTTCCCCCTTTGCAGAGCATTTTGGGCCTGTTGCAGAGCAGTTCTGGTCAGAAACCCCGGCATCGTCCCTGAAATCGGGTCCGTGGACGGAAACTGATGGCAGGGGTCAGGAATTCAGCCTGGAACTTACAGCGCTTACGGTGGCCGGTAAGCCGATGCTGCTGCTGCATTTACTGGGACGCGACCATGCTGAAAAAAGAGAAATTTTGCAGCATCTTAGAGAAAAAGGTCTGGATTATGAGGTCTTATTCAAGACACAGCGGGCTTTGAGGATTGCCCATGACCTGCTGCTGGTCAAACAGAGAAAACTTAAAGAGGACCTTGCGGCGGCCGCCGAGATCCAGAGGCGTTTTCTTCCTACCGACATGCCCAACATCAGAAATGTAAGCACTGCCTTCAAATTCAGACCTTGTTCTTCTATTGCCGGTGACATGTTTAATGTGCTTGAGCTTGATGATGACCACATCGCAATTTTCCTGTTCGACGTTAGCGGACATGGCGCTCCGGCCGCAATGATGGCTGTGTCGGTCTGTCAAATGTTGCAGCCACATTCGGGTTTTGTTGTCCAATGCCGGGTTGACGCTCCTGACGGCAGATCTATTACACCTCCACGTCAGGTTCTGGACAATCTTGATCTGGAATTTCCGCTCGAACGGTTTGACAAGTATTTTACGATCTTTTACGGAATCCTCAATCGCCGCAATAACTTGCTAACCTACAGCAATGGCGGCCATCCGATGCCTCTGGTGATCCATCGGGACGGCAGCATAGAATCTCTGGATGAGGGCGGCACAATAATAGGACTGGGCGGAATAGTTCCATTCGAGCAAGGGCAAATCTTCCTCAAAACAGGGGACAAACTGGTTCTGTTTAGCGATGGTTTGACCGAATTTGAGAATGATACACTCGGTTGCTATGGAATGGAGCGTCTCATGGAAACGCTTGCGGAGCATCACAAAGAACCGATAGGTCAACTTCTGGAATCAGTTCAGGATTCTCTCACGGATTTTGCGGGGTCTACCAAACCGCAGGATGACATAAGTCTTCTTGGTCTGGAAATCACCGGTTAGTAGAAAGCCGGATTACCAGCCATTGTAAAAAATACCGCTGAATATATCTCGGATTTGTGAGCTATTGCAGATTGAATTCACGAAACAGGTCGGTGATTCAAGTTGTGGCACAACTACCAAATAACAACGGAGACTCAAAAATGGAAGAGACCAAAAAAGTGACTGTAGACCAGACGGTCCACAAGAGCAAACCAGGGCTGGCTGATATCGCAGGATCGTCTGCCGCTCAGGCTTCGGTGCTGGCTGGAGCAGGAAATGTGGAAAAGATCAGAGACATTCTATTCGGAACACAAATGCGTGAATACGAGAAAAGGTTCAATCGTCTCGAAGATCGCATGCAAAAAGAGGTAAACAGTATCAAGGATGAATTATTAAAGAGTTTCGAGTCATTAGAGAAGTACATGAAAAAAGAATTCGAGCTGCTCAATGAACGACTCGAAAAAGAACAGGATGACCGGGCTTCATCTATCAACAAATTGACTGAAAATCTGAAGGATTCTTCGTCTAGTTTTGAGAAGAAGCTGCTTCAAACTGAGGATAAACTCAACAAGAGGTCCCGAGAACTGCACGAACAGATTCTGACTCAATCCAAAACGCTGTCAGACGAAATTCGCCAGAAACACGAGGCCATATCCGAATTATTGGATAAAGAAGCGCAGGAGTTGCGAACCGACAAGGTCGAGAGAGCCGATCTGTCAGAACTCATGATGGAGATGGCCATGCGTTTGAGCAATAAGGTCGAGGTCAATTTCAACTTGTCAGCAAACGATCTGATGAATGATTGAAAACTCCGGCAAAAACGGATCTGATGAATGCCCCGGGACTGAACAACACTCAGTTGAGGATGAGACCCTCGTCGAGTTACGTCATTTATTGATCAGTCCGGTTGAAGATCAGGTCGATAGAATTCAAGTCAGGCTGGATGATCCTCAACTTCGCTCGGAGGAAGTTGCAAACATTCTGCCTGACGCCATCCGGGTTCGCTCTGCCCAGGACGATGCCCTGGTATCATCTTTGAGCCCCACCATCGAACAGGCCCTGCGACTTTCAATCCGAAACAACCTCAAGTCATTTGCCGACGCCTTGTTCCCTGTAATAGGTCCTGCCATAAGGAAAGCCATTTCGGAGGCTCTGCGCGGGATGGTTCAGTCTTTGAATGAAGCCATGGACAAGAGTTTTTCGCTTAAGGGTCTTAAGTGGCGTTTTGAGGCGTATAGGGCAAAAAAGCCGTTTTCCGAAATTGTGATCCTTCACAGCATAATCTACCGGGTGGAACAGGTATTTCTTATTCACAAAAAAACTGGCCTGCTTCTCAAACATTTAGTTAAGGATGATCTCGAATTTCAGGATGCAGACATGGTTTCAGGGATGCTGACAGCCATACGGGATTTTGTGGCCGATTCTTTCAGTGTTGAAGAAGGCGAAGGGCTTGAGAGCATTCTCGTCGGTGAACTCAACGTATGGATTGAGCATGGTCCCGAAGCCATTCTGGCGCTTGTGATAAGGGGAAATGCTCCTGCCACCCTACGATCTGTGATGAAAGAGGCGTTGGAGAGAATTCATGTCGAGTTTGGCGCAGAGTTACATAATTTTGATGGGGACACAGCCCAGTTTGAATCTACCTCCCCAATCCTCGAAACCTGCCTTGTTTCACGTTACGTGGAAGGCAAGAAAAAAACCTCCCCAATTCTAGTAGCCACTGTCGCCACTTTGACCTGCGTCCTGGCCGTATGGACATGGGTCAATCTGAAAGAGCATTTTAGATGGCAGGATCTCCTTGTCCGTTTGAACGCTCTGGAAGGGATTGTTGTCACCCAGGCTCAAAAGGAAGATGGCAATTATGTCATCCGGGGACTCAGAGACGGGCTGTCGTTCGATCCCGATCAAATAGTGGCGGAGGTCGGTATAAATCCGCAACGGGTCACATTTCATTGGACACCGTATCAGGCTCTCACCGATGAGATAGTTCTCAAGAGAGCGAATAAAATGCTGACTCCCGGAGAAACCGTGACCCTTACTCTGAAGCAGGGTGTCCTGTCCGCTCATGGAAAAACAGATCTTCAATGGCTGTTGCAAGCCAGGGAGTCTGTAAAGAATGTTTCCGGTGTTGAAAGGTTCGATACCAATTCTCTGACAATCCTGGACAAGTCCCTGCACGACTCATTCATGGAATTTCTAAGAAAACTCAGGGCGGAGAAAGGTGTAGTCATCACCTCTTACAACCAGGAGAACGGCAAGTTTTCGGTTTCCGGACTGCTGGATCCATTTGCTGTGGATCCTAGAGAATTATTGCGCTCAAGTGGGCTCGATGAGTCGCAAGTGAATCTAGGCTGGGAGCCATATCAGTCCAGTGATATTCATATCTTGTTGAAGCGGATCAAGAAACTGCTCAACCCACCTGAAACGGTGAAACTCGAGGTTTCTGACAAATGTATTCAGGTCTCCGGCGCTGCGTCCAATGATTGGCTTTTGGAACTAAGGGGTTGGTTAAAAACAGTCTCGGTGTCGCCGTGCCTGAAGTATAAGGATCTGATAAATCTTGACTATGTTGAAATTGAAGACCTCAAACGGGAAATACAGGCTCAGAGCATAATGTTCAAATCTGACACTAATGTGCCCACAAAAGGTCAGTTTGAGAAAATGGAAGTGTTGGCTGGACAGATGCGGAGGTTGGTAGATCTTTCTAAAATACTCAAGGTTCAGGCAAAAATATCCATCCACGGACACACTGACCAATCCGGGACAGCAGAAAGGAATAAAAACCTTAGTCAACAACGGGCCGAACGGATCATGGAATTTCTCGTTTCCCGTGGTGTGCCAATAGATTTGTTCTCTTTGGAAGCGCTTGGCGCTACCAAGCCCATTTCACATGAAAATACGGAGCCCGGACTGGAGCTTAACAGGAGAGTGGCTTTTGAAGTGGCGATTTCCCAAAAGTGACTTCAAAAAACCGGTTCCTCTGCAATAAGCCATTGAGTCGGGATCAAAACACTGCCGGACAATAGTCAGCCCACTGTTTCAGGTAAATGTAAACCTTCCTGTGTTCCTGTTAATTCAAACTCTCAATTCCGCAACCGGATGTTGACTTGGGAGAATAGCTGCTGTAGACAGCAATGTTGTCTTTTGGCCAAAAAACAAGTTGAAAGAGGCTTTTTCCTGTCATGCGGGTAATTTTCAGCACTGTGTTTTTACTAATGTTATCAAACATTTTTATGACTTTCGCCTGGTATGCCCATCTTAAGAACCTGAACGATAGCAAATGGTATATCGCCGCCCTGTTAAGCTGGGGAATAGCGCTATTTGAATACCTTATCCAAGTTCCAGCCAACAGGATCGGTTACACTGAGTTATCTCTTCCTCAACTAAAGATAATTCAGGAAGTGGTTACTCTCGGAGTGTTTGTGCCGTTTGCCGTCATGTATATGCAGCAGCCTTTGAAGCTTGATTTCCTGTGGGCAGCCTGCTGTCTGGTCGGGGCTGTTTATTTTGTGTTCCGCTCCTAATTCCTGCCGCTTAAGAGAATTGAGTTCCCCACCTCAGGTGCAAGCGCCGCTGAACGCCATATCTGTAAGTTCCCGCTGGTGTTGTCTCCATCCAGGCATGAAGCCGTCCATGAGAGTTTTAAATCTGGCGTTATGGAATCGCTCCCGAATATGCGTCAGTTCGTGGACGACTATGTATTCCAGGCAATGTCTAGGCGTCTTGGCCAATTCGAGGTTGAAACATATCCTCCTGGAATTCACAAGACATGATCCCCAGCGGGTTTTCATCTTCTTGACGGTCCATGAGTCGACCTCTACACCTATTATGTATTCCCACTTTTCGATAAGCCCGGGAATTTGCTCTTTCAACTGAGCCCGATACCATTCGGTCATAGCCTTTTCTCGCACGGTCCGATCACCGCCCATGCGGACATACAGGTCAATGCGGCCATCACCCTGGTATTCAACCTTAGGACCAGCATTGTGGTAAAAGACATTCAGCTCGCATTGTTTTCCCTGATAATAGTGGATTTCGCCGGACACGAATTCATGAGCCACCGGTTGTCCCATGGATTCGAATTTCAGTTGATGCTTTTTTATCCAGGAAAGTTTGGACATTACAAACAGCCTGATGACACTATCCTTTAACCTTATTGGGGCGGTAACCCTGACCCGGCCCGCCGGAGGAAGAACCCGCAGATGAAGGTTCCGAATGTCCTTTTTAACCACGTCCACCACAATGTTTTCTACAACTATATGATTGTCGGTCAATTTCTTTTTTGCAACCTGCAGAGTCTTTTTTCAAACAGGCGTTTTTTTATAGCAGAACGCTTTGAACTCTCAAGCTCTATCTGGCATGAATGTCTGCATCAGAATGGATCACAGGGAAATGATGGTTTCCACGGTAGGGCAAAAATTTAAGAAAGGTATTTGCAGAGCATGGATTTCATGATTCGCCAGGAAAGGGAGCATACGTGAAAGGACGGTTTTTCGGATGGCGTCCCCCTAAATTGAGACGCGAGTCCGCGCAAGGAGCTAGAATCCCCTCGGTAAAGGACTCCGGCGCCTTTTAAATATGCAAATATGAGACCATCTCATCGCCAAAAAATAGATATTTCAATTGTGCGTGTGTATTTAAGCCGTTAAGCGCTTTTATTTCCTGCTTGAGCCTCGGGCGGTCTGCCATCCGGACCCACGATTGGTTGAAAAAACACCACCTACATGATTGTATGGGTGTTTTACAACCACCTGTTGTTTTTTCAACCTGCTCCAATAGGCCTAGCGGGATTCTCAATGCTGAAAATTTGTTCATGATGTGGGCGCGCCATGTGTTTTCGATTAATTATTCTAAATATTCAGGGCAAGAGATCTTGCCTTGTGATAGACTTGAGAAAAGATCAGGTGGTTTTGAATGGTGTGGTGATTTGCACAACTCAAAAATTGACGGAGTGAATTTGGTTCAGACGAATGACAAGTTCCGGTAAAGGTTTATACAGTCTGGGGAATTGCCGTCTTTGGCTGGCGGCGATTTTGTTGATTTGTCAGGGCATTAGTATTAAGCTTCGGAAGCGGTTTGTGATGGAATCGATATTTCTGGACGACATTTGTCGGAATGGTCTGCGCCGGGAGAAACGACCTAAAATAGTACATGATTTGAGAGGATCCGTATAATGAACTGCTCTATATGCAACAGACCGATAAATGAAGGTGAGACAATGACGATGTACACAGAGAAGAACAGCAACAAAAGGCTCTTTGCCCATGATGAATGTCTTGCAAGCATGGTGGCAAAGGACCTGTCCGATTTGCAGTCAGGGGCTCACACATCACAGGAAAAGAGTTGACGATGTTTTCCTGGAACAGGACCGGGGCTTACGATTGGGTTTGCCGACAGATCTAACCTAACTCGAAACTCGTTATTCCAAACCACTTTCCCAATGGCAGATCAGGGATCTGACCGCTATACATCCGTGTCGTGCGAAACACCTCATTCATGCCAAATTCCCGGGCAAGTAAAACCGAGTCGGCATTTGCTTGGGGGGTGTCCAGAAAAACGCTCTCTCCCATTCCGACATTGAACGTGAGGGCCTGAAATATCTTTCTGGCCAGACTAATGTCATCGGCAAACAGTGGGCCAACCTTAAATCCATCTCGACATTTGCGCATTACCCCGTAACCTCTGAGTCGGCCTTCATCAACCACGCCAACGGATGTAGTGTCCCGACGGCTTATCCAGCATTTCAGAAAATTCTCCCTTGAAAACATGAACACAGAACGGTCATAGTCGTTCAAGGCTTCCCAACCTGCTTCAGAAATATCCATCACATCGGGCGATATACAGAATGGTCTGTCTTTGACCCATCGGAAACGGAAATTTACGTAAGCAGGCTGAAATTGGGGTTTCTTATGTGCGACAAGGTCGGGCCTGACACTGTCTAGTCCAATGAGTCTGGTTCCTAAATACGAAAGGCCCTCTTCCCACATCCGGACACCCAATCCAGATTCTCTGTGTCCGGGCTCAACCATGTAAAACCCCATGAAACCGTATTCGTTTCCATAGGCGACTGCCGAAACCATCGCCACAGGTGTTTCGCCCTGAAGGCCGATAAAGAAACCGTTCGGGTCTGCAGCATAAAAACACTCGGCGTCGTGAAGCCCTGGATTCCAGCCTTCCCGCGCCGCCCAGTCAACTGCCGTGTCAATTTCGGACCTGCTCATGCGGCGAATCCTGATGTCGTCTTTGGTCATGCAGTCTCTCCCGGTTTGTCCATATTGTTCAGCGTCGATATGAGTCATATCCGTCAGTCGTAAGGCTTTGATCCTAAACCACATCGACCATTCGAATCAATCATTATTGACAAAGGTATTTGATTGATTTTTATTGTGTTTGTTCCGAAAGGAACCAGACCTTGTTAGTACAAATTTGCCCAGACGATGTAAAATTTTTAGGCCATTTTCCCAGATTTGTCTTTTAATTCGACGCCGGTGGCGATAAATTGGACTCAAGCGCAGTCGTGTTTCAGAACAAAATTTGTAACCAGACATTAGATCAAATTAATTTCTTGATCAGAACACTAAGCGCATTGATAAAAGGGTAAATGATCATGGCTATAGACAAGTTGGTAGAACAAATGGCGCAAGCCGGCGACAAAAATGAGCCATCCGGTTTTGGCAGGTATTACAAATTGTTGATCGTGTCCGCTGTCGCAGTTGGAATCTCCGTGCTGCTGATAATAGTGGCCTGCTTTCGCTGATCACCATGGCCTAAGCGCCGTCTATCTTTGGCGCAGACAACTCAACCATACCTTCTGTGACAATCAACAGAATGAAACACGTCTGACAAAATTTCAGTGAACAGAAATATTTGTGTTTGATTTGTCCTTGGGCTGGCGCACCAGTGTAGCATGCTTGAAACACCAGGAAACAACACAAAATTGATGAAGGGCTGTAGATGAAAACAATTCTGGTTTTCATGCAAACAAGGACAGCATTCACAATTTGGAACATCGCTCCTGGAGCGAGGTGTTTGCGAGTTCGAAAACAATTAGCCTTTACTGTTCGGCCAGAACTTTGAAACAACGCGGTATAATCAGAACTTTTACAATCGTCGCAGCGGAACTTCAGTGTGGGAGCGATGTCCGAATTTTTATGTGATGATTAAAAATATTATAAAGGGAAATTTTTATGGATTTTGAAATTGGTAAAACTTATGAAGAACTGGACATAGGAAACGAATCTTTTTTCTCGAAAACAGTCTCGGAGACGGATGTGTATCTGTTTGCAGGGATCAGCGGCGATTTTAATCCGTTGCACGTCAACGAGCAATATGCGCGAACGACTCCATTCGGGGCTCGTGTAGCTCACGGTCCACTGACACAGTCTTTGGCTTTTCCACTATTGGGGACTAAGCTGCCAGGTCTCGGGACAATCGCAATAGAAGTTTCTACCCGATTCAAGGCGCCTGTTTACATCGGTGACACCATCACCGTCACAGGTCGAGTTGTCGAGAAAATTGAGAAGAAAAAGTGGGTCCAAATCTCTCTCATGTGGCGCAATCAAAAAGCCGAGGTGGTGGCGGAAGGTTCGGCTACAGTGTCACCGCCACGCAAGGCCACTAGTTAGCAAATCCGGGCCGTTCGGGATTGACGCAGAGGCACAATCCATCGAGCATGTTGCTATTTTATTTTCGTAATGCTATATTTAAATAGCTATATAATTGATTAAGGAGCTACATTGATGAACAAGTTTCAGGAAGCCTATGAGCAGATGTTAAAAATGAACAGCGAAATCATGAGCAATTGGGCCAAGATGATGTCCAGAACCCCCTGGACGGCCGGAGCACAGTCATATACCGGTGAAAACTGGAATACCATGATTGACCGCAACCTGGACATTTTCCTAAGCGCTGCCAAAGAGACCAAGAACTATTGTGAAAGCATGGAGAAACAACTCCAGGAAAACTGGGAGCAACTGAAAAAAACGCAGAGCATCCAGCAGGAAATGGCTAGGAAATTTTTTGAAAACATGGCTAATTTTCTCAAGAAAGAACCAGAGTCTTCCAATCAATAAACCTGGAATGCCAAAACTGATCTACAAACTTTTCCACTGAATTTCCATTTATGGTGTTCAAGGCAGAAGTAGCCTTGGGACAGGGGCAAAAATTGGGTCAGGTCACTCTTCAAGAGAGCTTCAGCCTGACTCAATTGCTGCATTTGTAACATTTCAAGACCTGGTGACTGGACCGGATAGTGAAGCCGAAACAATTATTGTTGGCCTGAACCGATCACCGGACGCGCCATTGATAAAGTTTGCAACAATTGAATTCGGAGCATAAAAAATGTTTACAGTAAAGGATGAGGTGGCGACCGGAGAATTTGTCAAAAATATGGCAGAATCTTCGGCTAGAATGATGAACGCCTGGAACGAGGCCATCAAAAACGCTGGGGGCAATAACGCCTATTTAGAATACGACAGGCTCATGCGCAGTTGGACTAATTCATTAGACTTCATGAAACTTATGGATTCGATGTCCACTGGGATGAGGTTCAAGGATTTTGTAAATTTTGCCGCGCAGGATTTGCCGGAAATATTCAAACACTATGGCGACGAAGAAAAAATAAGCCAAATAAAAGATAAGTGGATGAAATATCATGAAAAAATGGTCCAGGATATTTTTGGCCTACTTTCGCCCAGTCAGATTGAAAAGGCTATAGCGCCATGGCGTTCATTCTTGGACAATTTTACCCGTAGTTGGGGCACGGGATTCATGGGCAGTCCTTTTCCATTTAACAACACGTCCTCCGAGGGCATCTTCCCTGCCTGGTCCGAATTATACGAAAATACCATGGGTCAATTCTTCCGCATGCCCGGTTTGGGGCTTACGCGCGAATATGAAGAAGAGTTCAAGAAGGCGATGGATGCCCAGATGAGGTTCCTGAACACTCTGCCTGACTTTCAGGAACAGGTGATCGCCGCCTCGAAAGCTGCCATGGACAAAGTGTTTGATCATATTTCAAAAATGGACATCAAGGAGTTTGGGCCTGAAACCTATCAGGTATTCTATAAAATCTGGGTTTCCAGCAGTGAAGACGCATTTATTGAAGTTTTCAGATCAGAGACCTTCAGCCGAACCTTGGCTAACACGGTGAACAGAGGCTTGGAAGCAAAGAAAAACATGGATACGCTCTTGGCTAAGGGCCTCACCGTCATGAATGTCCCCAATGACAAGGACATGGATGAAGTTTACCAGGCAGTTTATGAAATGAAAAAAAGGACACGCAAAATTGAGCAGGAATTGGCCGACATAAAACGGAGACTTGCTGATGGCCCCAATAAGGAGTCAATATAATGAATAATGTATTTGACAATCAAGTGGCTTCAAAATTTGCTGATATGTGGGTCGAGACAGCGAATAAAATGGCTTTGGGAATGCAAAACCTTATTTCTGCCGGCGAGATCAAAGATGAGGCGACAGAGAAGGTTCCTGTTTTTAAACAGGACAAGATGACTGTCTATCATTACAAGCCTACCAGCGAGAAGATCTGCTCTGTTCCATTATTGATCTGTTATGCGCTCGTCAACCGGCAGTATATGATGGACCTGGAGCCTGATCGCAGTCTCATAAGGAATCTTTTGGACCAAGGCCTGGACATCTACATGATCGACTGGGGATATCCGGGTAAAATGGATAGATATGTTCAATTTGACGACTACATCGACGTGTACCTGTCTGATGCGGTTGACTTTGTCAGGCGTGAAACGGGTCAGGCAACGATCAATCTGCTTGGCGTGTGTCAGGGCGGAACCATGTCAGCAATATATACAGCGCTCAACCCTGATAAGATTCGCAACCTGGTTTGCATGGTGGCTCCATTCGATTTCTCCGGAAACGATGGACTCCTGAACGTTTGGTCCAGACACCTGAATGTCGATCTAATGGAAGAAACACTGGGAAATATACCGGGTGATTTTCTGAATGTCGGCTTTCTGATGCTCAAACCATTTTCCCTGATGATAGATAAGTACGTGAATTTTTGGGACTCAATGGACAATCCAAGAAATGTAGAGTCCTTCCTGAGGATGGAGAGATGGATATTTGACAGTCCGGACCAGGCCGGCTCAGCCTATGCCAAGTTCATTCGGGATCTTTATCAGGGTAACAAGCTTGTCGGAGGGGAACTCGAAATCAACGGACGAAAGGTTGATTTGAAAAATATAGTTCAACCGGTGCTAAACATCTATGCGGAGCAGGATCATCTAGTTCCACCGTCTTCCACCAAGCCGTTAGAACAGTATGTAGGCAGTAAGGACATCACTACAACGGCTTTCCCGGTAGGACATATAGGGCTTTATGTTTCTTCCAAAACTCAAAGGGACTTGGCGCCGCTTGTGGCAAAATGGCTGTGGAAAAAGTCAGGTTCCCGCAAACCACCTGTTGTGCGCAATCCTGTCCCTGCACAGGAGACTGTCGTTTGACGGCTTTCTTTCTATTTCTCCCTGCCCTCCGGGCATAAAATTCATTTTTGATTCCGGGCGCTCTCATCGGGGCGCCCCCTTCCCATTGGACCCCCTAAACTGTTGGTTGAAAGAGGGTTGATGCAAACGGCCTGTTTGAACGAAATGCTAAATATGCAAGTTATTTTTGAAGATACACCGAGTCTACATCCAGCGTGGAATGATTGCTGAGGCTTTTATAGTTGGCGTCCAGCCAGGAGGATGTTGTCCTGTGGCCGACATCGTGCAAATGTTCCATAAATGCCCATTCAGTGTTGAATTTGCTCGACACTCCCAACGACTTGAGTTCCTCATCGGCATTAATGCGGTGGAACAGCAATTTTGCCCGTTGTTCATTCTCCGGACCTGTATTTTTGATGTGCTTCATTACTTGAGATATATATCGGATGTCCTTCATCAAGCTTGCGTTGAAAGTGATTTCGTTGACTCGGTTAAGAATGTCGTGGGCCGTTCTAGGAATGGTATCACGTTGTACCGGGTTGATCTGCACGATCACGATGTCACGAGACTCACATTCTTCCAGCAGCGGAGCCAATGACGGATTACCCATGAATCCACCGTCCCAATAAGCTTCGCCGTCTATTTCCACAGCTTGAAACATGTATGGAAGGCAAGCCGACGCCACCACCATGTCGGCGGTCATCTCCCCACGACGGAAGATCTTAAGTTTGCCCGTCCTGACATTTGTAGCTGCGACGAATATTTTAATACCCGTGGCGTCACGAACGTGCTCAAAGTCTACAAGTTTTGTGACAAGCATGCGAACCGGATTAATGTCTAAAGGGTTCATTTGATAAGGAGACACCAGGCGTGACATTAAATCAGCCATGATATATCCTGGTGACCAATCCAATGTCCATCGGCCGAACATACGGTCGAACAACGTCCTTTGCATAGGTGAGAATGACCCTGCGTCACTCACCCCTCGCCAGAACGTTCTGAGCGCCTTGATGGCGCCTTCCTTTCCTCCACGGTCAAGACCGTCCGCCAACACGACAGCGTTCATCGCCCCGGCGCTTGTTCCGCTGATCGCCTCTATCTCTATTCGGTCATCTTCGAGCAAACGATCCAAAACACCCCATGTAAATGCTCCGTGAGCCCCACCACCCTGTAACGCAAGATCAATGTGTTTCGTCTCAGACACGGTATCCTCAAATAATTAAAAAGATAAAGACCTGGCACTATTTCTTTAAGCCAATTATCGTCATCATACATTACTGATGTCTTTTTGTCAAAGCGTGAACCCCGCCGGGGATGGGCGATCCAGCGCTCGATCTGTGCCGGGTTACTGTATACAATTAGCCTTCATTCCCAGTTCACTGGAAAAACGTATTCCAGTCAGGGCCTTAAACCCAAGTGGCAGTTCGTGGAAAGTTTCAGTTAGAGTGGTCACTTACAGCGTGTCTTGTCTTACAGGCGCTTTTTATGTAAGCTTGCTCTAAAAGCTCGCGCTTTGCCGGCGGCTCAAAAAGAAGACGAGGCTGATGGGGATGCGGGCTTGACCCGCATGAGTTGGTGGAAGGAGTTACCATATGGGCTTGTCCGGCATTCTGTTAGGCCTTGGATTTCTAATGTGGCTGTCCTTTCGGGGTTGGAGCATACTTGTGCTTTCTCCAGTTGCTGCGATGATTGCTGCATTTACCTCTGGGGAACCGATCCTTGCACACTGGACCGAAACTTTCATGTTGTCGGCCGGTTCATTTCTCGCGCAGTTCTTTCCTCTGTTTCTGCTTGGCGCAGTGTTCGGCAAACTAATGGACGACAGTGGATCTGTTGCAACCATCGCCCGATTCATGACTGAACAGCTTGGTCCGAGCCGCGCCATACTGGCGGTGGTGCTTGCCGGGGCTTTGGTCACTTACGGTGGAGTCAGCTTGTTTGTTGCTTTTTTCGTGCTCGGGCCTATGGCTCAGGCCATGTTCCGGGCTTCAGACATCCCGAGTCGTCTTATGCCAGCAGCCATCATGCTTGGCACTTCTACTTTCACAATGTCGGCTATGCCAGGCACTCCGGCGATTCAGAACGCCATTCCCATGCCGTTTTTCGGCACCACTGCATTCGCAGCGCCTGGGTTGGGCACGATTGCCGCAATCATCATGCTCGTTTTTGGCATGTGGTGGCTGAAGCGTGCTGAGGCTGCTGCACGCCGTTCCGGCGAGGGTTATGAAGAAATCGCAGTGGGCGCCGATTCAGTCGCCAACGATCAGTTGATTCGTGAACGGGCAACCGTGGCCGGTTCGTTCGATCCTGCAGAGATATGCCACGGCCGCCGTGAGGAACATGGACCGAGCCCCCTGGTGGCCTTCCTCCCGCTCATGGTCGTAATCATCATCAATCTAGCCATGTCCATGCTGGTTCTACCTCGTCTCAACACCAGCTTTCTTGCCAGTCCTGAATGGGGCATGAAGTCGCTCTCTGCCGTCAGCGGTATCTGGTCAGTGAGTGTGGCGTTGGCCGCCGCCTGTTTTGTTCTGGTTGCGCTAAATCATGGTCGTCTCAAGGCGCTGCGCGATACAATTGACGCAGGCGCTAACGCTTCTTGCCTACCGGTCCTCAGCGTAGCCAGCCTGGTAGGGTTTGGAGCCGTAGTGGCCGCCATGCCGGCCTTTAAAATGGTGAGTGATTGGGTGATGTCGGTTGAAGGCGGACCGCTGGTTTCGCTGGCTTTTTCCACTAACATACTGGCGGCGTTGACAGGCTCTGCCTCCGGGGGGATGACCATAGCCCTGGACGCTCTTGGTGGAGCATACATGAAGATTGCAACTGAGGTGGGTATTGATCCGGGCTTGCTGCATCGTGTAGCAGTTATAGGGGCAGGATCCCTTGACAGCCTACCGCACAACGGCGCTGTCGTTACGTTGCTTGCCGTCTGCGGTTCGTCGCACCGGAAGAGCTATTTTGACATAGTGATAGTAGGTATAGTCGGCTCTTTACTAGCGCTGGCAGCAGTGATTATACTTGGTTCTCGATTCGGTTCGTTCTAAAGCATTTGTTCTCTCCACCGGAGATACCTGTGGTATCATCTCAGAGAACCCGACGAAAATTAATCTGACATTGGGATTTTTTTTGAAATGAATATGCATAACCGCCTGACTCAATTATTTTTTGTGATCCGGTCACCACTCTGGTTTAACCCAAGCGTGGATGGTCTTCTATGAATGGCAAGGTTCACTACTGGATAGTTTGTGACGCCGTAGACTACGTCAAGAAACACGGCACTCAGTTGCAGAAAAGGGCCCTGCAATCTTTTGAGCTGGCTTATGGCGAGAGGAAATCCATTGTGGAGATTCCTCCTTACCAGAGCGCTGTAGAGCGACTGGCCGGGTTTGAATCGTGGCATACCGACAAGTTTGGAGATTTGTCTCTCCGAGTCCCCGCACTTCCCTGGAGAACCAAAAGAAATGTTACCGGACTCTTCGGCCACATGTTTTCGGCCTTTAATCATTTCATAAACCCGTATCCCGACGCCTCAAAACAATGGTCAACCGGTACCGGCTATTCCTATGACTCTTCTTCGAAGAAGGGCTTCGATTCCTTTGTTGTAAAGGGCATATCCGTCTATCTTCGCGGACTGGTTGATCAGGATTATTCACTTGTCCTGGATAGGGTCAGGCCTGCGTGGACTCTGGGAGCTTCAGAGTGGAAAGACAATTTTAAACGAAAGATTGACAATACATCCTTTGCGCCCTGGAGTGTCCTTGTAACATTTTATTATAACTACTTCCTCAATGAGCAACACGAACCACTGGAAGTAAGGGGCCCCAATTCGCACATAGTCGGACTCCAGCTTCTTGGTCCTGTGTTTCACGCAATAGCGGACGCTTGCTCTCCGCAGCATGTTCGACCTGCTTTGGGATTTGGGCATCAAGCCTGGGAAAATTATGTCCAGGCCAGGGTTTACAGCCGACAGATCGGGGCGAACGCAGATTTGATATCCAGAATCCTGACCAGAGATCCATTCAATTCCGGATCGACAACTTCAGGGAGCGGCCTGAAACAAGTATTCGATGTGGAGTCGTTTGTATACCGTTTGAGTGTCAAGACTGCAGAGACGGTTAGTCGTTCAACTTCATCCACATGGAGTGAATTGTACAAAGCGGGAGAAAATTTCTGGAGATACTACCTGACCGGGAAGCAAATCGAAGATGATTCCATGTATTTATACAACCTGGCGGTGGCAGGGACCGTACATACGCTGGTGAGATCTTACCTTGATCTGCAAAGTTTTGGAGTTCTGGCCCAAGATGCTCATGAACAACGGCACTCAAATCTGCCTGACATAAAATGCATTCAGGACGATGGAATTGCCATGCCATGTAAAAGTTCCAATGGAGACGATATTCCTCCTGAGGAAACCAGGCCTGACCCTCTATGCAAGGCTTCGGAAATATTAGGTTTCGAACCATCACAAAATTCTGATGTTCAAAAACGAATTGACAAATTTGTGAGTGGGTTCATGAAATCAGGTCGGGGTAAATCATCGGGCAGGCATTTCGCCGATTTGCTGGGGAACATTGAAGACAACATGATCCGGGAATTTGATCTGCATCAGAAAGAGGTTTCCAGCCCATTCTGCCCCTTACAACTTGCTGATCGCATTCCGGTCGATTCTGATGTCAGCGCACATTTTGGGGTCGAAACTTTTAGGCTGCCTTCAACCAAGGAATGTCATAACGCTTCTTTATTCTCTGACTATATGGACCGACTGGACCAACACTCGGAGGCGGCTCACAAGCTTGAGTTGACCACTTGCGCAGCCTCGCTTTCCTACCTGAAAACAACATCCGCACTGAACGAATCACAATTGCGCAGAGTAGACTCGCTGATTGACGCGCTTCACAATGAGCGGGATGCGGAAGTCTCCTGAAGTTCCATTTTTGAATTGTAGTGAAAGGGGGGCTAGTTCTTGCGAGGGGTCTAACGACTGGTTTAATTGGTCGGGAAGACTGGATTTGAACCAGCGACCCCTGCGTCCCGAACGCAGTGCTCTACCAGGCTGAGCCACTTCCCGACAAGTGTCCAGATTACACTTTTAAACTTTTGTTGTCCAGTCTTTTGTTCCGGCTGCAAATTCGGGGTCGGAATCCTGCGCTATGGTCGTGCAGCGAGCACTTGTTTGGCGTTCACATTTTTTCTTTTGTAAAAAGCTGAATCAATGATAGTAATCAGTCATAAGAATTATGTGGTTTTAAACAAGTCGTCAATGAGTCTTATTGTAGGGAAAACGCCCCCAAAATCTCAGGGTGGTGGTTTCATGTTACGAAGTGTTTTTCTAACCCGGTAAGGTCGGTCATTCTTAAACCAGTCAAGAAAAGAGGATGTCATATCAGTTCAGGAGGGGACCGTGAGCGCTGAAAACACAGCCAAAATCCAGAAGACCATGATGAACATGCTCAACGCATTCAATGAGCGTGACGTAGAATCAACCCTATCCAAATTCTATTTTGACGACAATTTTCTTAGCTATGGAATAGATGGGAGCAAAATCTCAAATCGAGAGGAGACCAGGCGCCATTTGGAGGATTATTTCGGCAAATTTGAAGAGATAGAACTGGAGGTCGTGTGGAGCAAAGTTACTGTCTACAGGATCATGGCGACCTTTGTAGGTGAGTGTACCCTGAAATCGAGAGACAATGCTCAATCGAATCCGATACCGATGAGGTTGACCGCAGTGCTTCGCGATGTTAATGATCGTTGGAAAATCAACCAATTACATTTTTCAACGGATGCGCTGACCCAGGCCGCTTAAGGTTACCTTATGACGCTCTAGAATTTACGGATGAATTTTTTTCTTTTCAGGCCAGCCTATTCCCCGTTATCATGAAATCCTGTTTTTTGATAACGGGGATGCGCACGAACCCATAATCTAGGTTCCAGAACATCCCAAAATTTTTCAATAGCCACTAATCAGACGCCGGGTCGTTAATTTTACTACCCGCGCTGTCCGGCATTATTTGGAGGTAAATCTCTCAATGGCCGATGAAATCAATGTCGCAATAGTCGGTGGCGGAATAATCGGCTGTTGGCTTGCGTATGAACTTTCCGGGTCGGAATCGGACATTTTCTTGTTTGAGAAGAACGAAGGTATAACGCAAGGTGAAAATCAGTCCTCTCGAAATTCCGGAGTCAATCACGCCGGATTGAATTACGATGTTTCAACCAGACCTCTCAAAGCGCGGTTTTGCGTAGAGGGTAACCATCTTTGGGAACAATTCTGCGAGAAGCATGCCCTACCATTCTTTAAAGTGGGCAAGCTTATGGTTGCTCTGAACGAATCGGAAGAAATTGAACTGGAGAAATATTTAAGTCGGGCGATAGAATTCGGGGTCCCTGGGGTGCGCAGGATTTCAGGGCGACAAGCCCGGGAATTCGAACCGAATGTTACAGCGCTGTCCGCTCTGCATATCCCCACCTCCGGCATATTTGAACCGACCTCACTTTTGCGTCAGGTCTATTTTCTAGCCTCCAACCAGGGGGTTCAGTTCATGCCTTCAACGGAGGTGGTTGAACTCAGGGCGGAAGGCAAGAAAGCCTTGATGAAGATTCGTTACAGGGACGGCGCCACGGAATGGATAGCCCCACGTGTGATACTGAACTCTGCCGGTGTTCACGCGGTCAATCTTGCAAAAATGATAGACGGAAGTTTTCCGCTCAAGGCCGCGCTCATTAGGGGAGATTCGATGAAATTTTACCGCACCTCGAGACCGGAACTGTACCTGAACGGACTGAACGTCTACCCTACACCTCAAACCGTCCAGACGCCTTTTGGGCTGCAACATACGGTGGGAGTCCACATAACGCCGATGTTCGATTTTGAAAACGGTCGCCATGTGATTGGAAACACTTTCATGGTAGGGCCCAAACTTGTTCCGGTGGCCAGGGAAGATGATTTTCAGACGCCCATGCCCGGACCGGAAGTATTTGTGAGGGACACCAGGTTTTTCCCCCAACTCAAAGCGGAAGATCTATCCCCTAATTTCAGTGGGGTCCAGGCGAGACTGGATGGTTATCCAGATTTTTACATTCAGAGGGACCGAATCTGTTCCAACCTGATTCACCTTGCAGGTATAGATAGTCCGGGGTTTACCTCAGCCCCGGCGATAGCCAAATATGTAGCAAAAAATTTCTTTTAGAAAATCATCCCGACTTTTGGAGTAAGGTGAGCCGGGATGATTGCAAAAGTCTAGATTTTTAAGTTCGAGTGGGAATCCGTCAACAGACGGGACCATGTCAAAGCCCTCTAAAACCTCTGAAAAAATTGAATCAAGGTAATTGGGTCGGTGTTTACCCTAATTTAACCCTGAAAAACTTGCGTTTTCCTACCTGGAGGACGAGTTCATCGCTGCTGAGGCGGATTTCTGAGCCCGGATCGGCGATTTTCTCGCCGCCGACTTTTATTCCTCCCTGTTGAGCAAGGCGTTTAGCCTCGGCCTTGGATATGTCTGCTACCATGGAAACAAGTTCATAAGCGGCCATAGACTGATTCGCAATTGTCACAAGAGGAATTTCGTCG
>CAZVOU010000159.1:0-12711 GCA_964628605.1 uncultured Syntrophaceae bacterium
CCCAAATTCTCCAACAATATGTTCAATTGCTTGGCCAGGTTTATGTCAATGGGAGAATTGGCTGCCACTACATGCTTGTAGGCTATGGCTGCGGCTCCTAGTTGCTTGTAATTGCCTTCTGTAACAGGTCCCAACACAAGGTTCATTCCTGCGCACGATTCCGCTACGGCCTTGAGAACCTCTGTGTTCTTTGCCTCATTGGATACGCCCCACACTATCAGTGGAACATTTATAGCCTCTCCAACCGCCTTGGCGGTCTTGGCCGCATGATCAGCCGAAAGATCCCTGCCATTGGGATCCGTGCCGGCCAACCATAAACAGACAACATCGGCCTTATATTCCTCCACACACTTCTTAGCCCATGCCACAGGATCACCCAACACATCCCTGTACGGAGCAAGGGCCTCGTCCGCCCACTCCTCAGGCTCTATATCAAGCACCTGCAAAGCCAGCTTGGGAGCGTTGGGCATGCCACCCTCAAAACTATAAAAACTGTAACCGGTCTCTCCCCCCAATACCACCTCTGCGACCGGTTTACCGATCGCTACCTAGCGTATCTTGCCCGAATACTTTACCTTCGGCAGTTCAGCCATTTGCTGTCCTCCTTGAATTATAGAAAATCTGAAGAGAGCGGCCCCAGTCTTGCGACATCCTTGCCGCTTTGTTATGTCAAAGGATTAATTATTGAGGATAACTACTCTTCGTAACATAAACCCGTTAACCATTTTTTAGCAAGTTTTTTCCATTAAGAATGAATTTCAGATAGGCTGAGTTCCGCAACCTGAAAAATAAGCGTTTTATTGACAAAGAAAGGCCCTCAGCGTATAAAAATGGGACATATGACCAAAAAAATCCACGAAAAGGGCCTTGAGATGGAAAAACGAGATCTTGAACTTATAGAGTTGTCAAAAGATCGAGAACCTGAATTGAACAAACTTTGGCAGGATCATCTCGAATACGAAGAGCAGCTTGAAGTTTTTAATCGTAGGGTGTATCTCACGCCATCTGAAGAAATAGAGAGAAAAACCATTCAGAAGAAGAAGCTCAAAGGTAAGGATCAAATCGAAAAAATCCTTGCCAGGTTGCGGGCTCAATCTTCCTAACCCGCCTTGGAGGGCGCCTGAAGCAGGCTGTAAAGTAAAATGAAGATTAATGGAGCGCAGATTCTTTTAAGAGCCCTCAAGGAGGAGGGTGTAGACACCATTTTCGGATATCCCGGCGGAGCAGTTATTGATATATTCGACGCCATCGTTCGCAATTTTTCGGAAGAATTCAAATTTATACTGGTTAGACATGAACAGGCTGCGGTGCATGCGGCGGACGGCTACGCGCGTGCCACCGGGAAACCGGGTGTGTGCATTGTAACCTCCGGGCCTGGCGGAACAAATACCGTTACCGGTTTGGCCACTGCATACATGGATTCGATACCGCTTGTTGTCTTTACAGGACAGGTTCCCACCCCCTTAATAGGAAATGACGCTTTTCAGGAAGCCGACATAGTGGGCATCACAAGACCTTGCACCAAACATAATTACCTGGTGCAAAAAGTCGATGAGCTGGCTCACACCATTAAGGAAGCCTTTATCATAGCGGGGACAGGACGACCGGGCCCTGTGCTCGTGGATCTACCGAAAGACATGATCCAGGCTAAGGCTAGGTTCGATTATCCTGAATCGATCGAGATACCTACCTATAAACCGACCATCAAAGCTCATCCACCTTCGGTTAGCAGAGCAGCGGAACTTATCCGGAAAGCCCAGCGTCCTGTAATTTACGCCGGAGGCGGAGTCCTAACCTCTGGTTGCAGCGAAGAATTGCTGACCTTCGTTCAAATGACAGGGTTTCCGGTAACCATGACCTTGATGGGGCTGGGATGTTTTCCAGGAACCCATCCACTTTCTCTCGGTATGCTTGGAATGCACGGCACTTTCAGGGCCAACATGGCAGTGAACCATTGTGATCTTTTGCTGGCCATTGGGGCCCGATTTGACGATAGGGTCACTGGAAAAGTAGAAGAATTTGCCAAAGACGCCGAGATCATACACATAGACATAGATCCGACCAGCATTCAAAAAAACATCAAGGTTGACGTTCCGATTGTCTGTGACGCCAAGGATGCGTTGCGGCAATTGATCGAAGCGCTAAGCAGGGATGGACGCAGGCCGGATAGTGCGGAAAGTATTAAGGAATGGCATGCCCAGCTAACGGTTTGGCGGAACCAGCAGAGGCTCCGTTTTGACCGCACGACCGAGGTGATCAAGCCTCAGTATGTGGTGGAAAAGCTCTACGAACTGACAAAGGGCAAGGCCATCATTTCAACTGAAGTCGGTCAAAATCAGATGTGGGCTGCTCAATACTATCTGTTCGACTCCCCACGAACCTTTCTGACATCCGGCGGTTTGGGAACCATGGGTTACGGCTTTCCGGCAGCCATCGGGGCCCAGATTGCCTTTCCTGATAAAATCGTAATAGACATTGCCGGTGATGGCTCCATTCAGATGAATATTCAGGAGTTGGCCACAGTCAAGCAGTATGACTTACCTGTAAAAATAGCCATATTGAACAACGGTTATCTCGGGATGGTTCGTCAGTGGCAGGAACGTTTTTACGACAATGTTTACGCGCATACGGATATCATGGTTGCGCCTGATTTCGTGAAGCTGGCGGAGGCTTACGGAGCCCTGGGATTAAGAGCGACAAAAACACACGAGGTTGAACCATTAATTATTAAAGCTCTGGAAACGCGCGGACCGGTCATCATGGATTTTGTAGTTGACCGTGAAGAGGGGGTTTACCCAATGGTTCCCGCTGGGGCTTCGATTAAGGAAATGATCCTGGTATAAAATGGAAAAGAGACACGTTATTTCTGTGCTGGTGGAGAACAAACCGGGTGTGTTGGCCAGAGTTTCAGGTATGTTTTCCGGAAGAGCTTATAACATTCACTCACTCAGCGTCGCGCCCACTTTATCTCCGGATGTCTCCAGGATGACGGTGGTGACGCATGGCAGTGATGCAATAATTGAGCAAATTATCAAGCAGCTACGAAAGCTCATAAACATTATAAAAGTCCAGGATCTGACCCTTGGAGACTATGTTGATAGGGAAATGGCCCTGGTTCGAGTGAAGGCCACTGCCGCCAAACGTGGCGATGTCCTTCGGATAGTAGACATTTTTAGGGGCAAAGTGGTCGATATAGCCCCTGATTCCATGATGGTGGAAATAACCGGTGGAGCAGGAAAAATAGAAGCCATGATAGAGCTTTTGAGCCCCCTGGGGATTCTTGAACTGATTCGAACGGGCACTGTGGCCCTACCTAGAGGACGAAAACAAACGCGGTATTCGGAGCCGTCCGAGTGAAAACGAGAGCCGGGCATAACGAGTTTGTAGCGAGAGAAGCCGTTATATTCATTATACCACTTCTTCTAATTGCCTTCGGAGCCTGGCTCAAGGATTTCAATACCGCCTCCGCCATTTTTCTCCTTCTGACTCTTTGTGTCGCCTGCTTCTTCCGCAACCCGGAGAGGCGCCGGGCAGAAGAAGACGAGGTCGTTCTCTCAGCCGCAGATGGCAAGGTGACCGCCGTAACACCCGGTATCACTTCGAAAATTACCGGGAACGGACCTTACACGCGAATAAGTGTTTTCATGTCCATATTTAATGTCCATGTCAACCGGTGGCCGGTTTCGGGGCGGGTAACAGGGATCAAACACATCAAGGGATCATTTTTGGATGCTCGAGTGGCCGATTCTTCCGAGGTTAATGAAAGGAACGCCATAGTAATCAATTCGCCGTCCGGAACTTTCGAGGTAGTCCAGATAGCGGGAAAAATAGCGCGGAGAATAGCCTGTTGGACCCGTGAATCCGATGAGGTTACTCGAGGAGACAGGCTCGGGCTCATAAGGTTCGGGTCTCGCGTGGATGTTTACCTTCCTGAAGGATTTCAGGTGGAAGTAACCACTGGAGAAAATGTGAAAGCGGGCATCACAGTCATTGCCCGAGCGAAAAACAATCCACCCCAATGACAAAACTTTCACTCCATCCTGAATCATTTGTAATCCAGAGTTGATAATACTACAATATTTTCAGGAGACCTAACCGTCTCTGTGTGGTTTCAAACTTCTAACCTGATTTAGCCACTCCAAAGCGGGGTATAAAATGGCATCGACTATGAAAAAGAGACGACCCTTTCTGAGGCCGGCAAACAGGCCTTACGACAAAGAAGAAGCATTCGAACGTGACCAGAGAAAGAAAAACCGAATAAATAAAATGAAGAGAGGGATATTTATTCTCCCATCGCTTCTGACGCTCACAAGCATCTTCTTCAGCTTTTACTCCATCATTCTTGCTATGGAGAAGCAATTTCTGCTTGCGGCTGCCCTGATATTGGTTGCTGGATTCTTTGATGGAATTGATGGCAAGGTAGCGCGGTTGACGAAGACGACCTCAAAATTCGGGGTAGAACTCGATTCTCTAGCTGACGTGATTTCTTTTGGTGTCGCTCCAGCCCTGTTAATGTACTCTTGGGCTCTTGAACCCTACGGTAGGCTGGGCTGGGTGTCCGCCTTTGTCTTTGTGACATGCGGGGCCTTGCGCCTTGCCAGGTTCAATGTTCAGTCCGTCAATCCAGATCTGAAGAAATTTAATGGTCTTCCCATACCGGCTGCTGCGGGGATGCTGGCTACTACCGTCGTCTTCATGGAGCACATGCAGATAAACCCTGGCGACTACAAAATGCTCCTCCTCATTGCCACACTTATTTTGGCGTTTTTTATGGTGAGCACTGTAAAGTTCCATGCGTTCAAGGATCTTACTCTCGTCAAGGAAAAGCCCTTCAGCTCAACGTTGGCTTTTATGCTTCTGCTGGCGTTGATTGCGTTGATGCCCTACACAATTCCATTTTTTCTATGCCTGGCCTACGTTGTGTCAGGCCCACTATTTACTGTGATTAACAGATTCCAAAGGCGAAGCGCCTCAAACCAGGCCCCCTCTGGACCGGTAATTGTGGAGTCTCAAGATCCCACGGATTTGGACGCAATCAGGCCGGATAAGAGCTAAAGACAGCTATTTGTCTGGATTTACTATGAAAAGATTGACAAGTGTCCGGACTCTACTATATTCTGTATTTTGATGTCCTGCGGGTTTTCACATCAACAGAGTGAAGAGGGAATCCTGTTAGAGTCAGGAACGGGCCCGCCGCTGTATCCGGGGACGATCGCTGCATTCAGCCACTGCAAACCGGAGTTTGACGGGAAGGCGCAGCCACTAGGATGATCCGGAAGTCAGAAGACCTGCCCGCAGGGAGCATGCTCTAGCCATCGTGGAAAAATGGTTGGAATCCGGCCGTGGATAAATTGGGCAATCCCCGGACCTCATAGAGGTTCGGGTTTTTTATTTTCAGGTGGTCTTCATGCGTAACCTGGTCAGAAAGGTGGGAAGCCTCAAATACCTGTTTATGGCAGAGGAAAGAAGACGGCAGTCTCTCAATCTGTTGGATTATCCATGTCAGGGGAAAGACCCTCTGTTGTTCACGGACCATAAAAAAACCGGATTTTAACAAATAGGCACAATAAATAAAGGAGTCGCTTATCATACACGCCCCGGCCAGACTTGATTTGATCGAACTTGACCAGGCCAAAGCCGGAAAACGTTTTGTCCTCATCACGGTTATTCTTTCCCTGGTGGCAATGTTGTCGGCTATCGCAGCCACCACGATAGGCAGGATTCCAATTCCGTTGGGTGAGTCTCTCACATGCATTTTGTCCGGAATTGGCATTGAATTAGGTGAATGCGCCGACAAATCAGCCCAAACAGTGATTTTCGACCTACGACTGAGCAGGGTAATGCTTTCAGCTCTGGTCGGCCTGTCGCTGTCTATATCGGGGGCTGCCTTTCAGGGAATACTGAGAAACCCCCTGGCAGATCCTTTTACTATCGGAGTTTCTACGGGAGCCGCTTTTGGAGCGTCTCTTGCCATTTTCATGGGAGCGTCAGGTTTCACGTTTTCCGGCTTTGGACTCATACCCGTGGCGTCATCACTCGGGGCATTGACAGCTCTCATCGTGGTCATATTCCTTTCCAAGGTAGATGGAAGGGTTCGAAGGGACACGATGATTCTTGCCGGAATAGTTGTGGCGACCTTTTTAGGCGCCTTGATCTCCCTGCTTAAGTCCCTGGATGAAGAATCGGTAGCGTCGATAGTTTTCTGGGTTATGGGTAGCTTCCAGGGCAGGGGCTGGAGTCACCTTGGTTTCGCTCTCCCTTACATGTTGGTTGGAGCTATTTTGGTAATAACACATTCCCGGGACCTCGATCTGATGACACTTGGTGATTCTCAGGCTCAGCAGTTGGGTGTGGACGTCTCAAAAACCAGACGTCGGGTTCTGGTTGGCGCCAGTCTTCTGACCGCCGGTTCAGTCAGTGTCTCCGGTGTAATAGGCTTCATCGGTCTCGTGGCCCCACATTTGATAAGGATCGCTGTTGGACCTGATCATGGCCGGCTATTCATAATGTCCGGTCTGGTTGGCATGATCGCCTTGATATGGTCTGATGTGGGCGCTCGTATACTTCTCCCTGAAGGCGAAGAACTTCCCGTGGGGGTAATAACAGCTCTTCTGGGTGGTCCTTTTTTTTGTCTGCTTTTGAAAAAGAAGCGTGTGGAGAGTGGAATTGATTGAGGTCAAGAATCTCTACGCCGGATACAACGGATCAGATATTCTGAAAGGCATTTCGCTAAAATTTCAACAAGGCGAAATGGTTGGGGCGCTGGGGCCCAATGGCAGCGGTAAGACTACTCTGATAAACGTGATGAGCGGAGTGTTGAAACCCCGTACTGGAACTGTTTCGGTGAATGGAATTGCCATAAAGGACCTCGGAATCAGGGACATTTCGAAACAAATTGCAGTCGCTCCCCAGAAAACAGACATTTCTTTTCCCTTCAAGTGCTTCTCCATCACGTTGATGGGAAGAAACCCGTACGTTTCGCGCTGGGGTTTTTACTCTCCTGAAGACAAAAAAATAGCTCTGGAGGCCATGGTCAGCACCAACACCCTAAGGCTGAACGATCGGCCCATCACAAACGTTTCCGGTGGGGAGGCCCAGTTGGTGACCGTGGCGAGAATATTGACCCAACAAACCCAAGCTCTACTTTTGGATGAGGTCACATCAAATCTGGATGTTTGTCACAAAATGGCAGTATTTGATCTGCTCAAAACCATCAATGGTAATGGCGCTACAGTGATTTCTGTCATGCACGATCTGAATCTGGCCGCAATGTACTGTGACAGACTGATTTTCCTTAAAAAAGGCCAAATAATTCTGGATGGTCCGACCCATGAGGTTTTTCAGCAAAGCAGTTTGCGTGAAATATATGAAACAGATGTCCAAATCTCATATCATCCGGTCACGAAATCTCCACAGGCTCATTTTATTCCCGGTCACTTTAGTCGCCTGTGTGCTGGCCATGACGTTTCAGTTGACCGGATGGGCGTGGGCGCTAAACGTGACAGACGACACGGGACATCTCATTGAACTTGATAAACCGGCCCAAAGAATCATAACTCTTTATGGAGGCTACAATGAGGTAATAGCCGCTTTGGGAATAGAAGATCGATTAATAGCGCGAACCAAGGCCGACCGTGTTCCGGAATCGATAGTAAAAAAACCGGTTATTGGAACACATATGAGACCCAACGTCGAAATGGTCATGGCTTTAAAGCCCGATCTGATAATACAGAATGCCGGAAGGCGAGAGGCTATGACCCCGGTAGAACAACTGAAGAAACATGGCCTGAACGTAGCTGTTTTCAGTCCTGAAACATTTGAAGAGCTTTTCTCCGTAGTGTTGAGGATTGGAGTCATCACAGGAACACAACCTCAGGCGGAATCTCTGGTGAACAAAATGAAAGACAGGTTAAGAGTTGTTCAGGAAAAGAATTCCGGGGCCATTCAAACACCTCGTGTTTTTTTTGAAGCCAGATATCCCAATCTGCTTGCTGCAGGACAAGCCTCGATTGTAAATGACATATTGAAATTTGCCGGCGCCGAAAACTGTGTCAATGCGAATAAAAAATTTGTCAGGGTAAATGAAGAATCTCTTCTATCATGGAATCCGGATTATTACCTGATACAGGTCGGACCCATGAACAGAAATCCGATCAAACTCAAGGATCGACCCCATTACCAGAGCCTTCGGGCCTTTTCTGAAAACAGGTTCCAGGAAGTAGACGAGCAAATTTTTTCCAGGCCGGGCCCTAGGTCGGTAGACGCTGTTGAACAGCTATCCAGGATAATCCACCCCCAACTTTGGCCTCTGAAGTAATGGAGTTGAGCCAAAACAACAGAGCATTCTTCTCAATGACGCCCATTTTTGACTTGGAGTAACTACCTTGACTGATTCACAGTCCAATGACGTATTCAACCACGAAGGACCCACTGACGACAAGCTCATGGGAACACTGTATGGAGTAGGGGTAGGCCCTGGTGATCCGGATCTGCTTACCCTAAAAGCGGTGCATATTCTTAACACCGTTCCAAAAATATTTGCGGCCTGTTCAAGCAAAAATGATTACAGCATCTCCGAAAACATTATAAGAAAACATATAGGTGACAGAAAAGTTGAGAAACTTCCGTTTCCCATGTGTAATGACCAGTCGATACTGCAGGAAGCGTGGCGCGATAACGGAGAAAGGGTGCTCGCCAGCTTGCGACAGGGGTCTGATTGCGCTTTTATAACCCTGGGCGACCCTTTAACTTATTCTACTTTTTCTTATTTGCACAAAACCATAAAAATGATAGCTCCAGATTTGAAAGTGGTAAGTATTCCTGGAATAACATCATTTCAGGCGGCAGCTTCCGCAGCCAATATTCCACTAAGTGAAGGAGAAGAAACACTGGCGATTGTCTCAGGCGCCAAGGGGGGACTCAAACTCGAACAAGTAATCAAAACTGCGGACAACGTAGTGATGCTAAAAACTTATAAACAATTTGAAGATATTTATAAAACTCTGGAAAATCTCGACATGGTCTCTAAGGCCACGTTTTTGTGTAACCTTGGAAGCGAGCGGCAAACCATAGTCAGGGACATGAGCCATTTGAAGAATTCAACCACTCCTTATCTGTCCCTGATCATCGTAAAAAAGAAAGAAAGCCAATCTCAATGAAAAGCTGACCGGATAGAGAAGCCTCCAATTTTTACCCAACCCACCGGCCTGATTATGTTGTCTGGGAGCGCTCTCAAAACTAACTCTCAAGCAAGTCAGCAGCGCGTCGTGGAATTCGCGCTGTAACCACTGTAGAGAGTTCCCCGTCACCAATGCGTCACATTCATATATCAGTTTGAACCTGAACGGGGTTGATTGAATTATGGCGTTACAAGATGTAATGTGTGAATAAGCGCTGTGGATCGATCCTTATTTGGTTGAACCAGGAAGCCGAACAAATAGCCAGAGCCGACTCCCTTTTTGGTTGAATTGCCGAGCACTTCAATTCCCACTCTAGACGCCTGGCCTACGGAGAGAAAAATGGAAAAGATATTGTTTTTTGACACGACATTGAGAGACGGTGAACAGTCACCGGGCGCCACTATGAACCAGCATGAAAAACTCCAGTTAGCGCGGCAGCTAGAGCGACTAGGTGTAGATATAATTGAAGCCGGGTTTCCGGCAAGCTCAGAGGGTGACAGAGAAGCTGTCCAGAAAATCGCTAAGGAAATAAAAAACTCACGAATAGTCGGATTATCACGGTCAGTCGCCGAGGACATTGAAACGGCATGGAAGGCCGTTTCTGAAGCCGCTTTACCTGGAATTCACACTTTCATCGCTACCAGCGACATACATCTCAAGCACAAATTGCGGCTCTCGAGAAATGAGGTAATAGACCGAGCGGGAAAAGCGGTGCGCTTGGCTCGCTCCTTGTCCGACTGGGTAGAGTTTTCATGTGAAGACGCAACCAGAAGCGATCCTGAATTCCTGATTGAAGTGGTGGAAACGGCCATAAGTGAAGGGGCCTGCAGTATAAATATTCCAGACACTGTCGGTTATTCGTACCCTCAAGAGATCAGTCAACTAATCACCACGATCAAGAATCGTGTCCAAGGAATAGAAAACGTTATCGTATCAGTTCATTGCCATGACGATCTCGGTTTGGCGGTGGCTAATTCCCTGGCCGGAATTCTGGCAGGCGCCAGGCAGGTAGAATGCACCATAAACGGTATAGGGGAAAGAGCCGGAAACGCCTCCCTGGAAGAACTGGCTATGATACTCAGAACCAGACGAGCGACATTCCAGTTTGAAACAAATATAAACACGGAAGAAATCTTTCACACCAGTCGACTAGTGACCGCCATTACCGGTATGCCGGTTCAACCCAACAAGGCCATTGTCGGCGCTAATGCTTTTGCGCACGAGTCCGGAATCCACCAGGACGGAGTTATTAAAGAAAGAACAACTTACGAAATAATGGACCCCGAATCGGTTGGGATATCCAAGTCCTCTCTGGTCCTCGGAAAACTTTCCGGGAGGCATGCCTTTCGTGAGAGACTGCAGTCCTTGGGGTATTATTTGACCGAAGATGAGGTCAATCTCTCGTTCAAAAGATTCAAGGACCTGGCGGACAGAAAGAAAACCATCTACGATGAAGATCTCGAAGCAATAGTCGCAGAAGAAGTCTTACGCACTGCTGAGACCTACAAACTACTTTCCCTCACCCTAATGTCAGGCTCTGAGGTGGTGCCTACTGCTACGGTAAAAATGCTCATCGACGGAGAAGAGTGTAGGGGCGCAGAATTAGGAAATGGACCTGTGGACGCCACCTTCAACACCATCCTCAAGCTGACCGGAAGACGCCCAAGCCTCCTACGGTTTTCTATCAGCGCAATAACCGGAGGAACCGATGCTCTGGGAGAAGCCTCTATCCGACTCGAGGAGGACGGCAACGTAGCGATGGGGAAAGGCGCGCATGAGGACATACTGGTCGCTTCGGCCAAGGCCATGATAAATGCGCTGAACAGACTCGATTACATGTCAAAGCGGACCCCACAGTCTATAAGGCTATAACCAGCCTGAGCGTCTCCCCCTTCAAAAAAAGCGCTCCAGATTCCTTCTGGAGCGCTAATCACCAGGAAAAACATCTTTTGTTAACACATTATTTATCGATATTCACATTCGATTTAGGTTATGATATTATATCAGTAACGTTCATGTCGATGGAACATCCAAGTATGGCTCAATCGAAACAGATCACAGCGGTATAACGGTAAAACGATAGGGGGACCGATAATTCTTCGAGTTTGCGCGCCAGTTTTTGTAAATCGTGCTATCTAGGTTAAATTACAAAAAAAATATTGCGATTGCGCCTACCTTGTTTCATAATGTGTGGGCTTACCATCGTACGACCCGATTCTCGGGAAAAGCACGTCCCCAGGCAGAATTTGCCGTAATAAACAAAATTCTCGCACATCCAGAGAGGAGTGAGGTTATGGCATCAGAACACTACGAAGAAAAAGAGAGATTTGATGGCAAAAAAGTCAAGATCCTCGTGACCGACTATGTTCACGGCAAGGATGAAGACCGTTACCAGTGGCGTTCAAACATTTCCGAAATCAACGTGGCAGAAGGCGAAGTATCGATCAAAAAGTATTTGACCACAGCTGAAAGATACTTTTATTCCCAGGAGTGGTTCGGCAGCGAAAAAAGAAAAAATCCCGCCTAAGATCAATTACGGCTTGTTAGCATTACGACAGAGCGCAAAAAATTAAAGAAGGTGGCAAATGGCTGAACTGCCGAAGGTAAAGTATTCGGGCAAGATACGCGAGGTAAAGATAGGCAAACCGGGCGCAGAGTTGGTATTGGGGGGTGAAACCGGTTACAGTTTCTATAGTTTCGAGGGGGGCATGCCCAATGCGCCCAAGCTGGCGCTTCAGGTGCTTGACACAGAGCCTGAGGAATGGGCTGATGAGGCTCTGGCCCCGTACAAGGATGTTTTGGGTGACCCTGTGGCTTGGGCCAAGAAATGTGTTGATGAGTACAAGGCGGACTTGGTCTGTCTATGGCTGGCAGGCACAGACCCCAACGGCAAGGATCTGTCTGCCGAGCATGCGGCAAAGACAGCCAAGGCGGTAGCCGAGGCTATAAATGTGCCCCTTATAGTCTGGGGCGTCTCCAATGAAGCCAAGAACACTGAGGTTCTCAAGGCGGTGGCGGAAGCCTGCGGTGGAATGAACCTGGTGTTGGGTCCGGTAACGGAAGGCAACTACAAACAGCTTGGGGCGGCGGCGATAGCTTACAAGCATGTGGTGGCGGCCAATTCTCCCATTGATATAAACCTGGCCAAGCAATTGAACATATTGCTGGAGAATTTGGGAATGCCGTCGGATAAGGTGTTGATAGATCCGACGACCGGCGCAGTGGGCTATGGTATGGAATATTGCTATTCGATCATGGAGCGCATACGCCAGGCGGCCCTAACGCAGAACGACGACAAGTTACAGTATCCGATAATCAATAATATAGCTGAAGAGGTATGGAAGACGAAGGAAGCGAAGCTGCCTACGGACGGCAAGCTGGGAGACGCGTCAACCCGCGGAATCAATCTTGAGTCGATAACGGCGTTGAGTGTTCTTCAGGCTGGCTCCGACCTTCTGATACTTCGTCATCCTGAGACGCTGAAAAGGATCAGGGAGTACTTACCTCAAACGATGGCGTCTACGGACATGGC
>CAZVOU010000160.1:0-20386 GCA_964628605.1 uncultured Syntrophaceae bacterium
ATTTCCGATACCAGATCAAGAGTCCTGGAGAATGATCGACAGTCTATTCTGGTTTCAACGCTTTCATGAACATAAATAGTGGTATGACGCAGGCCTTCCGACAGTGCTGCTGCAATGGAGGCCCCCTCGTTGGAAAGTGTGATTATTGCTACTTGTTTTTTCAATCTTCAACCACCCTGAATTCGTGAGAAAAATCTGAAGCGTAAAGGCGTGATGGCTGAACATCCCTGGATAGCGTCCATCCGGCGATGATCATGGCAGTCTTGTTGATGCCCGCTTGGCGCGCCTGCCCCGCTATATCGTCAAGGGTTCCCACCACGAACTTCTGTTCCGGCCATGAGGCCTTTGCAACTATAGCCGCCGGACAATCGCTTCCATAGGCTTGCGCAAGTTGATCGGCTATGTCCCTGATTTTATGGGCGGACAGAAAAATACACATTGTGGAACGACTTCGCGCAAGATTTTCGAGTTCCTCTAACGGTGGCATGGGTGTGCGTCCGGATGATCTGGTCAATATGACCGTCTGGGATATTTCCGGAGCTGTGAGTTCGGTCTTCAGGGCGGCGGCGGCGGCTTGAAAGGAACTGACCCCCGGCACAACTTCGTAGTCAATCCCCAGCGCATCAAGCTCATTCATCTGCTCTCGAATGGCTCCGTATATTGAGGGGTCTCCTGAATGCAGGCGAACAACATCAATGTTCAACTCACGGCCTCTCTTGAACAGGTCGGTGATTTGGTCGAGGTTCAATTCCGCCGAATTATGCTTTTCTGCAGAGGCCGGTATTATGTCTATCACTCGAGGGCTCACCAGGGATCCGGCGTAAATACAGAATGCGCAAGAGCTTAAAATCCTGTGAGCCTTCACGGTTAAAAGTTCGGGATCTCCAGGACCCGCTCCAACAAATATGACTTTCATATTTTACCTGTCGCATCCACCTGAACCAGCAAAACGCTCAGGTTTCCGGATTTTTCATCAAGTTTTTTTATTTCGTTAAGATCTGTCAGGACAATTTGCCCATTGAGGCCCGCACGCCCCACAAATGATATTCTCCTGACATCCTTTGTCTTCTCAATTCCCGCTAGAACAGAGTTGAGTCGTCTGCCGATTTTCATGAAAACAAACACTCCGCCCGACTGAAGACTTTTCGCTATACAATCCGGATCTTCAGCGGCTGGAAGAACGGTAAGAGGCATATCGGAGTAACCTAGCGGGAAATTGGTCAATGAGGCGGCAGCCGAAAAAGCTGAGATCCCAGGGATTGTTATCGAGTTAAATCCGGACGTCCTCTCGCCTATCGCTTCAAGTAGATAGAGGTATGTCGAGAAAACAGTCGGATCCCCCAGGGTGACAAAAGCGGCGTCCTTACCTGAATCCAGAAGACTGCAAATCAGATCACAATTCTTTTTCCATTGCCTCTTGACCTCAAGCTCGTCTCTTTTCATCGGAAACTCAAGGTCGATCACGATGGCGTCGTCTCGCAGATACGGCGCCGCTATGACGCTTGCCAGTCCGGACTCCGACCCACGAGCCTTCGGCACGAACACATGACTCATGCCGTTAAGAAGCTTTACCGCCTTGAGCGTTATAAGCTCGGGATCTCCCGGTCCCAGACCTATGCCATAAAGAGTCCCGCGTATGTTCAAAACTTTTCACCATCCAGGAGTATGATAATCGAGGAAGAGCCAATCTCAAATGACTCGAGTTCCTTGAGACTCAGCACCTCGATCTTCTCATCAGCAAGGGTTAGATTTTGGCATACAACCACTTTGGGAGGAAGAGGAGCATCCCTGAACGAGGAGACTATCCAGGTGACGGCGGGCTTGGCGGCGGCAAATATGGCCAGTTTACCGAACTGTTCATACAACTTCGTCAAATCCACGTCAGGAACTTCCTTGTGAGCGCTCACAAGCAGTGTGTCATGCCAGTCCAGGCCCAATCTGGCAAACGCTACCTGGACTGAACTAACGCCGGGAATGACTTCACAGGAGTTCTCGCCGTACCTCTTGATTACCAGTTTTGCAAGGCTGAAAACTCCGGGGTCTCCACTGACCAGAACCGCCACAACATTCTTGTCCATGTAGGTGGCTATAGAATCAATGGCTAAGGACAGGTTCCTGTTCAGAGGTTCCCTTACAGCCTTTGAATCCGGAAAAAGGTCCAGTAATTTCTGGGCTCCGATTATAACATTTGCCGACGCCACCGCTTTGGATGCAGCCGGTGTCACGTAATCGGGCGACCCGGGACCGCATCCGACTATCTTTATTTTTTTGTCCAAAAGCTATGGTCTCCGAATGATCCGAGCGGTATTCCCGACATGTTCACCAATGTCACGGCAATGCAACATCGATCGCTAATTCTGGCCTTGACTGCATCATAAATGCTACTGGACAGCCCGGTGGCAAGTATTTTCTGCAAATCCGGTTCAAGGGCCTGAAAAATCCCCTCCACAGTCAGGGCTTCGGGAAATTTCTTCTGGAACAGAGCATCAGTAAGTTCAGAAACAAAAGGAACGGCGCTTGTTGACCTTGAAGAATGAGTGTCCCATTGTCCCTGAGGCAGTTTGGCCAACTTGCCGGCGTGTCCCACTATGAGAACTGCCTCAAAAGAAAAGGTTTTAATTCTGTCCAGAATGAATCCCCATTCGTTCCCGACTTCGACAAGTTGTTCATTCTCAAGACAGAAAAGTTTTCTGGCGGCTTTTTCCCCTATCCTCCCGGGAACAAGAACTATATGCCGTATGTTGCAGACATCAGCCACATTGAGTGAAATATCCAGCGTGTCACGAATTGCTTCACAACTGAAGGGCTTCACAATCCCGGAAGTGCCGAGTATCGACAGGCCGCCTATTATGCCGAGTCTTGGGTTAAACGTCTTGGCTGCAAGCTCCGCTCCTCCCGGAATTGAGACAAGCAACTCGACTCCCTTATCAGTGACTTCCCTGACTGAATCCTCAATCATCTTTCTGGGAACGGGATTAATGGCAGGTAAGCCAGGCTCTACCGAAAGCCCGGGCTTTGTTACCACACCAACGCCCTCCCCGCCTTTTATTGTTACAGCGCCGTCTGAGGACCATCTAGCGTTCACTTTTAACGTGACACCATCCGTGATGTCCGGGTCGTCTCCCGCGTCCTTGATTACTTCCCCTACCCCTCCGGAATCATCACAACAGGACTTGTGGACGGGAAGAGTTATCAATCCCGAGGGTAGGTTTATCGTTACCTCTGTCAACGAATCTCGTCCCTGCAACGCCATGACGGCAACTTTGGCCGCAGCAGCAGCGCAAGCGCCCGTGGTAAAACCTGATCTCAATGTCCCTGTCTTTTCAGGCTCCAAGTCTTTTCACATTCCCTGTTTCGAACAATACTCCAGTTGAGGCCGAACAATTATTTGGTTTAATTGGCGAGACCACACAAAGCATGTATGACACTAACAGCTAGAGGACTTCCACCCCTGCGGCCGCGTATTGCGATATATTCCACAGGCAGACTCATCAGTTCATTCTTGCTCTCAATTACATGAACAAATCCGACCGGCATCCCTATAACCAACGCAGGCATGGCTTCTCCCTCAATGATCATCCTGTTGAGTTCCAGCAAGGCCACCGGCGCATTTCCTATCGCCACAATCGCCCCGTCAATCATGCCTGACGCCTTTCTTACGGCATGTAAGGACCTGGGAAGACCATCGGCCCTGGCGGCCTCGGCAATATCAGCGTCAGCTACATGACAATGGACATGATCCGGATTGTAGAGGTCACTAACTGATTTGAGACGTGCCATAGACAAGCCGGACCGGATCATGTTCGAATCAACATATATTCCGGATGGCTTTCTCAGCGCTTTAATGCCCGCCTCAACCGCATTTTTGCTGAAACACACATCCTTGCCAATTTCACAGTCCGCCGTGGTGTGGATGATACGTCTGATTATAGCCCACTCTTTTTCCGGATACCGCTTTGAATCGACTTCACTCTCGATGATCTCAAAAGATTTACGCTCTATATCGTCACCGCTCATGGGATTTTGATACATTTGGTAGATAAGTGGTTTGGTATTGCCTGACAATTCTTTTCTCCCGATAAATCAGTCGCTCGGATGCTTTTTTTCTGAACACACGGACACAATTCTGTCCAGGGCTTCAGGATGTGAAGCAAAATGGAGGTGTATATAGCTTAACAAAATATTTTTGCGGTGAAAACCCTCGTTGAAGACGACACCCTGACTTGGCCTGGATACCGAATATGCCGTAGTCCATTTGTTATCATTTTCAAAACCCGCCAATTCTGAGTAGTGGAACTCATGTCCCCGGATGACGGAACCCTTTAGGGCGATCACGGTATCTTCCCTGAATTCGACCGAACAATAACGCAAAGCTCTCAGACTTTTCCTCATCCTCGTCCAGCAGGGGAAAATGCCTATCATGTCATGGCGGCTTGAGTCATCCAGCTCTATGCCTCGGCTGAAATACATAAGCCCGCCGCACTCCGCATAAATCGGCCTGTCCGATTCTGAATATTGCTTGATAGAATCGATCATCGAGGCGTTGTCCGACAGTTCGGCGGCAAATTCCTCAGGATAGCCGCCTCCAAAATACAAAAAGTCCAAATCCTGGGGAAGAGATGTGTCGGAAACAGGACTGAAACGAACAATTTCCATGCCCCGTCGCTCTAACTCGTCCAGATTGTCCTGGTAATAAAAGTGAAAGGCTTTATCGAATGCCAGCCCCATACGAATTCGTTTATTTGAGGATACCCTCAAAACTGCTGGTTTATCGAAAGGATATGGTTCAACCGATCTCGATATATCAAGAATTCTGTCCATATCGATGTTGTTTTCAGCGGCATTGGAAAGCTCGATCTTCTGTTCCTCCGCTAAAATATCACTGGAGGCGGTCAGAAGGCCTAATCGTCTGCTGGATAGGGTTTTGAACTCTCCCCGGGCAAATGCGCCCACGACAGGGGCAAGGTTTCGTGATGAGCATGATTTTTCAAGCCATTTTCTGTGATTGCCGGAGCCGATGTGGTTTGCTATGACGCCAGAAAGGTTCAAACGCTCATCGAGTCCTGAAAAACCATGAACCAGAGCCGCAATTGACCCGGCCATTCCATGCGCATTTACAACCAGTATGGTGGGAACTTTCAGCCAGATGGCGATTTCAGCCGAGCTACCGCTTATACCATCGGGTTGCGCCCCGTCGAACAACCCCATAACACCTTCGATCACCGCAATGTCAGCGTCACACGAGTTTTCCACGAAAAGACGTCGAACATAATCAGGCCCCATCATCCACCCGTCCAGGTTGTAGCAGGGTCTTCCTGAGAGTATGGTCAGATATGTAGGATCGAGATAGTCCGGGCCCACCTTGAATGTTTGAACCCGAAGGCCACGACTGCAAAGAGCCGCCACAATCGACATTGTGGTGGATGTCTTTCCCACCCCGCTTTGTGAGGCGGCAATCAATAATCGTGGAATGAAATAATTATTCAAGAATACAATTTCCTGTTGAGCCGGACGTTACCAAACATGCCATGAACCTGGGCATCCTAGAAGGCGTGGATCACCGCCAGAGTCACGACGCAGAAGACCACCATGGTTGCCGTCATAAGTCTCAGGGCCGCCACAATATGTTCCGGATTCAGGTCATCCCTGGAATCACCGAGATATTGTTTTTCATGCGTAACACCATGATACTTTGAAGGGCCACCAAGCCGTATGCCGAGAGCCCCTGCAAAGGCCGATTCTGATTGACCCGCATTCGGACTGGGATGTCGTGATCGGTCACGAAGAAATATTCTTAGTGAATCCGAAGCCCTCAGGCCCACAAAGATAGAAGCCACCGGCACCAGGATTCCGGTAACCCTGCTTGGAATGAACGCGGCTAAATCATCCAGTCGGGCAGGAGCCCATCCGAATTGCTTATAACGTTCATTTTTGTATCCAAACATGGAATCCATTGTGGATATGGCCTTGTAAACCATGATCGCCTTTGGACCACCGAGAAAAGCGTAAAACAACGGACATGTCACTCCATCCACAAGGTTCTCAGCTATGCTTTCTACTGTCGCCCTGATCACCGCTTCACTGTCCATATCGTCTGTGTCACGTCCACATATCATCCCCACGCGGCGCCTGGCCTCAACAATGTCATTTAATTCAAGGGCGCGGTAGACGTTCATGGCATGATCGTAAAGGTCTCGAGCGGCTAGCCCTGTGTAGATGACCACTACTGATACCACAAACCCAAGGTAGTACGAAATTCCACCAGCCGAGTCGATAATGGCGGAAGTAAAAAAATACACGGCCAAAATGACGAAAATCACCGTTGCAATCCCGGCCCGGCGTTCTGATGAAAAAAAATTACGGGCGCGGTTTTCAGCAAAAACGGCCAGACTACCTATAAGTCTGACAGGATGAGCAGAGTTTCTCGGGTCCCCTATCAGCCAGTCGAGAATTAGCGCTAATATGATCTGATATTCATACATTCTTACAATCCCATGGCATGGTAAATTTTCTCAAGATTTACGCTGTGTCGGACCACTTCGGCGAGGTTGTCAAAAGCAGGGTTCAAATCGTATTTTCCAGGAGAGCAGGCAAGAGCCATCAAGCCCTTTCTGGATCGTAGCCTGTTTATATACCACCGACGGAATTCGTCCGAGTCGAACACGCCATGCAAATAAGTCCCCCAAACCATGCCATCCGCAGAACTGAACCCCAAATCAGCGCCATCCTCTCTAATAATCGACGCTGTTTCTCCAAACGCCTCAGTCCTTCCATGATGAATTTCATAACCATGGATTTTAAGACCTGATTCCGAATGTGAGGCCCCTGTCAGCTTTAGGGTCTTGTCAATCTCCAGAACCGTCGCCAGGTTCAATAGACCTAGTCCGTCTATGTGCTCCAAGTGTGACTCCAGGTGATGAAGGTCTTTTATTGTGACACCGATCATCTGGAATCCTCCACAAATTCCAACAATTTCCGACTTGCCATTCCGGGAGGCTATTAGAATGGCTTGCGCCAACCCATTGTTCTTCAGGTGGCCCAAGTCATTAATCACGTTTTTACTTCCTGGAATGATGATGGTGTCGGGACTGCCCAATTCTTCAGGACGCCGGACTACCCTGATCCGGACATCCGGCTCGTTTCTCAATGCGTCAAAGTCCGTAAAATTGGATATATGCGGCAGATCGACGATCACTATTTCCACATGGTCACCCGATATGTTCTTGTCATCGAGCAGTCCACTTTTGAAAGTTACCGAATCTTCTTCCGGTAATCCCAGAGAATGAATGTGCGGAACGACTCCAAGCACCGGTTTACCCGTAAAATCCAGGGTGTACTCGAGAGCCGGTTCCAGGATTGACTGGTCACCACGGAATTTGTTCACCAAAAATCCAAGAACCAGCCTGCGTTCCCATTCCTCAAAAACCTCCATGGAACCAATAAATGAAGCGAACACCCCACCCCTGTCTATATCGCCCACAATGATCACCGGAGACTTTGCATAACGCGCCATCTTCATGTTCACTATGTCATGCGCCTTGAGATTGACTTCAGCCGGACTGCCGGCTCCCTCCAATATTATAGCGTCATGCTCCTGAGCCAGTTCGTCAAAAGCTCTGCAGGCGGCTTCGAAGGCTTGTGGTTTGTAATTTATATACTGAGCTACATTCATGTTGGCCACGGGCTTCCCCATCACGATCACCTGGCTACCGGTATCGCTATTTGGCTTGAGCAGAACCGGATTCATGCGAGAATCGGGCTCCAACCCACATGCCTGAGCCTGGAAGGCCTGGGCGCGTCCCATCTCATGGCCTTGTCTGGTCACGAAAGAGTTTAAAGACATGTTTTGAGACTTGAATGGAGCCACATTTACACCATCCTGTTTCAGGATTCGGCATAAAGCGGCCGTAAGGACACTTTTTCCGGCATTTGAGCAAGTTCCCTGAAACATCAACGCCTTGGCGGTCTTTTTCCTTCGGGACACCGGCGCCTTGCCCAATATCTCTCCAAGGACCTCGAGAAGACGGATGTTCTCATCCCTCGGACGCACGGCAACACGAATGTAATCGGGACCCAGTCCGTGAAAATTTGAGCAGTCTCTTACGGCCAATCCTTTCTTGAGGGCTTTTTCGACAAGTGTTCCAGAATCGAGACCTTCACGCAGGATCCTGACAAGAATAAAATTCACAAGAGACGGAAAAGGCTGCAAGGCATCCAGCCCGCTCAGACCCGATTGCAGAAAGGCCCTCTCAGTCTCAACCAGATTTACACTTTCTTTCACATATTGTGCATCCTCCAGGGCCTTAACACCAATCATCTGGGCCAAGGTGTTGACCGACCACGGAGGAAGAAAGTGCTCGATTTGAGTTACAACATCCCGGTCCGCCACGCCGCAACCGAGCCTTATGCCGGGAATAGCAAAGGTCTTGGTAAGCGATATCACCACCAGTATGTTGGGAAGCATCTTCTCGGTAAAGCTCCTGATCCCCGACGAGAGATCCAGGAAGGCTTCATCCATGATGAAAAATGTTTCAGGATGAGTTTCAGCGAGATTAAGTATTGAGTCACGATCGAGGCCAACACCGGTGGGATTATTGGGATGTCCCAGAAAAACCAGTTCATTCCCATCAAGCACGGCGTCAAGTTGATTCAAATCAGGTTTGAATTCTTTGTCGTGCGTTGTCACCAGGCGTTTTATTTCGAGTCCTGCCTGCAAACATGCAGTCGTATAATCAGCATATGACGGACAGACTATCACCGCCTTTGTCTTTTTCAGAGCCCTTGGCAGAATGTAGATAAGCTCAGTGGAGCCATTGCCGACGAATGTTTCATCAAAATCGGCTTTGTGCCTGCGAGCGACTGCTTGCCTCAAATCGATGCTGTCAGGATCGGGATAGTTTACAAGACCTGATATTGCCGAACTGATAGTAGGCCGCAACCATGACGGAGGCCCCAGTGGATTTATATTTGCAGAGAAGTCCAGAAACTGTGAAATGTCTCTGCCGGACTTCCGGGCCAATTGTCTTACATTGCCCCCATGTGGAAAAAGTTTCATAAAAAGAAAATTCCTTGATGCATTTGTGGGTGAAAAGATCAGTCCAATTGTATGTCATTAAGCGCTTCCGCGAGTTCACGACCCCTGACCGGCTTTGAAACATAACCATCCATCCCGGCTTCCATGCACATTTCCCTGTCCCTCTGCATGGCATAGGCAGTCATGGCAATGATAGGCACTCTACGGCGACCGGTTCGCATCTCGTTTGACCTTATAATCCTGGTAGCTTCATAACCATCCATTTCCGGCATCTGAATGTCAGTCAGAAAAATGTCGTAATGGTTTATCTCCAGTGATTCGAGAGCCTGCTTGCCATTTGAAACAACGGTGACAATGTGACCCATCTTTTCAAGCATCCTCATGGCCAGTTTCTGATTAACCGGGTTATCCTCCGCAAGCAAAATTCTCAGACTTCTCCTCAATGGCTGATCAGGATCCGATTCCGGCAGATTGCACGTTTTTTTTACCTGAGCTTTTTTACTTTTGATGGCCGACTCAACGCTGGACATCAATGAAGTCATCTTCACCGGCTTTGTCAGAAATGCAAAGATATCTTTCTCACATGAACCGGGCACGTCTTCCTGCAAACCGGCCGAGGTCAACATGATAATGGGCACGTCCGTGAAGCCTGAAACACAACGAATTTTTTCAGCAAGTTCAAACCCGTCCATGGACGGCATGCAGCAGTCAACCAGGATGATTGACACCGTGACATCTTTGTCCGAGCATTCTTTCAGCCAATCCAAAGCTGCCTGACCGGAATCGTAATTACTGACTCTGAATCCCCATGTGCTCAACGCCGTTTCCAAAATGCGCCGGTTGGCGGCGTTGTCATCAACCACAAGCGCATTCAATCCCTTGTAAACATGGTATTTTTTGAGCCCATTAACCGTTGAGGGCTTTGAACCGAGAGTGACTGGAACACTGAAGCCAAATGAGATTCCTTTCCCCGGCTCACTGTGAAACCAAATCTTTCCACCCATCAGTTCAACGAGTTGGGATGAGATCGTTAGCCCAAGACCAGTGCCTCCGTATTTGCGGGTCCTGAAAACCTCTCCCTGCTCAAATGCCCCAAATACCTTGCTTTGAAACTGTGGAGGGATCCCTATGCCCGTATCTTCAACCATAAATTCGAGCGTCAACTCGTGATCCGAAATCGGATGGGCCTGCACCAATGTCAGAACCTGGCCCTTTTCCGTGAATTTGATGGCATTCCCGATCAGATTTATTAGAACCTGACCAATCCTGGTGGCATCGGCAACAACAACTTCCGGAACGTCGGGATTTACTTTGATCAGGAGTTCCAGACCCTTTTGGTGCGCTTGTATGGCAAGACCGGAAACGATGTTGTCCAATCGCTGACGAAGATTGAACGAATCCGGACTCAACACAAGTTTTCCGGCCTCTATCTTGGAGAAATCGAGGATATCATTGATTATGGCCAGTAGCGCTTCAGCCGAAGCCTGAGCGGTTTCGAGATATTCCCTTTGTTCGTCCGTGAGCACAGTGTTGAGCGCCAACTCCGTCATGCCAAGAACACCGTTCATCGGAGTCCTGATTTCATGGCTCATCTTGGCAAGAAATTCACTCTTGGACTTACTAGCCTGCTCCGCCACCCTTCTGGCCTCTATCAGTTCTGTTACATCCACGAATGACTCTATGCCACCCACAAATTCACCCGCATCGTTCCTGAGAGAAACAGCGTTTTTTAGAACTGAAAGGATTCTGCCATTCTTTGTTTTCATGGAGCATTCACTTCGGGAGATGTTTTCCCCGAGATGCATTTCACTGAGCCCGCATCGCACCGTGCAAGGCTCAACTCCGAAAAAAGTGCAGGGTTTCCCAACCACTTCGGCAGATTCATAGCCAGTTATGAACTCAAATTCCTCATTCACTCCGGTAACTATCTTGTCGGCGTCCACAGTGAAAATAGCCGTGGCGGCCGTCGATAAAAGAAGTTCCTGAAACTCGTTAGCTTTCCTCATGCGAGCTTCAGCTTCCTTGATTTCACTTATGTCCTGAGCGACCTCCAGACGAACCAATCTTCCGTCAGTCCAACCAATTGCCCGGTTGCGAATTCCTAGCCATTGCCCGGTAAATGGATTCTGACGTTCCCAGACATGAACCCCGGTTGGTTTACCATCTGAGTCCAGCAACTTGGAATTGTTGCAGAATGGACAAGGTCCGGTTTGATCCGAATGTAACGCCTGCCAGCACTTTTTACCGATCAGGTCATGGCCAAAGATATTTTCAAGCTGGCGACTCACAAAAAGTACTTCGTAAGTCTCCATATCCGCCACGTAAACAAATGCGTCCAGGCCATCCATCACTGTCAGAAACTGTTGATGGGAATTGTTTAGTTTTTGCTGGGTTCTCTCCCTCTCAATAGCGTGTCCGATGTTGCCGGCAGTCGCCTCAAGTATTGATACTTCGCTCTCAACCCATGTCCTTTCAGAGGTGCAGTCGTCGAAACCTATCATCCCCCAGTAACGCCCCTGAATAATGATGGGCACAACCAGGATCGATATCACCTCTTGAGGCTCAAGAAGTTCTCTCTCAGTGAGCGGAAAATCCTTGACCAGGCCCGACAGGCTCTTTCCGGCCGACAAAGTCTCGTACCAACGAGGCAACATGATACCGTAGGATAAGTTCTGCAATTCCGGATTATCCAGTTGCACGGATATATTCTCACCAACCCATTCGTGACGAAGGCTCATCAACAATTCGTCGGAGGACTCATCAACGTGGTTTTCGTAAATGTATACTCTATCGACTTTTGTTGTGCGCCCTAACCGCTCAAGAACGAGGTTTATCGCCGAGGCAAAATCGTCATGACTCAGCAAATCACGAGATATGTGCGCAGCGCAATCCAGCAGCAGGTCGCGGTTGGTCAACTGTTGTTCGGTAATCTTGTTTTCCGTTATGTCCAGGTGTGTTCCCGCCGCTCTCACAGGAACACCTGAATCGCTCCTCTGGACAATCTGACCGCGACTCAGAATCCAGCGATATTCCCCAGTCTTGGAGAACATTCTAAATTCGGCTTCAAAGAAAGTGGCGCTCCCACCTACATGTTGTTCGAACATTTCCCTTATCCTGGAAACGTCCTCAGGGTGGATCAAATCCAATAGTTGAGCAATATTAGGGAACAATTCATCAAGGCGATATCCCAGCATTGAAGCGAATCTGGAGTTTATTACCACTTCTCCGGTGACCAGGTTCCAGTCCCACGAACCGAGATTGGCGCCCCTCAGCGCGAGTTCCAGCCTTTGTTCGCTGGCCTGTAAAGCCTGCTCAGCCTTCATTCGACGTAGACCAACCATGTAAAAGGTCGCCAGCCTCTTGACCGCCTGAAGATCCCTGCTCGAATATCTCCCTGTCGATTTGGAAATGACTATGTGACCGACTACACCATCCCACGTGAGCACTGGAACGGCCAGGAAAGTGTCCAACACCGACGTGCCGGTAGGTGTCGCCCCCTGCTGTGAATCGGAGCGCCTCAGAAAGCGAATTCTGGGTTTCCTGATCCCAAGAATCTCCTTGATAAATTTGCCCTGTGGAGTTCCTGACATCTCATGAGCCGGGTGGAAAAAGTCATGGCGCTTTTGAGCGAATTCCTTAAATGCGGGGGTAAAGGCATGAAAGTAAACGCGCTCGGCTTTCGAGTCTATTTCAGTGACAAAACCTTGTTCACCATCAGCCAAAGTCAGCGCCTTGTCCAAAACGACACCTGAAATGTCAGCCATGGTAGAATTCGTGGACAGCGCAGTCACATACAATTCAGTCAGGGCTTTATTGACCGAGATTTCCCATCTAAGTTTCTCTTCGGTAGATTTTTTGGCGTCACCCTTTCTGCAAAGACAGTCATCAAAACCATTTCTGTCATCCGTCTGAATTGATGACGGAATTTCGACTGAAGGCAAACTGGAGTAAATCTCTGCCAGTGTGAAGACCAAGGTTCCGGAACTAACGTCATCATCAAGGAGCCTGATCGCCACGGAACACGAGACTGTCAGACCGTTTCTATTGAGCAGATCGAGATTCTGCCTGTAAAAATTTCTTCTGTCGGGGTTGTCTTGGAAGTGGTGGAAGGTCGTGTCAAATTCGCTTGCGTCACTAAATATTGACCTGACGCTCTGCCCGATTATTTCGTCCCGAGACCAACCCAACAATTCGCTGAAGCCCTTATTGCTCCAGGATATGACCCCATCGGTAACAGCCAGTACGCTTTGGGCGGAACTGTCCAGCACTTTTTCCAGAAGCGTCTTTTCATCGGGATTCCTTGGCTTCCCGGTGGTCTGCTGGCTACCACTTTCATGCGATTCATGGTGCAACACGCCATGCTTTGGAGAGCGAGATTTTACCATTGCGTAGTCATCTCCGGACTTCTTGCCATAGAAAAGTCCCTATGAACTCAGGGTCCCTGCAAAATTATATACTAAAATTGTGATGTTAGTAAGATGTATTCGAACAAAAGTCGCAGAATTAAACGTCGCCGGCAATTAGATCAGCAAGATGAGGATAAAGACTCGGAAGGAAGACCTTTTCTTCTGGCTTGAGAAAGCAAAAAGCGGACGGAGAATTCAGGAGGCGACTACGGCGAATCCCATTGCGGGGAATCCGCCTGCTGTAGTTGCCCCCTGATGACAGATCACAGGCTCACGATAGAAGCTAGGCTCTGACCAAACCGGATTGTTGGATAATGCCGGGAAGCATACTTGTCCATCCCAGAGGCATGAAATGGACACCCTGACACATTGGGGCCAGATCTTTGACAAGTTCGGAAGTTAGTCTCAGACAAACGTCTTTGGCTTTGCCTGAGCCGGCCTTCTCATATTCCTGAATCCAGCTGGAAGGAACAGAGATCCCTGATACGTTGTCATTCATAAAATTTGCCATTTTAGCGGACTTGACGAGAACCACTCCCAACTGTATTGGGACTCCAAAGCTGGAGGCGGCGTTGATAAATTTTTCGAATACCTTTTGATCATAAATGGCTTGAGTCTGGAAGAACTCGGCCCCGGCTTCAATCTTCTTTTCCATCTTCATTAACTGAAGTTCCAGAGGCTCAAAATTGGGGTTGACCACGGCGCCGATAGCGAAATCCGGAGCTTGGGTGAGTTCGTTTCCCATCATGTCATGCCCCTTTTTCAGACCGTCAGCCACCTTGATCAATTGAACTGAATCCAGGTCAAATACGGGTTTGGCCGATTTGTGGTCTCCCAGGCTTGTATAGTCACCGGTTAGAGCCAGAATGTTGTCAATCCCCAGGGAATAGGCCGTCAACAGGTCTGACTGGAGGGCTATTCTGTTTCGGTCCCGACAGGTTATCTGATAGATGGGCTCTATGCCCTGCTCTTTCAACCTTATCGAGGCCGGCAGAGATCCCAGTCTCATGACCGCGCTTTGATTGTCAGTCACATTCACGGCGTCTATGTAGTCATTTATCGAAAGGGCCTCGTCAACACATTTTGGCAAACTGCCACCACCACCGGGTCGAAAAGAACCCTTGACCGGACCGACTTCACTCGTTAGAACGCTCTTGCGGGAACTGAAAAGGTCTGTGATTTTCATCATTATCTCCTAACCCAGCGACAGACGACGGGGTTTGTTCATTTTACTGTAATCTTTTGGGGCGGAATATTTCCGGAGAGCGTCCAACTCGCCTAGAGCCCTCAACCGTTCGTAAATTAACACCCAGGCGCAATCTCTTTCCCTGTCAACTTCGCATTTCCCGTTTTGCGCGCCACCGCAAGGACCATTCAACAAACTTTTCGAGCATTTAGTGACGGGACAAATTCCGCCGGTCTCATTCAGCACACATTCCCCGCATTCCTGACATTGCTCAATGGCGAGTTTGGATGCAACCACCGTGTCCATGTGCCCAACGGAATCGAGTCCTGCTTTGACGGGGATAATGTAGCCCATGCTTTCCAAGGCCTGCCTGGCAATCTGAACGGCGCCTCCACATCCCAAAACCAACACGGCGTCAGCCGAGTCAATTTCACTCTCATGCCCCTGGAAAGCCCCAGTGGTGTGTTGTATGTAACAGGTTCTCTCCGGAAGTATCTCTGAAACGATCTTTTTACCAGAAGCCTTCAGATTACCGGCCATTGCCTTGATTTCAGGCTCACCTCCCGTGCTGCAAACTTTTGCGCAGCCATTACATCCCGCCACTATGATGTTTTCGTAACCTTTAAGGGCCGACAAAACCTCGTCCATAGACTTGTTCGCGGTGCCAATCATTAAAACCTCCTTACACTTACGTAAATCGGGACTATTACAGTAATGAGATACTCAACGCCGAGGCATATCCTGAAAAAGAATCCAGTATATTCGGGCGACAGCCATACATTCAAACATTAATATATTGTAGTATTCCAATATTTGGGTGATGTCAACAAATAGATTACTCCGGTTTGGTAATTAAAATGTTTTTTAGTACTCAATGATTGTTGAGTTTAGTGGCGAGCGCTGGTCTTTTTGTTTTGGATTGCTGCCGGAACTTGATCGAGGAAAATAAAACTGCTAACAACACATGATAATCGGGAGTTGTTAATGAGGATTTCTTCAAAGGCCCACTATTGTTTTAGCGCTTGATGATTGAAATGACAGGTTGACACATGGACGAAAAAGACCGCGCATTGCTAAATGAAATTCAGTCAAATTTTCCTGTTGCGTCCCGGCCGTACGAGGTCTTGGGAGCAAAACTGGATTTGACTGAGCAGGAAGTGTTGGACAGAATTTTTCGACTTCGAACCGAGGGTATCATTAGACGAATCGGGGCTTCCATAAACTCTCGAAAGATCGGTTTCGTCAGCACTCTTCTGGCGGCAAAGGCGCCTGAGGATAAATTTGAAAAATTCGTTGACCTGGTGAACCGCTGCGATGGTGTTACCCATAACTATCTCAGAAGACACGAATACAACGTGTGGTTTACGTTAATTTCCCCCTCGGAATTGGACAAGAGACGGGTCATCGACGAACTTGTGGACATGTCTGGCGTTGAAGTGCTCGAATTACCTGCAAAGAAAATTTTCAAGATTAGAGTGGACTTCAAATTCTGATTGGGAAACAGATTCATAATTTTTGTAACCAAGTCAAACAGGAGAATAGAAATGTTGGCGGAATTGAGTGTATTTCCTTTGGATAAGGGCAAGACCAGTTTGAGTTCCTATGTAGCTCAATCACTTAAGATAATAGAAGAAAGTGGACTCGACTACGAAATCCATGCGATGGGCACATTGATAGAGGGACCGAGCGAGGCCGTTTTCGATGTTATCAGGAAATGTCACGAAAACATGAGACAACATTCAGACCGTGTAGTGACCTACGTGAAGATAGACGACAAAGCAGGAGCAGATGGAGCGATAAAGAGCAAAGTCGCTTCTGTAGAAGATAGGGTCGGCCATCCGCTCAGGAAGGGTTGAGATTCTGGTAGCCAATTTCATGGAAACAGTTCTTCTGGATGAAATTCTGGATGTAATTGATGAAAACGATGTGGTGATCTCAAGAGCCACCAGGAAAGAGGTCCATTCAAAGGGCCTCCCTCATCGCGCTGTTCACATTTTCCTCTTCAATTCGTCGGGACAGATATATGTTCAACGGCGCAGCGCCAACAAGGATTCGCATCCATTAAAACTTGACTCATCAGCGGCAGGTCATCTGGATTCCGGAGAGAATTATGCCGAGGCTGCAGTCAGGGAGTTGTTCGAGGAACTATCTATCAACACCGATCTCAAGGAAGAATTTCGTATCGGACCGGATGCCAGGACGGATAATGAGAGAGTGGCGTTGTTCACTTGTCGATGTGACGACACACCAATGCCGAATTTAGATGAGATAATCCATGGTGATTTCTGGATTCCCGCAGACCTGTCAACTGCCATGTCATTGAACGCCGGCGATTTTGTCCCGGCTTTTGTGACACTGTGGAGCATGTACGGAAACATGGGCAAATGAGAGTTGTGATTCAAAGAGTCAGTTGCGCAAGCGTTCGGGTGGACGAAAAACTAGTCGCCCGGATCGGCCCAGGCATGCTTGTTCTGGTAGCGGTTTCCGTTTGGGACTCTTCTGAGGATGTCCGGTGGATGGCGGAAAAAATTTGCGGGATACGGATTTTCTCTGACGCCGACGGACGCATGAATTTGGATATTGCCCAAGTCGGAGGCCAGATTTTGCTGGTTTCGCAATTCACCTTGTACGGCGACTGCAGAAAAGGCAAGAGACCGTCTTACACTGATTCTGCAAAATCCGGCGAAGCTGAAACATTGTACATGGAACTCTTCAATGAAATCAGGCTCAGGGGCGTCGATGTGCAACATGGAGTTTTTGGGACCTTGATGCAGATAGACCTGACAAACGATGGTCCGGTGACATTAATTTTGGACTCACCATCCCTCAGTCGTGACGCTCGCTGAACGATGATAATCGCTGAATCACATAAACTTGTAACGCTTGGCTGATAATTTCCCGTCGCAACACTGACAGTCAATCCAGTCTGACAGGGATCTCAAATTTTTGGTCTCCTGCGCTCAGGTAGTATTTTCCTTCCTTTTCATCCAGTGCGATATGACGCGCTAGTTGATAATAGGCTGCTCTGCTGAATCTGGCGTGGTAAACCCCATTCTTTACCTTGGAATAAGGCACGTTATCGTTTCCAATCCAAAGACCATCCGGTTGTAAAATTTCTGAGGTTTCATCGCTGAGTTTGATCAGGAAAGTACCATCCGGCTGATGATCCACGCTCGTGACAACAAATGGAGCGTCATGGACCAGGACAGAGCATATTTCCCTGCCGATTCTGACGATGTAGCCGCCATCTTCGGTTTTGGACAATGCTGTAAAAAACTGTTTCCTGATTCCTGGGTGTGTCATAGCAACCCCGTTCTGAATCCAGCCGCCGTCCTTGTCTATTTCCAGTTTGAGATACCTGGACGCGTCAAAAATTTGTTCTTCATCTCTAATTAATGGTGTGGTCATTCTGTTTTTCCGCTTGCAGTAAGTCCCTTGGCATCAGATTGAGAAAAATTTTTTCAGGAATTGGAGTTACCATCGTTCAACCATGTCGGACCGGGTATGAATTCTCTTGTATGTGGCAAGATTCGAGAGAACTTTCTTCACATACAGTCTGGTTTCAAGAAATGGGATGTTCTCGATGAATTCATCCTGTTTCATTTTACCGTTTCTTTTTACCCAGTCTCGAACTTTTTTGGGGTCGGCATTGTAGGCGGCTATCGTAGCAACAAGGTTTCCACCGAACGCCTTAATGTTTTGCGCCAGTATTTCGACTCCGGTCGATATGTTGACCCTCGGGTCCAGCAGATCGGCAATCAGCATGGAATTACCACGCTGCCTGAAACTGTTTAACTTTCTGGCGGTGTCAGGAGTCACCTGCATCAATCCAATCGCTCCAGCGGGGGAAACCGCTGCAGAATCATATCGACTCTCCTGGCGCATGATCGACCATACCAGATACGGATCAACCCCATGAGCCGCAGCCTGCCTGATGGTATGTGGAAAATGCGCTTTAGGATACGCGAGATTCAGGAATTCCAGTGGGGAAGAGTCCGGTGGCTCATCAACCAAAGCGCCAAATTGTGAATAGAGAACATCATGGGCCATCCCGTAAAAACCCGTATTTTGAGCGGCCATAGCGGTTAGTAATGTAATTGAGGGCGTTTGTCGAACAGCCTTGGGCAATGCCCTCAGATTTGCGAGAGCGAACTCCGGAAGATCTTTTTCCAGAAGAACCATCGCGTATTTCACTTCTTTGATATTCTGTTGGGGTTGAGTTAATTGCATATCGGCAGATATGTTTCTGGAAGCTGAAGCCTGCCTGACGGGAATATCGTTGACTCCAAGTACCTTTGCGGCTTCAATAGCGTAATAGTCGTTCCTCCTGGCTGGTAACAGTTCTCGAAAAAGGGTTTCTGCCGCTGTGTTGGATCCGGCTTGGGCCAGTGACCTGGCCTCCCAGTATTTGGATGGATTTACCAGTTTTCCGTTTGTGGACAATTTTCTGGACTCTGCAAATAACAACGCTGCTTCCTTGAAACGCTGTGTCCTGTATTTTATCCATGCCAGCTTCCATTTAATATCCGCCTTTACCACGGAGTCAGTTGTCTCCGAGAACAGTTTGTTGTAGTAAATTTCCGCCTTGGAAAGAGCCCCTTTCTCAAAATGATGAGCAGCGAGATTAGCGTTCACACGTCTTTTGAACTTGGGTGAGCCTTTCTCAAGAACCTTCTTGCACGAAGCCTCAAACTCTTTCTCCCGGTCCAACCTCCAGTAAATCAGACTCAAAAGATAATTGGCTTCAGCCTGCTCCTCCGGTGTAACCTTGGAATTCAGGAAATTGTTAGCCATTTTAATCGCTTCCTGATTATCCCTGTTCTTGTACAAGCAACGCGCCAGTTTAAACTTGATGTTTTTTTCTTCCGGCTTGGCCAGATGCAAACGTTTGTAAGATTCGGCGGCGAGATCAAATTTGCCCGCATGAAAGAGCTTTTCTGACCTGGTTTGTTCTTCGGATTCCGTCAATCTGACAGCAGGGATTTTGTGTTGCGAGGCAAGATCCGAAAGTTGTTCCCATGCGCGTAATCCTTCCACCGAAGCCGGGTAATCTACGCTCAGTTTGCGTAAGCGCTTTGCCGCCGCTTCGTAACTCCCAGACTTCAAGTCCAGACTGGCCAGCTTGTGGATCAAACCCGGTTTTTCAAACTCCTCCGCCTTGTCGAGTTGGCCAAGGATGGTTTTAGCCACATCCTTCTTGCCCTGTTCCACCTGTGCGTCGATCAGGATCACCAGAGCCATTTCCCGATAAGGGGTGGAAGGATGAATCTTGAGAAATTCGATGATAGAAGACTCCGCCATCGAATACTGCCTGGATGACATGTATTTTGAGGCGGTCAGCAAATATACGACAGGTCCATACAGATCGTCTTTTGCAATCGGTTTCCACACAGGTAGAGCCGCTTCAAGACGACCGGAATCATATAGTTTCTTTCCATCAATAAAGGACTGCTCTGACGATGGATGGTTTTCCGCCAGACCCATTGAAGGGAAAACAATCACATAAACTACCAGAGCTAACAATACCGTATAGCGTAACTTGTTGTTAGTAATTAACATCAGACTTCTTTCCTGAACTTGTCTCAACATTATATCATAACTACACAGTCTTATTTTGAAAAAATTTCTTCTTAGTCAAGATTAAGCACATTCCGGATAAAAATCCAACCGGCCCCAATAATGAAACCGAGGTGATGATTTTTTTCATTTTGAGTAATCCTGTTTAGTCTCAATAACTGAGACACCCTGAAACAATTAGTT
>CAZVOU010000161.1:0-15110 GCA_964628605.1 uncultured Syntrophaceae bacterium
CTAACGGACCGGTCGAATTCTTCAGGGGAAAGCCCTACATAATGGGACACACTGCCGAATTCGTAGCGCTGAAGCTCGGTATCACCCGTCAGGAACAGGATGAGATTGCCCTGAGAAGCCACAATAACGTGGAAAGAGCCACCAAAGACGGATCCTTCGCCGAAGAAATAGTTCCGATAACCATTCCTCAGAAAAAAGGCGATCCGAAAGTTTTTGACAAGGACGAGCACTTCCGGCCCGGGTTGACGATGGAGGCGCTTACGAAACTCTCTCCTGCCTTCATTCCCAAAACAGGAACGGTAACAGCGGGTAACGCATCCGGCATAAATGACGGCTCGGCCGCCCTCACACTTATGAGCCTGGAAAAGGCCAAAGCCATGGGAGTAAAGCCTTTAGCGAGGATCAAGGCCTCGGGTATGGGCGCATGCGATCCCACAATAATGGGATTGAGCCCGGTGCCTGCAGTTCATAACATGCTAAAAAAATCCGGCCTTTCATTGAATGATTTCGAGCTTATCGAAGTGAATGAGGCGTTTGCCGCCCAGTACCTCGGATGCGAGAAAGAACTCGGTCTCAACCGTGAGATCACCAACGTGAATGGTTCCGGAATAGGTTTAGGACATCCGGTAGGTTGCACCGGCGCAAGGCTGATAGTGTCGTTGATCCATGCGATGAAGAGCAGGGGCAAGACGCTGGGGATGGCCACACTTTGCGGTGGTGGCGGTGTTTCAATGGCCTGCGCAATCGAGCTGATGTAGTTTGACCGCGATTTGATTGAGAGTTTTTACATTCGCCGGTAGGAATCTATCGTGTGGTAGATGAATCTTATTACCAGAATAATGATCATCAGGACTGCGATGATTCCTACCGACTGGTGAATTCGACTCCCAAGGTCCCGCCATTTGTCGGAAGCGTTTGTCAGGCCCTCCGAGCTTCGGTCCTTAATCACAAATTCACCGACGACGTAATAAATCACCAAGACGAATACTATTAGAGTGAGATATTTCATATTCCCGATGTGGCTGAAAGTCTGTGAAAAATTCCATACCGAGGGGGTGTGGACTTCTATTATGTCTAAAAACGGGACGTTTGTCGATAGAAAGGCCATGTGGAGGGTAAGGGCTGACACTAGCCATCGGCCGCTCGTTCACGAAAAGGATTACAATTGACCAAACCTGTGATAAATTCCATAGACGCTGATCAGAAAAACTCAACATTCCAAATCTGAATTTAAAAAAACCAGGAAGAAAGACATGATCATAGATTTTCATAAAATGCACGGCGCCAAGAACGATTTTGTGGTGTTTCACGATCTTGAGCAGAAAATCCGCCTTTCACCGGAACAGGTCATCAAACTGTGTGACAGAAGGGAAGGTGTGGGCGCTGACGGAGTTATCGCCGTCAGAAATTCCGATGTAGCCGACTTCTTCATGGACTATATAAATTCAGACGGAACTATTGCGGAAATGTGCGGCAACGGCATAAGGTGTCTCGCCAAATACGTCTATGACAATAAACTCACCAGCAAGAAATCGCTCAAAGTGGAAACCCGCGCAGGTGTTAAGACTCTCGATCTGATCGTAGACAAAAACGGCAAGGTAGACAGGGTCAAGGTCGATATGGGGGCCCCTATATTTGATCCTCAACTGATCCCTGCCGATATTAAGGACCGCAACGTCCCAATTCTCGATTTTCCCGTCGAAGTGGCTCATCACAAGTTTTATTGCAATCTGGTCTCAATGGGTAATCCGCACTGTGTCATTTTTGCAGAAGACAATCTGGATTACCTCACCAGGACATACGGCCCAATGCTGGAGACTCATCCTGTTTTTCCAGCGAAAACCAATGTGGAGTTCTGTAAGGTTCTCGGTCCTAATAGACTGCTGATGAGGGTATGGGAGAGAGGCAGCGGTGAAACCTTTTCGTGCGGAACCGGGGCATGCGCCACGGCTGTGGCCTCGGCGCTCAAAGGCTTCACCAAAGGCGAAACAACTGTGGAACTTTTAGGTGGCCCATTATCCGTATCATGGAAAGGTAATAATAATTCGGTTATTATGACCGGTAAGTCGGAAATAGTTTATGTAGGTAGTATAAACGTCTAATTATATGTTGTATTATCTTGACAATAAATTGGCGCTGGAATAGAAAGCAGCAATGAGACCGGCGTAAAAGGCCGGGTGTCTCAGAAAGTGGTAGAGAGTCACAAATGTTAACCAGGAGTGACGATATATATTCCAGGAGCCGGATTCAATGAACGCCAGGAATGGTCAGGCAGGTTTTGCTTTGCTGGAGATGGTTTCGGCCATCCTCATAATAGCGATATTATCAGTAATATATTTTTTGATGATAGACTCGTATCGGGAACGCAGGATGAGTGAGCAGGCGGCCAAGGCCCTTATGCTTGCAGCGAGGGCTCAGGAGGAGTATTTTGCCCGTGAGCACAGATATTTCGATGCTGAGGTCTCGAGTAAATCGAAGGATTCCAACCTGAATTTCCCCGGAGGCACGAAAACGAATGTGGTGGTGCCTATGGGTGTGACGCTTCAATTGAAGACGAGAGGTCCTGAGAGGTCTGCATTTACGGGCGAGGCCTTTTACGGGGGATCAAAGACAGTTCACAAATATGATTCGGAATACGGTAGGATAGCCACGCAAAATCGTGGCCAGGGCGAAGGGAATGAATAGAAGGCTGATCGAGGTTTTCAGGAAACACGAGATTTTCGTAGTGGCGGCGCTTATAAGCGTGGTTTTTATTGGCGCTATGGCCATAGTAGCCTGGATGCTTCGAAGTTCAACGGTGACCAAGCCTTATGACGAATTGTCGGAATCTGATCTGAAAAGGGTTTACGCCACGGGATACCTGAGATTCAAGGAGGAGGACGGGACGCCTTACCTGAAGGTAGAGTTACATAATGGAACTTTGTGGTGGATAAGAAATGTCGAGTTTTCCTTCAACGGGGTTACAAGAAAACTGAGTGACTCCAACGCATTTCGTCCTCTGCATTCAGGCGCTGTAAGGTTGGAGCTTGAGAAAGGTTCGATTTCGAGAGAGACAATAGAATACGACCTGAAAATAATGAAGGCCTCCGGATTTCCTCCTGCCGTGGACCAGATACAGATTATCCCGGGAAAAATTGCTGATAAATCTATTTCTAACTCTTCCAAAAACTGATAGATAATAAATATGAATTATTGTTAAGGTTCTTTAGCGAGCCATTTTGTATTCCAAAGATCATAACGGATAAGACTATTACCAATGTGTCTACGGGAGGGACTCATGAGTCATCATTCAGGTATTTCCAGCGCGGATTTTGAAAAAGCTCTATCGGTTGGCCGTCCACCGAACATCGTAAAACTGTTTCCAAACTCGAAGGCGTTGATAGTTAGCGGCAAAGTGATAGACCGTGCCATGATTGCCAAGGGCAAGGCCATGACGATAGCCGCAAGCGCCCGGAACTCGTTCGGGGCCAGAGGCGCACTGTTGGCGGCCCAAAAGGCGAATGCGGCCATCATCATCGAGATAGCCAAATCCGAAGGTGGAGCGGACGCGTATTGTTCGGTAAGTTTCTGGAACCTGGCGCTGCAGGTTGACGCCATGTGCAATGAACTCGGCATAACCGTTCCTGTGGCCATTCACGCCGACCATTACGGGATTAAGAAAGACAAGGACATAGAAGCGGCAAAGATCGAGATTCCGAGTCTTTTCGACTATGGAATGACCTCGATAGCCATTGACGCATCGCACTTACCGGACGCCGACAACCTTTTGGCCAACATAGAGTTGTCCAAATACGTGCCGTCCTGGTCGGGTTATGAAACGGAAGTAGGCGAAATCAAAGGGAAAGCCGGGCTATCCACCGTTCCTGAGGCCAAGTTCCTTATACAGGGATTGAACGCCCACGGCCTATACCCAGACTGGATAGCGCTTAACAACGGAACGACTCACGGCCTCGAGGCGTCTGACGCAGGCATTCAGGTGGACTTGACGGCAGATATTCATAACGCTCTGTCGAAATACAAGGTATCCGGCGCCCAGCACGGCACCTCCGGCAACAATTTCGACAGACTCAGACAGATAGCCGAGAAGACTCATACGACAAAGGCAAATGTGGCTACCGCCCTGCAAATGGTGTCATGGGGGCTCAAGGTTAACGAATACGGAAACGCAATTCAGGACGCCGAAGGCAATTTCATCAAGATGTCTGACGCAGGCCCATCGGAAGCCATGTGGGAAAAGATGGTCGCATACGCCAAAGACAAGGGATGGAAGGGTGGCGACTACAAGAAGCTGAATCTGCCGTTCGAAAATAAGCTTCTCGGACTGCCCCGAGCCGAAAGAGACCGTATGACAAAGGGAGTGGAAGACTTTGTCTACAATCTTCTTGCTAATGTTTTCAACTGCACCGACACGGCTCCTCTGGCAATTGAGGCCATATTGAAAGCCGGTTCGTACGACGTTGGTTCCAAGGCTGATAGAATTGAAGATCCCAAGGAATGGACAGTAGAAAAGATAAGGGAAAAAGCGTCAAAAATTGACTCGGACAAAGGTCATGAAGGAAATTACGACGACTGACAGTCACATGCCGAAGCCTGATGACTCAGGCTTCGGCTTTATACTCCGCCTAACCGTTTGGTCAGGCCATGGCCTTTTCCACCTCGGCCGCCTTGCTTTCGATCATCAGGGCCTGCTCTTTGCGGTAATCCATGAGCTTCGCCTTCAGTGAATCATCCGTTATGGCCAGAATTTCTACTGCGAACAAGGCTGCGTTCTTGGCTCCGGCCGAGCCCAGACCCATTGTTGCGACGGGCACGCCACCCGGCATCTGAACCGTCGAGAGTAGTGAGTCCAGGCCCTTCAATGCTGAGGAGTCCATTGGAACCCCGATTACAGGCTTGATAGTGTGAGCGGCTATGAAACCCGCCAGATGCGCCGCCATTCCCGCGCCGGCTATGAATATTTTCCAGTCCTCGGCCTCGGCTCTCTTTGTCAGCGCTATTACCTTGTCCGGTGTCCTGTGAGCCGATGCTACGGTCATGAAATATTTGACACCGAATTTAACAAGAATTTCTACAGCCTTTTTCATTTCGGGCAAGTCCGATTCACTACCCATGACGATTGCTACTTTAATGTCGCCCATTAGTTCATCTCTCTCTTGAAAATTTTGGATAGTCTCGAAAAATGGAAACTATTTCTGGGCTTTTGCCAGGTATTCCGAGATGGCCGCGTCGTATTTGTTGGTAAGTTCGAAAACCTTGCATGCCAGCCTGAAGTTGGTTTTTTCAGATACTTTTCCACCGGATTGTTTCATTTCGTCAATGACCGTTTTGTAATCAAGCGGATCAGTGACCACAGTAACGAACGGATAATTTTTGGCCGCTGCCCTCAAAAGGGTGGGTCCACCGATATCGATATTTTCGATAGCGTCTTCCAGTGAGCATCCGGGCTTGGCTACTGTCTTTTCGAAGGCGTAAAGGTTTACCACCACCATGTCGATGGGCAGGATACCGTGGGTGGCCATCGCTTTGAGGTGTTCGGACTTGGAGCGCAAACCAAGGATTCCGCCATGGATTTTCGGATGCAATGTCTTGACCCGGCCATCAAGCATTTCAGGAAAACCCGTGAAGTCCGACACTTCTGTTATGGCTATTCCTGATTGGGAAATAGTTTTGGCTGTTCCGCCAGTGGATAGAATCTGCACGCCGAATTCTCCCAATGCTCGGGCAAATTCCTCTATCCCGGATTTGTCGGTGACACTGATCAAGGCCCTTTCAATTTTAGACATTCATGGCTCCTTCGTTAGATGGTATATGACTCAAGAACAGTTTCTTTCATTTATTTTCAGAAGGGGCAGGATTTGTTTTGGGTTTTGTCGCTTCTTCCCTGGCCTGATTGCCGTATGGACCGTCAGGATCTGCATTGATGACGTATTGAAGCATCCTCAGCCCTTCGTCGTTGTTGCCGGACTTGATGAGAATGAGCCCAAGTTTCAGGTGGGCCCCTATGTGGTCCGGGTCAATCTCAAGGACACGTCTGTATGCGTCTACAGCCCTGTTCTGCTCTTCAAGACGTTCATACACTATGCCCAATCTGTAGTTGGCCTCTTTAAAGGATCTGTCTACGGCCAAAGCCTTTTTGTAATACTCAAGGGCTTTTGCAGGCTCATTTTTCTCTTCAAACGCGAAGGCCAGATTGTATAGGGCATTAATGTTGTCCTGTTTCAAGAGGATGGATTTTTCATAATTCTGGATGGCCTTGTCAATGTCTTTCCTGGCAAAATACGCTACGCCGAGATTGTAAGCTGCTTTTTCAGGGGTGGGGTAAGTGGGATCCTTGAGGCATTCCTCGAACAGGCCTATAGCTTCTTCGTAAGAGCCTTTTGCCAGATAAGCCGTTCCCAGGTTATTCTTTGCCTCACTGAGCTTGGGATCTATTTCCAGAGCCTTTTTGTATTGATCAACCGCCTGATCGTAGAGTTTCTGTTTCTGGTAGGCCAATCCCAGCGCATGTTCCACATCAGCATTATTGGAGGACAATAATTGGGCCGCAGCCAATTCACGAATTGCCTGTGGAGTTTTCTCCTCATTAAGGAAATTGATTCCCATCTGATAATGCAGCTCAACGGTCTGACGCACTTTCCCCGGGGTCTCTGTCTTCTGGGGAACGCAACCTCCCAAAAATATCAGCGCAACACAAAATGTCGTCAGTCTGGAATAGTTCATCACTGGATTTCTTAATTTCCGTTCAATCAAGGGTTTCTGGAAAAAAGCAGTCTTCTGACAAGACGCCCTATTTCGGATTCCGAATGATTTGAACCGTCAAGAGAAAAAAAGTTTTCCAACTCGGACGCCTTTATTTCGTCAAAGTGTTTTTTCTGGTCCTGAAACAAATCCCACCGTCCATCTGAGGGATCATTGGAGGACCTGACGCGTTCATCGAGTCTTTGCCGTATTACCTCATCAGGGGCGCAGACCTGTACCAGAGAAAATCTTGAACCTGATTCGGATGCGGTCTCAAAAGCTAAATTTCGATGCTCAAAACGGATGAACGACGCATCGAGTATCACCGATACTCCCTGTTTTAAATATTTCGAGGCCATGTCGAACATTTGGTAATAGGTCCGGTTCGTGACATCCTCCGAATAGATTCCTTTCGCATAATCGTCAAATCTGTGTTGAGAAGTTTCCATTCCCAGCATCTGTTTTCGTATCACGTCAGAGCGTAAAACTTGGAATCCCGTTCGTTCTGCGAGCTTTTGAGCGGTGAAACTTTTTCCTGAGCCCATTAGTCCGCACATGACCACGAGGCACGGTCTTGGGTCATTAGTCAGATACCAGGCGGAGAGTTTGAAATATTCTTCGGCAGACTGTTTTGCCAAGGTCCTTGCAGCCGGAGATATCTCCGGTTCGTTCAGTGCAAAACAATTTACCTTCCCACGAACAAAAGCTCGATATGATTTGTAGAACCTGTACAACCCACACAAAAAATCGTCTTCACACTGTTGGGCATAAATGTTGTTAAGTTTTGAGGAAAGAACCGGAAACCCGAGATAGTCCATGTCCATCAGCAGGAAGGCAATGTCCGAGATGACGTCCGAATATCTGAATCGATCATTGAACTCGATACAGTCAACAAGCATGACCTTGTCGAGGAATACAATATGCTCAGAATGTAAATCCCCGTGAAGGTCCCGAATGAAGCCATTTTTAACTCGATCCCTGAAATTTGGCAGATATTTTCCCAGAAATTCGAAAGAACCGGAGGATATTTTATCGAGTAATTTCTGTTCAATTGTCACTCCGACAAAGTTCCGGGCCTGCTCGAAGTTCTCCGTGATGTTCTGGTGAATTACTTCCGGAGAGCCAAACTGGGAGATGTGGTGAGATCGTGGCGCCTGAGCGTGAAAAGCATTTAACCTTTGGGCCAGATGCGTCAACTGTTCGTCATCGAGTCCTTGTTTGATGAGAAGATTCTTGAGGATTCGGTCCTCGGGAATTCTCTTCATAAGAACAGCGGCCTCTATGACCTTGCCTGGACCAGAGAATCCTACACCGCACTCTCCGGAAAAAATATCTACAACGTCTAGGTAAATGCCTTCAGAGAACCTGGAGTTGAGGGTGACTTCCTGCTGGCAGAAAAAGCGGCGTTTTTCGAGAGTGGTGTAATCGAGGAATCCCAAGTTCAAGGGCTTTTTGATCTTGTAGACATAATCCCCGGCAATGAAAACAATGGAAATATGTGTCTGAATGACCTCGATTCTGTCCACATTCCCCGGGTAAATCGACGGTTCGCTGAGAGACTCGATCAGGAAACGGACATGGTCAGTCACAGGGGGCGCTCCCATGCTGGGCCGCTAGTTGTCCACACGCAGCGAGAATGTCTCTTCCTCTGGATTTTCTGATTATCGCGACAAGAGACCTGGACATCAGTATGTCCTGAAATGCCGCTACACGCGCCGGAGATGGAGTTTTGAACAAGGTTGACATTTCATCGTTGAACGGAATCAGGTTTACCTTTGCCCTGATTGGATTGAGTAAGCGGACGAGGCCCCTTGCGTCGGAGTCTGAGTCGTTCACACCATCTATCATGACATATTCGATTGTAATTCTGTCCCTTCGAGGGAGGGGATATGCTCTTAGGGCAGCAATAAGCCTGGCCAGCGGAAAGGAACGATTGACGGGCATAATGAAGTCGCGTTGTTCATCCGTGACGGCATTGAGACTGACGGCGAGTTTAGCGCGGACCGTCGATCCCAGTTGCAGTATTTTTGGGGCAATACCACAAGTCGATACAGTCAGCCGTCTCCATGAGACCTGAGGCCCACTGGGATGAGTAAGTATGCGTATTGCACGGACAGTTTCGTCAAAATTGGCCAGCGGCTCTCCCATGCCCATAAAAACTACGTTTGTGATTCTTGAGTCGGAGCGATTTTTTCTGACTGCAAGCAACTGACCGACTATCTCCCCTGCTGTGAGGTTTCTGAGCAGCCCCATTTTAGAGGTTCTGCATATTTTGCACCCCATGGCGCAGCCAACCTGAGTTGAGACGCATAATGTATCGTGATCCGTTTCCGGAATCAGGACGGATTCAATGTGGAGTCCATCAGAGAGCCGGAACAGAAATTTGGTGGTTTTATCGTGAGAGGACTGGGTGGAAACCGTTTCGAGTCGCCCAATTAAAGCGCTTTGCGCAAGTTCGGCTCTCAGGGTTTTGGAAAGGTTTGTCATGGGCTCAAAACTTTCCACCAGGTCCTGGTGAATCCATTTCATTATTTGGGACGCGCGATACCTGGGTTGCCCTCGACCAATCAGAAAGGCTTCCAGTTCTTCATGGGTGATTCCTGAAAGGTCGGGGATATCAATGCGTGTTTGTGATGAAAGATCGATGGACAATTAGAATATCTCGATTCCACTGAAGAAGTACCCTATTTCGAAACTGGCGCTTTCTTCCGAATCTGAACCGTGAACGATGTTATCCTGCTTGTTATCTGCCCAACGTTTCCGAATGGTTCCTTCAAGGGCCTCAGCCGGGTCGGTCGCTCCCATGAGTTCACGGTTGCGTTTAATGGCGTCCGTGGCTTCCAGAACCATCAAAACTACCGGACCGGATGTCATGAAATTTACCAGTTCACCAAAAAAAGGACGCTCTTTATGAACATAATAAAAACCTTCGGCCTCCGGTTTGCTTAGCCTCTTCATTTTTATCGCAGCGACCCGAAGGCCGTTAGTCTCAAAAATCCTGATAACCTCTCCGATGAGCCTTTTGGAAACTCCGTCCGGTTTGATGATCGACAACGTTTTTTGCATGTTTTACTCCCAAAGGTTGAATATTTTAAAAAACTATCCTAGAAACTCAAAACAGCGCTCGTGATGAGTTTTAGACCTGAATCGGTTTGGACGAATCAATATGCGCCTTGACAAAATCGGCGTAGCGCAATTTGTCCGGCGGCTTAGAGGTTATATCCTTTTTTTGTGACTGAAGCAATGATTGCCGGGACTTGAGTTTCAGCGCCCCATTTTTCGGGATTCCTTTTTATAGTTTAATAAATGCGAGGGAGCATGAACATTTTGACTAAAATGACGGGCTGCCTGTGTGTCACTTTTCTTCTGCTGTTAATGGCGCAACCAGTGTTGGCTCAAGATGAAATAAAGCTGCCGAAGCCGAGGTTTACGGGCAAGGTTCCTCTTGAGACAGCCATCTTGAAGAAAAAGTCGGTTAGAGGTTTTAGCGGCTCGGCTATAACAATTGAAGACCTGAGCCAACTACTTTGGGCCGCCAACGGGAATTTGCCCGCTGACGCCATATCGGGCGCTACCACCAAAGTCTTTCCTTCGGCTGGAGGGCTCTATCCGCTTGAGATTTTTGCCGTCGCCGGTGTTGAAAGCGTCACAGGCCTACCAGCGGGTGTTTTTCACTACAAGCCGGAGACCAATTCTCTTCTGATGATCAACCCGGGCGATCATCGGTCACTTCTGGGCCGGGCCGCACTGGGACAGATGTGGATAGCCTCGGCGCCCGTGATCATAGTGGTTGGAGCCAATTTTAACCGTATGACGGTGAAGTACGGGAATCGGGGACTTCAATACGTCTTCATGGAATCGGGAGCATCCATACAGAACATTTACCTTCAGGCGGAAGCCTTGGGATTGAAGGTCGGCTCAGTTGGAGCATTCCAGGACTCACACGTGAACGCAGTTCTCAAGTTGCCTGCGGACGTAAACCCGTTGATGCTGATCCCAGTAGGAAAATGAATTGACAAATAGGCCACATGATTCAGGAGATGGTTTGTTTTTTAACCGGCTTCGAAAAGGAGGCTTCAGATGGCGTGTCGTAGCGCTTAATGTGGGCTCTAACCTGATCGGTTTCTTCATGGTCCAACTGCTGTTGAGATTTGCGCAGCCGATTGAAGAATGGCGCCGGTTTTCAGAGCTGGACCGTGTGACTAATTTTGTTTTGCTATCCTTTCTGCTCCCTGTTTCCATAATTTTTCTACTCAAGCTCAGCCAACCGGTGGATGAAGTTCTTGCGTTAGAGCATTCGGGCGCAAAAATCGACCCCGCCCGTATGTACGCGGCCCGATGCCGCGCCATCAACATCCCATACTATGCCGGCTTGATGAATCTCTTCGCGTGGCTGGCGCCGTCAATAGCTTTTCCGGTGGTGTTGAGTTTCAAGGAAAGTATCTCCCTGAGCAACATGTTGATCTATGTGATGTTTGATTTCAGCAAGGGGTTGATGATCAGTTTGCTTGCTCTAGTTATACTGGAACATTCCATAAGGGGGGACATAATTCCACGGCTCTTCCCGAAGGGCGGGCTCAGGGATAGTTGCCGGGCGGTAGTTTTAGAGACCCGGCACCGATTGATGATCATGTACGTCGCTACATGCCTGCTCCCCATTTTCCAGATTACAATGATGATCAGCGCTAACGCATCGTTTGCCGGTTCCGGGGTCGCCGCTGAGCAGATTTTACGCAACGTAAGGGTCTTTTCAGTGATTCTAATGGGTTTTGTGGCGGTGTATGGGTTTTGGTTGGCCCTGCTTTTCGCCAAAACTATTTCAGAGCCGACCAAGCGGATAATAGAGGTTACGGAAAAGGTCCGTTCCGGTGATTATACCGGGCAGGTTTCGGTAGTAAGCAACGATGAAATCGGCTACCTGGGCGATCGAGTCAACGAAATGGTCAAAGGACTTCGTGAAAGGGAAAAGTTGCGGGAATCTTTCAATTTATGCACTTCACCGGAAATTGCTTCCGAAATCATGGCGGCCGAATCCAGGACGGGTGGAGAACTCAGAACCGTGACAATACTCTTTTCCGATCTGCGGGGTTTTACTCCAATGGCTGAGAAGAACTCACCTCAGTCCGTCGTAGAATCCATCAATGAATACTTTGATGAAATGACCACTGCCATCATAGAGAATGGTGGAGTAGTCTTACAGTATGTAGGTGATGAAATTGAGGCTGTATTCGGAGCGCCCAACGACGAACCGGAACATGGAGATAAGGCAGTGAAGGCTGCGCTGGCCATGAGAGCGCGCTTGAACGCGTTAAACATCAGGAGAGAAGGTCGAGGGCAACAACCTCTTAAACACGGTATAGGCGCCCATACAGGCCCGGTGCTTGCGGGAATAATAGGGAGCAAGCATAAAATTTCCTACGCCATGGTGGGTGATACTGTGAATGTAGCTTCAAGAATTCAGGACCTTAACAAAGAAATGGGAAGCGACATCTTAATCAGTGAGACGACCTATAAGGAACTGAAAATACCGCATAAATTTTCCGAGCCCCGTCGTGTGTTCCTTAAAGGAAAACAGAATGAACTCTCAGTTTATCAATTGATATCTTGATGTTAGCCAGTTTTTATTAATCATGTAAAAAGGGATGTTTTAAGGCTTTTCTCTGTTCATGTCGGATATTCTTTGTCCTTGACATAATGGCAAATCTATATAATCGTAGAGGATAAACAAGCGTTTTCCAATCTAGAATTCTGTTATTCAATCAAGGAGGTAGGTGGATGGACTGGGTTATTTATGCCGCCCTAATCTGTGGTGGCCTAGGTGTAGCTTACAGCTTGATTACTGCAGGTTGGGTTTTTAAGCAGGACGCAGGAAACGAACGTATGCGCGAGATATCGAGCTACGTTGCTGAAGGTTCGATGGCATACCTGACTCGTCAGTATAAAGTGGTGGCAATCATTGCTGCGATATTGACGGTAGTATTGTTCCTGACGTTGGGAGCCATGCCGGCAGTTGGCTTCCTCGTTGGTCTCATCGGATCAGGCGTCGCCGGTTTTCTTGGTATGAAAGTATCAGTCAACGCGAACGTCCGTGTTGCCGCAGCGGCAAGCAAGAGTCTACCCGACGCCATGGATGTGGCATTCAAAGGTGGATCGGTCACAGGAATCGTGGTTACCGGTTTGGCTTTGTTGGGTGTTGCCGGTTTCTACATGTTAGCCAGGGATCCTGACCCACACAAGGTGTTCAGCGCACTTGTCGGTCTGGGCTTCGGAAGTTCACTCATGAGCGTGTTCGCTCGTGTGGGTGGAGGTATTTACACGAAGGCCGCTGACGTTGGCGCCGACCTTATTGGTAAGGTTGAGGCTGACCTCCCTGAAGACGACCCCCGCAATGCTGGTGTTATCGCCGACAACGTTGGTGATAATGTTGGTGACTGCGCCGGTATGGCCGCTGACCTTTATGAAACCTACACAGTTACAATCGTGGCTGCAATGTTGCTGGGCGCTACAATTTACGGCCCCGGTTCAGCAGCTTTCTTCATGCCGCTCCTAATCGGCGGTGTGGCCATCATCGCATCCATCATCGGAACTTTCGCCGTAAAGTTGAGCAGAACCGCTGATGAAAAGACGCTCTACATCATGGGCGCCCTGTATCGTGGTATGGCAGTTTCCGGCATTTTGGCCGCCATTGCTTTCTATTTCGTAGCGGACAAACTTCCTCTGGGAATGCCTAAGGAAGTTCAAGGAGCTATCGGTTACTCAATCAGCTCCATGGGCGTGTTCTGGCTGGCGGTTATCGGCTTGTTGACCACGGGCCTGATAGTCGTCATCACTGAATATTTCACGGGCATGTATGGTCCGGTCAAATACGTGGCAAATGCCAGCACCACCGGTCACGGAACCAACATCATCGCAGGTCTTGCCATCAGCATGATCTCGACGGTTCTCCCCGTATTGGTTCTGGCCGGCTCCATACTGCTTGGCTACAGCATGGGCGGCGGTTTCTCCGGAAGCCCCGGAACCGGTCTGTATGGCATCGCAGTTGTCGTTGTCTCCATGCTCTCGATGACCGGTATCGTTGTTGCCATTGACTCCTACGGCCCCATCACCGACAATGCCGGTGGTATCGCCGAAATGGCCGAACTTCCTCAGGAAGTCAGAGACAGAACCGACCCGTTGGATGCCGTTGGTAACACCACCAAGGCCGTCACAAAGGGTTATGCCATTGGATCAGCCGCTCTGGCCGCTCTGGTTCTTTTCGCTGAATACACCAGGGCAATAGAGGAAGTGTCCAAGCAGGCCATCAGTTTTGACCTCTCCGATCCTAAAATCCTTGTCGGATTGCTGGTTGGCGGAATCATTCCTTACTTCTTCGCCGCTCTTTGTATGTTGGCGGTTGGTAAGGCAGCCGGTTCAATCGTTGACGAAGTCCGCAGACAGTTCCGTGAAATTCCTGGTCTCAAGGAAGGACTCCCCGGCGTAAAGGCCGAATACGGAAAGTGCGTGGACCTGGTTACGGCTGCCGCACAGAAGGAGATGGTTATTCCTTCACTGCTGCCCGTTATAATTCCGTTGGCGGTTGCCTTCATCCTCGGCAAAGAAGCCCTGGGCGGAATGCTGATCGGAAGTATTGTTGTCGGTGTGTTCCTCGCCATCGCAATGACCACCGGTGGAGCTACTTGGGACAACGCCAAAAAGTACATTGAAGAGGGTAATCATGGCGGCAAAGGTAGCGACGCTCACAAGGCGGCCGTTACCGGTGACACCGTTGGTGACCCATACAAGGATACAGCAGGTCCCGCTCTCAACCCTGTCATCAAGGTTGTTAACATGGTAGCCCTGTTGCTGGTTCCTTATATCGTCAGATAAGCTGCATAGCTTATAGAACTGTCGAACAAAGCCTGCGTTTTCGGACGCAGGCTTTTTCATTTGTAATATGACTATTCTACTGAGACTTCCCAAGCCTACCCAAACCGTGGAGCTGATAAATTGAGGTGAGTATGAAATGCCGGTGGGGCTTGAGAGTCAATCTTCAGGGAAGCATGTCATAAGCGTAGACTACACTCTTGAAGCCGGAGAGATTGGGGAAAAGCAGCGGATTAACCAGTATGAGGACCAGAGAATTTTCACCCTCATTCTTGAAGTCCCGGATCAGGAAGTCAGAGATGATGCCCGGACTGGTCACAGTTTTCCATTTGTCCACAAACTTGGCGCCGTCCCAGCTCAATGCTTCTACTAAACTTCCTGAATCTACCTGTTTTATGAGTAGTAGTTCGTTAAAAGAAGAGCCTCCGGCTTTGGAGATCAAAATTCTTCCAGGGAATATTACATTTTTGGCCCCGGATTTGGTGGAGAGTCTAAGGCGTTTGCCAACG
>CAZVOU010000162.1:0-1668 GCA_964628605.1 uncultured Syntrophaceae bacterium
CAATGCTGACGATCTTTCCCTCTCGGAGATATTATCACGATACAGAGGTCTGTGGAGTATTGAGGAGTCATTCCGCATAAGCAAACATGATCTGCGAATGCGTCCAGTCTACCACTGGACTCCTGAGAGGATCAGTGGCCACATTCTGATCTGCTTCATCGCCTATGCCCTTGTCAGACAGGCCATGTACCGGGTTAGGATCCAATACGAGCCGATGAGCTTCGAGAAGATCCGCAACGAGTTGCTGCACACCCAGGCCTCTATCCTTCTAGACACTTCCACCAACCGGAAATACATTCTTCCGTCCAAAACGACACCGGTACAAAAAAGGCTATATCACATCTTTGGATTAAAACGATCAGAGGTACCCCGTCGCATGACGTAGCTGTGAAGAACAAAAGAAGCAGTAGTGCCCCGGCTAAAAGTCAACCTACTAATATATCAGTGTTTTTGCAAAAAAAGTGTCAAAGTCAGGAGAATCAAGAGATTAGAGATGTATGGCCTCAGTTAAGCGCGGCATTTCATACGGGACCATTGAAGTTATTACTTTTTTTCATTTCACGCCCCGAACTGGGTTACAAATGATCGATGGTTGACAGTGGTTTAACTATAATGATTGTGGGGCGATGACGGTCTGTGTTACCGTCATGCGCTCTCACTTCATTCGCTTGTGAACCGACAATCCTCCGTTAGAATGCCAGTGTAGCCGCCAACCCTGCGCTCAGGGCATGAGTGTTGAAATTACCGCTAACGCTTTGGGAAGGCAAGATTGCGTCATAAGAACCAGGTAACTGCCTCTGTTCCTGTTCGTAGAAACTCCACTCACCGTTGCCATTAAACCACATCCACGAGCCCTTAGCCCAGACATCAAGGTTGAGAGTTTGGCGACTAATGAAGCTGAAGTTCAGGAAGGCTTCAAAAAACTGACCGCCACCTCCGTTGGTAAACTTGTAATAATCGACCTCGCTATCGTATGGTAGCGGAACAGCAAGGCCATATGTATTCATGACCGACATCGGAGCAGTCACTGTGGTTGAGGCTAATGGACTATACAGCAGGTATGCGTAATAATAGGGTTGATCAAGTCGAAGCCCTACATAGGGTATCCATGTCTCGGCTAACACGTCTTGCGCACGATCACTTTGTATTATTCCGGCAAGGGAATACGGGTTCTGCTTTTGCAAACTGAGAGTCAAACGGTCGTATCGAAGCCCCAGTGTGGCGCTCCAATCCTTAAAAAAATTGAAACCAAGCATACAATCAGCATCCCACCATTCAAGGCCCTGACCATTCCAGTTAAACGGTTGGGATGTATCCCACCACGACGGGAAATGTTCACCTACCCGAACAGTAACATTATTGTTTGGGATTATTCCGTCAGCTTTCAGAATCATGAACAAGTTTGTTGTAAGGCGTGCGTCAACTCCGACCGCTCCCACCAAGGCGCTGACGCCAGCAAAGTTGAGGTCCAGAGAAGGGGGGCCATTGAACGCCCCATTGAATTGATCAACTGGCGTGACCCTGAACGGAAGATTCAGGTTGAAAGATATATTCCTGTACCCAGCCTGGACGAATGGAGCGAGCCTAACTGAACCCAGATTAATGTCGGGAATGTCGGAGAGAAATTGAGCGTTGGCGATGTTACAGGACAGGACAATAATTACTATC
>CAZVOU010000163.1:0-5505 GCA_964628605.1 uncultured Syntrophaceae bacterium
GGGTCTATCAGTTTGGCAAAATCCATTCTTAGAGGAGGGACATAATTGCTTTCTACAGGGAAAACCGTCCATGGCAATTCAATGAACTGTTTCCTCCTAGGACGATCAAGCGCCTCCACTATTTCGAGCTTCGCCATGGACTTCAGGACCTCCGAAACTAGATTAGGCCCATAAAATAAACCAATGGGCCCGATAACTCAAGATGTGTCCAGTGTGAACAAATTCGCGGGGATGCTCACAGATGTCGTTTTGTGACAATTATGCTTATTTTTTTCTCGTAAAACTTCCAAATAGTTATGATTGTTATTCCGGTATTGTTGACATCAAATCAACAAGAATCTATATTCATATAGCGCTTGATAGTTATCTGGCTGACGCATTTAGTCCCATACTATAGTCAGAAAAAATGTTAATATTAGAGACTGCTCCCTAATTGGTTTCCATTTTTGGGGCAAGCTGTCCCGGTTTATGTCTTTTAGAATCGTGGATCAGCATTGGGATTTGATGGATGGGCCGATAATGATGCGATTTTACACCAGACCTGTATTTACTGCGGCATTCTGCCTGCTGGCCTTGATTGTTGTTACAGCCTGTAGCGTCCCGACTCCTCCCCAGAACGCATCAAAAGAAATACTGATTTATTGCGGCATTACCATGATCAAGCCGGTCCAGGAATTAGCGCAGATTTTTGAAAAAAAACATGGATGTCTAGTCAAGATTATAAAAGGCGGATCCGGAGATTTGCTGAAGGCTATTGAACTTAGTCAAAAGGGTGACCTTTATTTGCCGGGAGAATCCTCATACATGGATTCATGTATGTCTGACGGTTTGTGCCGTACATTCGTCTGTGTCGGTCACAACAGATCAGTTATGGTAGTCAAAAAAAATAATCCAAAGAACATTCCCTCTGAACTGAAATCATTGACCAACCGTTTGTACAAAGTGGCCATAGCAGACCCAGAAACTGGCAGCATAGGCCGTGAAGCAAAAATGGCCCTTCAAAAAGCGGGTCTGTTTTCTGAAGTAATTGCAAACGGTCCTGTGTTTACCACTGATTCCAAAGACATTACCAAAGCTTTGCAGAGCGGACATGCCGATGTTGGAATTAACTGGTATGCGACCACCCAGTGGCCGGAGAATTCTTCCGTTGTCGATGCGCTGCCTATCCCCGAAGAGTATGCGCCGAAGACACCTCTTTTGTTGGGTACCTTGAGCTACTCTGCCCATCCGGATCTGGCTGTGGAATTCATGAAGATGGCTATATCCACTGAAGGGCGGCAGGTGTTTGAGAAATTCGGCTTTGAACCTTCCTCCCAGAACCAGAGGCCTTGATCCAGCGTGATGGAACGTAGGAAAAAAACCACCAGTGTTTTAACTTACCTGAGGCTGTTAATAATCGTTTTTGTTGCTGGGATGATCACGGTTGTTGGCTTGAGACTTACCTTTGAGAAAGTCACTGACCAACTTTCAGATCTGGCGTCGAATGAAAAGGCGAGACAGACAATAGGAAATCACATTGCCACTGATATCAACGACATGGAATCCTTATATTTTCAGCTTGCTCCTGTTTCAGGCCTTTACGAGTTGAATCTGTACGTCGAACAAATTCGCCATCTGATTTCTCACATCAGGAAAGATGTTGACATATTGGAGTTCGGGGGAGTTTTCGAATCCAAAACCCTGCTGAACACCCCACAGACAGACAGTATGAATATCAGACTACCTTATAAACCGGACCCAAATCAGCGCTACATACTTGCCGCAATTGAACTCAGACCTCAACTTCCCGAACTTGAAAAGCGAATAGATTTCCTGGTCAAGCTTCTTGAAGATCGCACCAGGTTGAGGAGAGAAGGCAACGCTGAGGGGTATTTTATACAGATCAAGCTCATTCAAAATGACTTGAGAAGGGCCATCCCGTTATTTCAAAGACTGAAGGAAACGGCCAACAATATCCTGTTTGAAAGCGCGAAAGAGCTTGAAAACATTGAAAACGTGATCAATGCTAAAAAGAAAAGTTACAGAATTATAGAGGCCTTCATGTATGTAGGTCTCCTATTGTTGTTTGGATTATTGAGTGTTCTGATCACCGGTAAGATTCGTGATATAGTCAAAAAAGAGCAGGAATCGGACGAAGAACTCAGGAAATCAGGCGCTTTTCTGAACACTATACTTGAGTCCATAACTCACCCGTTCAGGGTAGTTGATTTAAAAACAAACCAGATAGAGATTTCAAATCCTGCGGCTAAAGCGGAGCCGTTTGATCCAAATCGGACAAAATGCTTTGGCGCTCCTGAGGATACCGACCTGATGTGCGTTCCAGATAACTACGCACACGTTTTGGATGAAGTCAAAAGGACCGGTAAATCGGTCACATTCCTGGAAACACAGAATGAGAATGGCGTAAAAAGGTTTTTGGAACACAGAGCCTATCCTGTAATTGATCAGGACGGTAATATCAACAAATTGATAGAATACTGGATTGATGTTACTGACCAAAAACAGGCCGAACACGAGAAAATGATGCTGGCGGCTGCTATCGAGCAGTCAGAGGCGAGTGTGCTTATAGCGGATTCTGATGGAAAAATTTTCTACGTCAACCCAGCATTTGAAAATAAATCCGGATTTGACAAACATGAAGTTTTTGGCAGAGATATTCTGGAAGTCGTTACGAAAGAGGAGAATGAGAAATATCGTATTGAAATATGGGACAGTTTGAGGCAGGGGAATTCATGGAGAAGTAAACTGATCAGCAGAAAAAAGACCGGTAAGTTCTATGATGAGTCTGCAATTGTATCTCCGATATTCGATAACGATGGTTGGATATCGAATTTTGTAGCCATAAAGCGTGATATCTCAGTGGAAGTTGAACTGGAGAAACAGGTTCGTCACGCTCAGAAAATGGAAGCTATCGGGACCTTGGCAGGAGGCATTGCTCACGATTTTAACAACTTGCTGCAGATTGTGCTGGGCTATTCAGATATGTTACTGGACAAACTGGATCCCAAGAGTTCAGAAACAAGAAAATTGAAAGCTATAAGAAAGGCTGCGTCCAATGGGGCTGAACTGGTCAAGCAACTTCTGGCCTTCAGCAGAAAAACACCGGTTAGCCTTGAATTCATTGATTTGAACACTGAATTGAAAAGAATATCCGACCTGTTATTCCGAACCATCCCAAAGATGATCGAGATAAAGCTGAACCTTGAGCCTGAACTACACATCATTGAATTAGATTCAACACAGTTCGAACAGGTTGTGCTCAATCTTGCCACTAACGCTAGAGATGCCATGCACGACGGTGGTGTTCTTTTGCTCCAGACAAAAAATATTTTTTTGGATGATCATTTCTGCGAGAGGTATCCCGAGCTTCAACCCGGGGATTATGTTTTGGTGACAGTTTCAGATACCGGTCACGGTATGAGCGCAGAAGTGGCAAGTCACATTTTCGAACCTTTCTTTTCGACCAAGGATATTGGACAGGGAACAGGCCTTGGGCTTTCAACTGTTTTCGGAATTGTTCAGGCCCATAGAGGTCACATCATTTGTGACACTAAAACAGGTGTTGGGACAACCTTCAGCATATACCTTCCCAAATCAAGAACAACCGGCGACATCACGCAATCAAGATCTGCCGAAGTTTTCCAGAAGGGCTCAGAAACCATATTAGTTGTCGAGGACGACTATCAAATGCGTGAACTCTTGATGGAGTTGCTTGAGTCAATGGGTTATGAGACCCTAGGCGCCGCCACCGGTGTAGAAGGCCTGGAAATCTATCAAGAGCACCAGCAGAGGATTTCCCTAGTCATTCTGGACCTTATAATGCCTCTAATGGGGGGTCACAAATGTCTTGAGGGACTGCTCATGATTGATCCGGACGTAAGGGTTCTTGTCGCAAGTGGTTGCTCAGAGGACATCCCCAGGACCAAGGCATTAGAATCAGGAGCAAAAGCCTTTATCAACAAGCCTTATGACATCCACAAAATGTTGCAGGCTGTCAGGGACGTCCTCGACGCCGCATAAACATCTACAGACTGGCAAAATAGGTGAACGGTCGTTTAAGACAAAACCCCATTCCCAGGTCATTGGAGAATCAATCGGAACTTCTCAAACTGATGAAGTTGATGGCCATCATGGTCATCACTACTTCTGAATGCTGGTTTAAGGCTTCAACGTAAGAATGGACCAGCCCTCGATCGGGTTTGGACTTTGAACGTTTTGTCTGGGATATAGTTATCTTCAATGACATCGTGTCTCCGGGACGGACAGGTTTAAGCCACCGTAACTGGTCCACCCCCGGTGAGCCCAAACTGGCTACGTGTGATAAATAATGATCTACGAACAATCTCATCATCAGACCTGCTGAATACCATCCACTGGCTATGAGGCCTCCGTAGATGGATTTTCTTGCGGCCACGGGGTCGGTGTGAAAAGGCTGAGGATCAAAACGAGCCGCAAAAGCCATCATTTCTGTCTCATCAGCTACAATCTCTCCCGTTTCGTGTACACTTCCTTCCACATAGTCCTCGAAATAACGCCGGTCGATTGGAGTGGCAAATCCTGATTCAGACATTCTTTTTCTCCATGGCTATTCGCCTGATATGGTTTTTCCCGGTATAGTGGCGGAGTTGGTAAGATTACCAAATGCTTGATTGAAATCAGTAGGTCTGCTGAATTCCAGGTCCTGAGTTTGTTCAAAATGGTGACCAGAATGAAGCGGCTTCGTCAAGAAGTCCCAAGATGTTGCCAGAAATTCTGCCAGTTGAACAACGTGTAAATTCATAACATTAAAATTATTAAGAGTCTACAATATCCCGAAGATCAAACATAAATCCACACCAGTTCAGCTCACTGAAATAAATGGACCTTTAAATCGTTAAACATTTGAAAAAAACAAGGGGAAGAGATATGATGAAGTAACCATGAACCTGAAACACAGGCTCAGAAAATGCGCATTTAATTGATCCCCGATTAAAGTGCGTCGGGTGAGAAGGAGGCAAAATGACGGCAAATCGTAAATCAGTCTGGTTACTGACATTGGTAATTGGAGTATTGTGTTTAAATTTGACATCATCCGAGGCAAAAACCCTGGAGTTAAATTATTCTATTTTCTTCCCTGCTACACACGGTCAAACTTTACTGGCTTCAGAATGGGCAAAAGAAATAGAGAAAAGAACCAATGGATCGGTGAAAATTAATATTTTCCCAGGGGCAACACTCACTCCTCCGGATCAGACATACGATGGTGTAGTTAAAGGGATTGCCGACATAGGAATGTCGGTCTTGAGTTATACCAAGGGGAGGTTCCCGCTGTCGGAAGTGATAGACTTACCCTTAGGATATAAAAATGGGCTGCAGGCCACTAAAATGACCAATGCCTTTTACAACAAATTTCGACCAGCTGAGTTATCTGACACCAAGATTATGTATCTCCACGCACATGGACCCGGAATATTCCATACGAAGAAACCGGTAAAAACGATGGACGAGTTGAAGGGGCTGAAAATA
>CAZVOU010000164.1:0-13190 GCA_964628605.1 uncultured Syntrophaceae bacterium
CCTTCATGTGCTCAAAAAGACCCTGATATCGTTGTTCACACTGCTCAACAATAGCCTGATTCAAGTTCATCGAGTCACTTTGTAAAGGTAGTTCTTCAATTTCCAAAGGGTTTAAGCCAACGGACCAGATTTATGGATTTCGGTCCGTATTTCCGCATGAGAACCTTACGCCATATGTTTATTTATTTTTCAGAGATTCATCGCTCATCAACAGTTCGGAGAAGTACATTAGGAGCAGCCCAAGGTTAAGAGCTACTCTATTGATTCACTTTTTTCCAGTAAATAGCTGCGGACAATCCCTTTTGGAAACTATTTCTTCACTGCGTCCTTGAGCGCTTGGGCCGCCGAAAATGATGGGGCCTTTGTCTCCGGTATTTCCAGTTTTTCCTTGGTACGAGGGTTCAGACCGGTTCTGGCTTTTCTGATGGTTACTGAAAACTTTCCGAAACCGGGAATGGCTATATCCTGACCGGAAACCAGAATCTCGGATATCGATTCGAAAATCAACTGAAGGTCATCCGCCGCCTGTTTCTTGGTTATGTTACCTTTATCAGCTATCATGGATATCAACTCTGCTTTGGTCATGTCTTTACCCTCTTAAAAATAGATTAATCATGAATTGACAAAAATTCATAAGCATCTATAAAGGACTCTGGTGTCAGGTGTCAACAAAAAGTCCCCTAAGAGTCACTAAACAAGCCGTTGAATGACAAAAAAACTGAAATAATCCTAAATTTGGGGAATGAATTGATTCAATCAGCTAATTTGATCGCGTATGAGCAAGGTTTTTTCTCGAATTGTATCAGCTTTCCAGGAGAGCCTCAGGTCATTAGAATGAAAAACACCTTTTCAAGGGATGGCATTGGGGGTTGATAAAATCCGCTGGAAATCAATCCTGCAAAAAATTTTATAGCCGATTATCAGGAGGAGATTATCCAAATGAATGTTTCAAAGGAAAAAATTGTTTCGATGAAACAAACATTCTACTCGGAGACCAGGAAATATTTGGCGCTGACAGCATATATTTCCCTGATTATGTTTGGTCTGAAAATTTACAAGAAGATGATTCTTGATGAATTTCACATCAGCTATTTTCATCTTGGATTCAGTTTTTTCGAGGCAATGATCCTGGCCAAGGTGATAATGCTCGGAGACTTTCTGAAGATTGGAGACAGGTTCGGCGATAGGGCGCTGATTTTCAAGGTAGTCTACAAAGCCTTCTGCATGAGCCTGCTCGCCATGCTTTTCTCTATAATTGAATTTTCAATCGAGGGACTAATCGGTTTGAGAGGATTATCCGGTATGTTGGCTGAAATAATTGTTAAAGGACATCGGGAGATTCTCGCTCACGGTCTCATAATGTTCATAAATTTTATACCCTTGTTCGCGCTTTGGGAAACTGCTAAGGCCTCTGGACAAAATGAGTTTTGGGATTTGCTGTTTCTGAGAACAAGAACTTGTTCGTCCGATAAATAAAACTTTAACCGCAGCAGTTTAATGGCTGGTTATTCTGACAACAGGAGCGATTAGCCTTGGGGAATTTTTTGATCAAATTTCGATCGACACTCCGGACAAATTCCGTGAGTGGTCTGAATGTCCATGTGTTTACTTAGATAGTCCTCGACTCTGTGCCAGTAGTCCTGATCATCACGGATTTTGTTACACCAGGCGCATATTGGCAAAAGCTCTCTCAATTCACTGATCTCAATGTCATCATCGAGAATGGCCACTACGAATGTGTCGCCGTTATGTCTCAAGGGAAACGCAGAAATTTTGAAATTGATCCTGCACGACTTCTGGTTTCTTATCAATGTGAATTCACCCGGAGTCCTGTTGGATTTTTTTCCCAGGAAGGCGTTTTCTATGCTTTTCCTCAAAACACAGTCACCGCAGAACTCAGTCTTCCCACATTCCAACCCACTCTCAACCGAATTGAAGCAATTGATGGCTTCACCACAAAGTTTAAGGACATTTTTGTCCGGGTCTCTACCTGTCAAATTGGACGCGGCGGCGTTGGAAAAGACTATTCTCAAGTCTCTATCGAACACGAATATGTTTGATGGGATGGCGTCAAGCAGGTCAGACAGAAAAGGAAGGTTTTTGAAGATAGTCTCCATCTGCAGGGCACTCCTATTTTGGGTGTATCCTTAAAACAAAAGCTATTTCATGAAGATAACAAATTTAAACCATCAAAAAAGAAATCATATCACTGAATCCTGAAGTTTCATGACTTGATCATTCCTTCCGATGTGCGGTGCGCTAGATCAAGAACTTGGGCACACTTTCAGGTTCGCAAACGGATCGTAATCCGGTCGTAGTCGGGCAAGGATTGCGTCCCTGGTTTTGGTCATTAGTTCAGGCACATCCTTTTCTGTTAATCCGTTGGTCACTATAGGGGGGCATATCTCAAGAGTCACGCGACCAGGACGAAAGGCCAGCATTTTCTTGGGCATGATTTTGAAGGCGCCGTTACATACCACCGGCAGGATGGGGATACCGGTCTGAACAGCCATCATGAAAGCCCCTTTTTTGAACTCCTTCAAGAATCCATCCGGAGTACGCGTTCCTTCGGGATATATCAGAACCGACCAGCCATCTGTGAGTTTCTCGTCTTTTTCCTTGTTCAGTCTGGCTATAGATTCCGCGCTATTTGATCTGTCCAGGCCAATCGCGCCCGTAGCCCACAGCGCCCAACCCCATACAGGAACCTTAAACAACTCTTTCTTGACCACCCACCTGAAACGCACGGGCAATGTAGATACTATTGACAGAATATCGGCAACGCCCTGATGGTTGGGAGTTATTATGTAAGACGTGTTGGGCTTGAGATTTTCGAGGCCACTTAGTGATACCTTAATTCCCATGAGTTTGGACACGATGATGTTCCACACTTTCATGGTGTAAAAGGTATACTTGCCTGGTTTGAACAATGCAGCCACAATAACCGCCGGGATCGTCATGAAAGGTGTGATCAAGGTTACTCCAACAGCGGCCAGGGCCATCCTGAATATAGATTTTTTCGGGGAATTCAATTTGTTCTCCATAACAGGGGGATGATTGACGCAGCTACACCCAGTTGTTTTGATGGAACTCACCAACTGATGAACAAACGCAACGGTAAATGTGATTCTGTTCAGAAATAACCGCGGAACACTTTTTTAGCATTCTTTGGGCCCACTATTCAACTGTAACTTTTGCATGAATCGGTGCGACAAAAATGATCTAACCGTTCTCCGGACACGTTTTGGCGGATAAGAACGGGTCATAGTCCGGCCTCAGTTTTGATAGCATCATGTCTCGAGTTCTTCTCATAAGTTCTGGCACGTCCTTTTCCGTAAGACCCTTGGTAAGAATTGGCGGACAAATAGTCAATTTTATGTGGCCGGGACGAAAAGCGAGCATTTTCTTGGGAAGGATTTTAAAAGCTCCGTTACATACCACCGGAAGGATCGGAATTCCGGTTTGGACCGCCATCATAAAGGCCCCTTTCTTGAATTCCTGAAGGAATCCATCCGGGGTGCGAGTGCCCTCGGGATAAATGAGAACCGACCACCCGTCCTTGAGTTTTTCGTCCTTTTCCCTGTTAAGTCGCTCTACTGCGGCAGCGGAATTGGACCTGTCTATCCCTATGGCGCCGGAGGCCCACAAGGCCCAACCCCAGACAGGTATCCTGTATAATTCTCTCTTGACTACCCCCCTGAAACGCATTGGGAGGGTAGACGCCAGCGCAAGCATGTCGGCAATACCCTGATGATTGGGCGTTACAATGTAAGATGTGTTGGGCTGGACATTCTCGGCGCCGGTCAAGGAGACTTTAAGGCCCATCAACCAGGATATGGCCCGGTTCCAGACCCGTAGCAGGAAAAAATTAAATTTTCCGGGTTTGAACAGCACTGCGGAAATAAGGGCAGGAAAAGTAAACAATGGAGTTATCAGCGCTACTCCAAGCGCTGTGATGATCATTCTGAACAAGGACTTTTGAGATGGCATAAAGGATTACTCCGACATTAGAACGACATTAATTGGGGGTGTAGAGCGCCGAGACGGCGTCACAGACTCATCACCGTCTCAATTTGCAGGGTTTGAGCCAAATTCGGCTACCTCTGGGCTAGACTCACTCAAATTAACATTGTTGTTAATGTTAATACAAGGCCTTCAGATTCCCGATGGTCATCAAATAAAAACTTAAGAAGTTATAATTTAAGGGGAATGGCATTGAATGCAGAAATTTCAACTGAGTTTCATGAACTGACAGGACTCAGAACATTTGCAAGGAAGTCAATCGTCTGAGTTAGAATTTGAACCGGCCCTTCCGAAGGAGTGTAGACGGAAAGATATCACCGGTTCAAAAATCTGCCGCGGTTTTAAAGATGGTTATTAAGGAGGACCTTGGTAGACACCTTGATACAGGTTCCAGATTTCGGCCTGGAGCTTGGTCTTTCTATAAACCGAATCCCAGATGTCCATATAAAAATCAAGAGGTGAGTTGGCAGGCAGCAGGGCATAAAGCCCCTTGGTCAACCATTGGTCTATGAGCACATTTACATTTGATATCCATGACTTGGGAACATAGAGGACATCGCCTGCGGCAAGAGTGTATTCATGCGCTCCCCCTGATTTCAACGTCTTGTCCAGATCGACGAGCATCGCGGGAGGGCCTTTATCATCCTGTTTTCGCAGAACAAGTAGTGATTTTCTGCATGCTGAGTCTTTTAAGCCTCCAGCTAGAGCTATGACCTGGGTAATGGTGGCAACATCATTCACTTCAAAGGCGCCTGGGGTTGTGACTTCCCCAAACACGAAAATCCTCGGCCTGTTCATTTTTGGCACGTAGACCACATCATCCATTTGAAGTGGGAAACTCCCCGCAGGATGGCCGGCAAGCAGTGTCGGAACCAGATTGACTCGATACGCGACGGGCTTTCGAACCCCCATGGTTCTAAATATCAGTATTCCTGAGGCGTCAGCCAGATCAATCGTCTGACGAATATCCAGTTTTTTGAATCCCTCTGCCATCGAGATTGCCTGAGCCAGATTTATGGTGGTCTCGTAGGTGTAAACCCCGGCTTTGTGAACATCCCCCATGACGAAGACTCTTCTCGGACTGAGCTTTTTCAGAATGCAGGTAACCTCAGTGTTGATACCCTGTTTTTTGTAGTCCTGCTCAAGCTCTTCCTTTACCTGCTCCAGCGTTTTTCCGGTGACACGTATGCTGGATATGAATGGAACCGAAATATTGCCGTCATTTGGAACCAGAAACTCTTTGAAGGGCCCGTTCACATTCATGGTCTTCAAGGCTCTTTTCCGGCTCTCAGCGCCCTGGTTGAATTCTTCAAGCTTGATCAGAATATGAGGCTTTTCGACGTATTCCCTGTACCTCTCACGAACCCGAGTGATCGCCTGATCCAGAGTAAGACCGCCAACACGGACCTTTTCCACAACAGGCAGATATACTTCCCCCGCAGAATCCACCCGCACACTGATATCAAACTGTGGATCAAAAATGTGAGTAATATTGAGTTTGTCATCGGGTTTTAGCTTGTATTGAACCGAAGGAAACTCTTCCAGAACCTGGTAAAGTATCTCTATGGTGTCTCCCGGCATTACAACCGAATTCACCTTGGCTGAACCGGGTTGTTTTACCTCTTCTATACGGTAGTTGGGCAGGCTTGAAATCAGCTGTCTTTGAATGGCGGCAAAATGTGGTCCTCCCGGGACTGGGGCAGGGGCCGGCGCCACTGCAGGCGAGGCGTTAGCCTTTGAACCGGAAAACGAAGGCCACGGGAACGCGCAACCCTGAAGACACAGGACAACTGCCATTAAAATGACGCAGAGAAGAATTCTTTTCTGTCCAATGGAGGATTGCACCGTTTGGAACTCCGAACAAATGAAGGAGAAAAACCAACATCGTATTACTTTTTTTCTAGTACAATAGCATAGTTGCTTTTTATAAGTCAATTAATGAATTAAATTTACTCAATAATTTACATTAGGTAATGAGAGGGGCAGGATCACATCTGAGCCGCTTCGAGTGAGTTGGACAAAATGAATAAATTCGTCACCGTCTTTGTTGGAATCAATGATTAGATCAATCGGAGAGCCTTTGGAAAATCCGGCCAGCCTGAAATCAGCCCTGAGCCATTGTCCCGAATTATGTTTGCGTATGGGGGCACAGGCATGTAGTTTACCTCCGGAAGTGTACATCGGGAACCAGAGGTCTTCACCCTTGTCCGCATAAATTACTGAAAGAACGGGAGTAGGGCCTGGGTCAAATTCTTCTGAAATTTTGAACGCAATATGCTGAAAATTGTCCGCTTCCGCAGTTCTTCTGCCCGGCAATCCGTTCAATCGATCAACAGCGGATGTTTTTGCCCGAAGATTGAGGTTGCCTCCGTCTGAGCGATAGACAATCAGATTGTGCAACTCACTTTGTTGCAAACCAAATTCATAATTTTTTTTACCGGTTCGAATGTCGTCTTTTGGAAACGTCTGCCTCAGCAGTGTCCAAACAGCCTCTGCATTAGCCGGAGTCTTTCCCAGGAAACGTCTGGTGAACTGGAACACCGGCGCCAGAGACGGGTCATCCAACATTGCCGTGTAGACAAACAGGAATGAGGCTTGCTCACTTACAGCGTTAAGACACGAGAGGGCGACATCGACCTTTCCATCGGTCATTTCCAGATAAACGGGAACACTTTGCCTGAATCTTCTCATGATGGCTATGGCAGAAGTTTCATCGGGACGATCCAGCAACCCCCAAAGGTATGAGTTGTCGGCAGACAGACCGTTGAACTGCAGCCCAATTCCATTGTCCACCGCATATTGAGCGACTGGTAGCATTGAGTCCGTTTGACGGCCTTGCGGAAATTCCTGGGACATGATCATGACGACCAGCGGTGTCTTTTTGAATTGATCCCGATAGACATCAATTATTTTTTGGCAGGTATTGGTCCACAACAACGGGCTGAAACCATGGGACAACCATTCGCGCCCTCCCAGCAACATTTCACCGTAAGTAGCGATTCCTATTTGCACTGCAGCCAGAGAATTATCCCCGTCCAAATCCCGGGCGATTTTTTCCACCAGAATACTTAATCGTTGCAGATATATCGGGCTCCAGTAAACTGGAACGGCGTGGAGCCGGCCATCAATCTTTTCATAAACCCGGGGAACACCCATGCGATACAACCACGCAGGAGCGTGTTCGGCAGTTACAACCCGTAGTATGAAACGTTTCCCTTCTTTCATAACCCTTGAACGTATTTGCAAAATTGGACTGACATCAATAGCTCCAGGCTCACGTTCCAGAACATTCCAGTGGACATAAGCCACTACTCCATCCACGAAAGGGGCCGTAACTATTCGGTCATTTGGACGCCATACAGCGTACTGGAAAAGACCGGAATCGGCCTTTGTTTCCTGGGCAAAGCACGTCAAAAGTAGCAAAACGCATGATACTAATGAAAAGACTATTCCCCCACATTTCAAAACTGTTGGCTTGGAAGAAAATGATCGGCCTGATGAAGTTTCCACGGAATTCAAACTCTTTTGTTTTTTAGCAGTTGTCAAATTGCCGGCCATTCAATGTTAGACATGTGTCTTAGCGTCAAGGGTCAAATTTCATTTTTGAGGATCAAGTGGTAAACCTGCTCAATTGATCGTTGGGTCTTAGCAGGATTAAAATTTTCGATCACCCTCCTGCGTGCGTTAATGCCAATCTTATGACGGAGGACGGGATCTTTTATCATTTCCGCCATGGCGGATGCTAGAGACGAAGCTGTATTCTCCGGAACCAGCCGGCCGCTTACTCCGTCTTCTATAGCCTCAGGAATACCTCCGACAGGGAACGCCAGGACGGCCCGAGAACAGGACATTCCTTCCAGAACGGTGTTAGGAAAAGGATCTGGAAGTATGGATGGAACCACAACGACATCACATGTGGACATGAGATTATTGACGTCATTCCTGAAACCGGTAAAAATCAGGCGCTCGCCCAGGCCTCCCTTAACTGCTTCAGCCCGAAGCTCCTTTTCAAAATTCATTTCTTGCTCGCTCCAGGCCTCCCCTACAACCAACCAACGCGTTTCGGGAAAACGCCTGTTTATCTCAATTGCGGCTTCTATAAACTCCCTATGTCCTTTCCACTCTGTTATCCTTCCAAAAATGCCAAAAACCACCTCTTGTTGTCCCCATCCAAAAATTGTTCTCAGAGCAGAGGCTTCTTCCGGTCGTTCACGAAAAACATCGCTGGAAATACCATCATGGACAGTCCATATTTTCGATTGATCGGAGAATTGCGACCTGCAAGCATCCGAAACAGAGATGATCCCCGATATTCCCGAGTTGGCCGCGCTGTTGTAGAGCGCTCGCCACAACCGGGAAGGTAAAATGTCCCTGATGTGCCATATAACTGGAGTTTTTGAAAAAATACCCCCCAATTGAGACGGGATTCTTGCCAGAAGAGTATTGGCGTGAACCATGTCTATATAGGACTGGCGGATTATTTTCGCGATCCGCCTGCCAATTGATAAAAGCCAACAGGCGTGACCTAATGCAACAAACGGATTGGGAACCGACCTGCCTCGTATATTTGATCGATTACTCTGATAGTCAACAAACGGCATCCTGAAAACAGTTGTGTCTCTTGTTTCCGCTTCACTCGCCAGATCACCTTCCGGACAAACCAGAAAAGGCTCAAAACTGTTACGGTCAATGTCATCCAGAATTCTGAGCATACATCGTTCGGCGCCGCTTATTCGGGAGGCGTGATTTATGTACAGTATTTTAAACTTGCGCTTCACCGCAATATCTCCCGTGTTGGAAATCCTGGCGCTTCAGGATACTGTCCATTATTACTACAACAGCAAATTCAAACCCTATCACAGGCGCCATCTGAAAATGCCATAGTGTAGGCTGAAGCATCCCGGTAAAAATGTAAGTGGGCATAGTGGCAAGAATTCCCAGGGCAATTCCTCTGAAATAAGGATTTGCGGGGTCTCTGACTATCGAGAGGGCCACAACGGAGGCTCGATACATGACTATGAGCATCAGGACAGTCCCTATCAACCCAACTTTGAACAGAAAAAAAAGCCAACTGCTATGGATGTATGTAGGATCATGTTTGTAAACCGTAACCCACTTGGGATCATCAGACCATTTGCCTCCCAAAGTGTTACCTATGACAGGGCGGTTCAATATCTTCGGCCAGATGGTGTCACTTTCCATACGTCTGCGTTCAAGCGACTGGTCCACATCGGTTTGGGCTTTATATATTCCTGAAAACCTCTCTAATATTGGATCAACGATCTTTTTGCCGCCGGTCTCGGTCTGAGCCAGCCCGAATATCACTAGAGCAAGAAATATGACACCTGCAAAACCTGAGGCAATGATCTTTATCCTTTTTAGTCCCGGCGCAAGCGCCATTATGGGTATAAGGCCTACGAACAAAGCAAGGACCTGGGTGCGTCCCTGAATCAATAGCAGATTCAGACCCAGCAGTGCGCTCAACGCTATCAGAAAATTTTTTTGACGCCTGTTCTGAATGAAAATTATGAGCCCCATAGACATGAACAGGAGAGTAAGCACGAGGTCAGCGGACACAAAAGTAAACCTGGGAAGCACTGATTGTCCCGGATCAACCTGACCCATTGTATAATATTCAATTGCCTTTCGGCCCTGGACGAAGATCACGAATCCCAAGACGAATGTGGCTATATATGCCGCATAAAAACTGTTTATAAGACTGAATAAAGTCTTTTCATCCCGAACCAGAAACACCGTAAAATAAAAAATCGCCATGTAAAGAAACGGACGCCATTCAATAAGGCTTTTCTTCACCTCATTACCTTGCAAAATTCCTGTTATCAGGCTGATTGACGTCCAGAGCATCAGCAAGGTCAATGGAATGGTCAAGCTGTTCCTGGGGAAGTAGGTGTCCTTGTCCATGGCCCATCTCCACACCACACATACTATTAACAGGCCATAGAGTAAATCGGTGGCGCTTATGGTGCCGCCGGTGACCGGCAGTGTAAAACCTATTCGCTGAGTTCGGTCGAAAATGAAAAGCACATTGACTATGAAGAACGCGCTCGCCAGACCGTAAACAGGCCGCATTAGAATAATTGCAGCTATGGGAAAGGCCAGGATCGACCCTAAACCGGCCAGAGACTGTGTTCCAATAACCAGTCCCCCCATAATGGATACAATGGCCGCCATCATTTCGGAAAATCTTGATTTCTCCCCCCACAGGGACTCTACCGTTGATGCATGGCCATTTTCATTCATCGACACATATCCACATATAATTCTTGGTATTTTTGCACCATTGTCTTGAGACTGAACTGATCGACGGCTTTTGTTCGTGCCTGACTGCCTAGCTTTGCGCCAAGAGCAGAGTTACCCAGTATTCGGTTCATGGCCTGACACAGTTCACCAGGATTGCCCGGTTCAACCAACAATCCCTCCACCCCATCTGATATCAGTTCAGCCAAACCGTCCACTTTGCTCGCTACTATCGGTAACCCCATCGACATAGCCTCAATCACCGCTATTCCAAGCCCCTCGAATAAGGAAGGATGGACGAATAGATCCAAAATCGAGAGAAACTCACGAACATTTCTTATAGACCCAAGAAACGTGACTCTCTCGAATAGTCCAAGATCGCCTGTCAGGTTTTCAAGTGTGGAACGTTCTTCACCATCTCCTGCTATCAGTAGCCGAGCGTCAGGCCAATCCCCGAGCAATTGACTGAAGGCTCTGATCAGCACGGTGTGACCCTTTTGTTTGGTGAGGCGAGCTGCTATTCCAATTACCGGGTTTCCTTCCACCTGGAACTCTTTGACACATTCCTTGCGATAATTCTCATCTATCGCGCCCGAATCAAAGTAATCGGTGTCCACTCCGTTGTAAATCACATAAGGGCTGTCTATCTCTCTGGCAATTGCTTTTGAGACAGCTACAGTGCGCTCAAGCATTAACGGGTATAGCGTCCTCCATATTCTGTCCTTTTTCCCAAGTCTGGCTTCAGGGTCTGAAACATTGTGTTTCGTCCTGACAATCCGCTTCATTCCTGCGATATAGGCAGCCATGGCTCCAAATCTGCTGGCATGGAAAAGATGAACGTGGACAATGTCCGGTGATAGTTTTTTGATAATCCTGGATAATCCGTAGATTTCCGCGCAGCAAAGTTCCCCTGCGGCAGCCGGAAAAATAGAGCATGGAATGCCTGCCTGCCTGAATTCATCCAACATCTGCTCGTCGCGATGAAAATATATTATTTCCGGTCTGAACCTCCGGCGATCAAGCCCCTTGCACAAGTCAAGAAGATGTCGTTCAGCGCCTCCTATCCTGAAACCATAAATCAGGTAAAGAATGAATATCGGCCTATTTCCATTTGCAGCTACGTTTGACATCATCTTTCGCCCAAGATTGAAACCAATGGTTTAAGAGGGGTTTTCTCCACCAGCTTGACTAATATTCTTCGGTCCTCTTGATCCAAAACCGACGATCTCAGAATCAGCGAAGCGGTGATCAGGAAGTAAAAAAGACCCGTCAGAGCCAAGACAATCAATGTCTGAAAGAAACTTCCGGTCACAGGGAAAAGCAAGAATGAGGGAAGAATCGGAATGACTGAAACGGCGCTGAAAAAAAATACCCGTACAGAGTAGTTCCAGGGAAAAGCGGCTCCAAAGAGAGTTTTACATATCCTCACTCCTTCCAGGGCCGCATACGAACGGCTTGTAACACTGGCTATGGCCGCTCCCTGGATTCCCAGAAATGGAATCAGGGAAAAGTTGGCAGCTACATTGATCAACGCAGAAACGACACCCAGCCTGGCATTTATCTCCGGCCGGCCGGTGCTCAGGAACAACACTCCCGCCGGCATCGCCGCCCAGACAAGGATCAGTATCGAGAGAATTCTCGCCGGAACCGCCGAATCCAGATAGTCCAGACCAAAAAGAAATCTTATCATATAGGGCGCCATGCAGAATGAGTAGATTGCGGCCGGAAACGTCACCAAACACAGCAGACGATATCCCCTATTAAGTATACGGGCTTCCTGTCCTCCCTGATCCTTGTCCAGAGACGCCGATAATATCGGGAACAGAGCCGTCTCAAGTCCGCTGAACAGGTACAGCAGGGAATGAACCACCACAACCCCCGCGCTATATATGCCCACAAATTTGATAGGCATGAAATAACCCAGGATTATAATGTCGGCCGAATAGTAAACTGTGCTGGCAAGTGTGGCGAAAAATACCGGCACTCCAAAAGACGTCATCGCTCTCAAGTCCGCAAAAATGGACTTAAACCAATTAGAATCGTCGCGCTGACCACGAGTAAATCTTTCAAGAACCCACATTCCGGGAATTATCCCCACCAATAGCGCGGCAGACCAACCCCATACTATCCCGTCAAGCCCCCACCCCAAGTAAATCAGCAACGGGATCAGTAATACCCTTAACAAATTCGACAACGATTCTGTCAGAGAATAAACCTTGAAGAACTCTGAACTCCTCAAAGACGCTGATAAGACCATGCTGATACTTGAAAGCAAAATATAAAGAAAAAACAAACGGAAAAAATGGACGGACTCCTCCAGAAGATCAGTCCTGATTTTAAAAAACCTCTCAAGAAACGTTTCCATGGGAAAATAAAGGGCCAGGAAAAGAACAACCGACAAAACCGTCACTGAGAGGAGACTGGCGCCAACAGTGCTGCGTATTCTGCCCCTTCGTTGAGACGCCATGTGAAGCGAGACAATTCTGGTGGTAGAGCTTGCCGACACCCCGCCAACAAAAAAAGTCACGAACATTATACCGAATGAAGAAAGTTCTACCGCCAGTTTGAATAATCCGAACCCGTCAACCGATATCATTCTCACAAGGATCATCTGAAGCGCCATACCCGAAGCGCGGTTCATCAGGACAGCCACAGTGGTAAATATGGCGCCGGTGGCAATTTGCGTAGTGAGGGACTTTTGAGTCTCTTTGGACTCCATGGTAAACAGCCCCGTTAGGGAGATTCATGAAATTGGGACTTCTTATCACACTATCACAAAGATATCGTGGATTACAGCGTTGATTTGAGACCGGTCAGGTTATACCGGATCAGTGGCCAATGCTTCAAAAAGCTTAACTGACAAGAGATCTCATAAAACTTGACATTTGCATTAATATTAAATAATAATG
>CAZVOU010000165.1:0-16103 GCA_964628605.1 uncultured Syntrophaceae bacterium
GATAATAACTATAAATATCACTTTTTATGTTATTTTTTGTTGACATATTTTTTCTTATCTGTAAAGTCCCGTTTTAACAAATCGTTGCTCCTGGGAGGGAGGGTATGAAACTAATGAAGCCCCGTATGCTATTGGTATGTCTATTTATTATGTCAATGATCTTCGCAAGTCAAGCTATGGCCTGGAACCTGATGAAGGCTGGTGGTAACGACTCAAGGGAAGACCTATACGCCTCGGCTTATTCCAATCCGCAGATTATTTCCAAGGTGAAGGGAAAGCCAATCACAAAAGTGAAACCATTACAGGGTTACATGCCGTATTCGGCGATGGCGCAGGATCCACGCCTGGCTGGTAAACAGATTGCGGATCAGTGCTGTCTGCCTGTGAGTAGGGTAAAGGGCTGGGAACTTGACGCTCAAATTCTTTTTGCCCGAACAAGAGGGAACGCGACCCTTTGGTCGACCAACTTTGGTTGGGGTTGGGGTGGCTTTGGTAATGACCCCAGAGTGGATTTCAACTCACAACTTGGTTTACCGGCTCACGCAGTAGTGCCGACCATTTCGGCCAAATATAGATTTCAACCTCGTTGGTCCATGCAGTATTCCATTATGCCAACGTCCTTTGAGGCCTCTACCAATCCGGACACTTTCTTCCAGTTTGGGACAATGAATTTCTCGACTGGTCAGGGCATCAGATCGAAATGGGAGAGGCTTTACCAGAGAATGGGGCTGGTGTATGACCCGATCCTGACACCATCATCAAGAGTTGGCCTTTTTGCTGACTATGTCAGATTGAATGAGCGTTTGAGTGTGTTGCAGCCCGGATGCTGCGGCTCAACATTCGACAACGATCTCAACATGCTCCTTACCGGAATTGAATTTGAAAAGTGCCTTAAGTCTCCGAGACCGTCCAACACGTTATCTTGCGAGGCTAAAGCCGGAGTGGCTTTCCTGAATGACGCCCAGGGAGGCGATTTTAGCGCAGGCTTGAAATACACACTGACATTTGACAATGGTCGGTCAGGTTTTGTGAAGGGTGGCTACCGTTACCTGACCTACAAGAAGAAATACAGTGACGCCAAAAGTATTGACACAGCCATGGACGGTGGATACGTCGAAATGGGATTCATCTTCTAGTCTTCATGATTGACAAGTGGCGGGTTCGTGGAGGGATCGCCGCTTAATAAAGATTTCTCAGGGCGCTTCAAGGAAAAACTTACAAAGCCCGACTGTCCTTGAATCGCCTCCCTCCCAGCTCAAATGTTCAGTCGGGCTTTTTTTCCTTCCACATTCCGTCCGACATCACCTTTTTCCTGTCCTGATGAACCAGTCGCTTGCAATAATTCCAAAAATGATGAAGCTTATTTTGTATTGCCCGCCACTAGAAAGGGGCCTAGAATTTTTTCATTTCTTAGGCAGTGTTCATAAATGGATGTTGAAGAAACAATTTTGGGATTGATTCGAGAGAGACCGGGCATTGCGAAAGATGTGCTGGCAAAAGCCTTCTGTCTTTCCGATTACAGATTGAACAGGGTGTTCAGGCATATAAACAGAAACCTGAATCTACGTTCTATCGAGAAAGATCCCGAAAATGGTTTGTGGGTGGTAGACATCAATCCGGAGAGATGTCTCGGTTACGAATGGCTCGGGGCCAACAGCGGGGGTTTACAACAGTGCAGTCAGGCGCCTGCTTTCAATGACGGCCGCTGTTACAAACATTCAGAAGTGGAGAGCACGGAACTGACTGCTTTCAAAAGAAGACTCGCCCACCTACTCGGCCCCTGTGATCCAAATCCTCGCCATGTCACACAGCTATCGTTATTTGTGGTGGAAGAACTTTTTCAGACACTTCGCCGAATCTCGCCCATCACCCAGAAGGATTTTGATGAACGAATGAAGCTGTTAAGGATAATCATCAGTTCCAGGGCGTGGCTCAGGTGGAAAGAACAAATGAGAAAAAGAGGAACAGAAACGAGGGTTCCCCCAGAATTCGAGCACAGGCATAGGGCTTCTTCTGTAAACACTTTTGAATTCAGCATAAGGAAATATTTTGCTGTACTGGAAATCTCTCCGGACGCCACCAAAGAAGAAACTCTTAAAGCCTGGAAACGGCTTGCCAGGATACATCACCCGGATGCCGGGACACAAACTGGTGGAGATGGAGAAAAGATGAAAGAGATAAATTTTGCCAAAGACAGAATCTTCAGACTAAGACGTTGGGACTGATGAGAAATAACAATACTAAAGGTTCGCCAAGAACGCAAAAAAGGGATCATAACGATCCCTTTTTATAGTTTCAGGTTTAAACCGGTTATTCTGCCGATTACCAAACGCTTCCAAAAACACCCTCATTTGGGGCTGCGAGCAAGCTGTCCGAGCCTTTGGCCGACTTTGACATCGGGGACATTCTGACCGGAGCGCTGTTGCCGTATCCCATTTTAGACGGCATGGGTCTGCCGTAAGCAGGCATCGGACCGCAAACTGGGGGCGCACACACTGGAGGGGCGCACTTGATGATCGGAGCGCACACGACCGGCGGCACTATTGCGGCGGGCCCGCAGGCCATTCTGGGACCACAAACCGGCGGAGAGCAGTCAAAGCAATCGATCAATTTATCGACGACTTTAAACGGAAGTCCGATAACACCTGTCACGATATTGAACGCGCCAGAAAATATCTTGGTCAGGGGGCCAGGCTCGCATGACGGGGGCGGGCAAGGCGGAGGACCGCACATCGGTTGCGGGCCGCACATGGGTTGTGGACCACACATCGGCGGCGGGCACATTGGCGGCTTACAAACGGGGCCTCCAGCGAATGTCGGCGCAGAGATGGCCACCATCATGACACCGACCACCAAAACGCTTACAAGTAGTCTCGATTTCATACACTACTCCTTCCATACGAGTTTCTCGAGGTCTCCCTTTACCCCCTGGAGAAACTAAATTTCCCTCATAAAAAAATTGCTTAAGTGTACGATAACAGAAAACACTTGTTTTTGTCAATGGCTAAGTCAGCAAAGAGGTTCTTTTATTAATTACATGTTTTTTCAGTTTTTATTGCTGATGCTCTTCCCAGAGGCCTTGATTTGAGTTTTCAGCCAGAGGCTCGGGACGATCAGGAAAGCCTACCCCACCGCATCCGAAATCAATGGAGCGACAAGGCTCTAATTGTTCATCAACTATTCTTTTAAATCCGCCTAGAGAATCACTTTCCCAATGTCCGACTGCCATAGGAATTACGGCGTCTCCATTGGCGTCGAAACGGACAACCCCCCGAAGACCTTCAAGAGAAAGTTTACTGACGAATTCATAGGGCTTTTGATTTTGTCCGTCCGAAAATACACCTTTCTGAATACATGAGAACAAGACATTAGCAATGTCATATCCCTGTGCCGCCATTTCCATATTCACAGGTTCTGTCATTTCACCGGCCAACGATTTTGCCAGATTCAACGGATCTTTGATTGAAGACAGAGTCTTTATACCGAGACCATCCTCCCCCATGGTTTTCAAGGGTTGCGGGAATGAAGTTAAGCTATCGACTCCGACTACTGGAAATTTTGACATCATGCCTGACTCTTTAAATGTCTTCAAAAAAGCGCTTGCAGTTTCCCCTGAAAGGGCAGCAAAAACAAAATCGGGTTTGACTTCTTTCAATCTTTCCAAGATGGCCTCAAACCCAGAAGAATCCTTTCTGATTATATATCTGTCGCCGAATGAGCCTCCGATTTTCTCAATGCCCAATGCGAAAAAATCGGCCTGTTCATCGGCTACTAAAGAATCCTCATTGACGATGAAGACCTTGTGTCCCAGATTCGAAAATGCCCAGCGGGCAAGAGGCTGTGATGAAACATAAGTGTTTGGGGATAGTCTGAATACATTAGGCCGGCATATTTCACCCGAGACAAATCTGACTGACGGATGTGAAACAAAAATCAGGCGCTCGGAAACAGTGGCGGCGTCCACCAGCTGTTGAGTCCCTTTTACGTCATAAGGCGCAACAATGGCTTTAACACATGGATTCTTCAGCAATTCCGCCAAGGATTCCAGAAGTGATTCTTCCGTATCGCCATAATATTTTTTGATATAGTATTGAGAAGGGTTTGAAGATTTCTCTTTGAAGAATAGAGAGTAACCGGCAATCAAGGATTTCTCGACAATGCTCTCCCTTTCTTTCGGGATCAAAAATCCGGCCACCGGGGCGCATGAATTGTCGGCGTAGCAGAGATGCGGTATCGACATTGAACCAATAACAGTTACAAGGAAAAGAAGCGTAATAATGCTTAAAAAAGAATTCAAACGTTCCCCGGCTATAAAAACTTTTTTAAACCTTATTTCCCCAAGGACCAACTGTTCGACGGTAATATTTAGATATTTCATCTGTTTTATCTTGCCTGGAAACTTGATTTGAATCCTGTGTCCAGCTTCGTTGTCCAACTCTTGGAAGTAGACACTAATCCGGAAACAGTACCGGGTGTCAATCCTAAACTAAACGAGGGAGCCTGTAAAGCGCAGGCTGGTGGGAACTACATTGAAAAATGTGGCGCTGGATGTTGGATTTAAGGTTTGAGCGAACCGCCCGGTAAGGAATCAGGTTCCACGGGCTTGCTGGAATTGACCGGGTTCGACGTTGATGGTGATTTTTCGATTTGAATCCCCAAGGCCTTCAGGCCCGATTGAACCCCTTCCACGATGTCTTTGTTCTTGTCGTGAAATTTCCTCAATTCCTCTAACCCTCGATCCACCCCCTGCAGAACCGATTGGGACCCCTGAGAAACGCCTTCTGCAAAGGGCTTGACCAGATTCTCCGTCACTTGTTTGCCCGTCTGAACCATTGTCTCTGCCAGCTCTGAGGGGTTGGGATCATTTTTTATGGCCTCCAGTTGGCCCTTCAAGGCTCCTTTGACAATTGGGTAAAGTTTTCTGGAAATAAGTTCTGAATCCTCTTCCAGTTTTGGGTCGGGGGTTTCTTTTAGTGTTTGCTTTAATTTTTCACCGGCGGCGCTTGATACACCCTGGACAAAGGGATGGGCGGCTTCGACTGCTTTCTTGCCGTCTGTCTGGTCCAATCTATCGGAAAGAACTCTGAACAGTCCGTAAAAGGCTAGAGCCACAATGACTGCGGCAAAAAACAATTTTAGGTATTTCAGCATAGTGGGTCCAAGAACAAACGCTCGGGTTGATTCAACCCGAGCGCTGGAATAATTTTATTGGAACGTCCAACTATTGCATTGGCCTGCCCATGGAGTAAGAGGCAGGGGCAGAGGTCCTGTAACTGGTCTTTTTTGCAGTTTTCCTTGGAGCGCAAACAGGTGGGGGGCATTCCATGCGCACCCCAACTACCCTGCAACTTCTTGGAGCAAACGAATCCTGCGAACATTTTACTATAGCCATTTCAGAAGCGTGCCCGGGGGTCGGTCCAACTCCCTGATACAACGCTCCACGAAAATTCTTGGCTGTGGCGACAAAAAACGCCTCCGACGTCACCGGCGAAATAGCGACAACAACTAGAGCTACCGCCGCCAGAGCGAAAATCGACTTCCTAAACATATCATACCTCCTGAAGTGTGAAAGAAAGTACACCTTTACTGCGTGAGACAACGGCAAGCCCTAAAAGTTCCGCCATTCCCCAAATATTTGCATAAAGGCCCTTATACCCTCTCCCCAACATATCCAGGATTCAGTTTACCAAAATGAAGCGAAAATGACAATATTTAACATCAACAGCCCAATCTGGAAGGTTGGAGAGAAGACGGAAATGAAACCACAGTATTTAACCTTTTAGCATATATCTTTATTATTCTTTATAAATAAGGGTTGACCTGTTGCTTCCCGGACACTGCTCCAGAGTTCACCATTCAGGTCCACTTTTTTTCGTCCAGTAGTGACGATGTCAAATGGAACACATACAAATTGTTCGTTCCAGATGCCAACCATTGCGTCGGTCTTACCCGCCATTGCCACATGCACTGCATTTTGGCCCAGAAAACCGCAAAAAACTGAGTCATCGGAGGTGGCAGGCACTGATCTGATGGTGTAACTGGGATCCATGTATTTTAGATTGATCTCAATATTTCTTTCTTTAAAATATGAGGTAATTCTATCTTTTAGATATATTCCGATGTCACCAAGCCGTCTGTTCCCGGATTGATCAGTCCCGTTTATGCCGCAATATTTCTGACCTGCCCCTTCAGCGGCCACAATCACTGCGTGATGTTTATCCAGAATTCTTCTTTCCAGAATTGCCAAAAAACCTTCAGGGCCTTCCATCTCGAAGTCGGCCTCTGGGATCAGAACAAAATTGGCGTACCTCTTGTCGAGCGCGGCGTTTGCGGCAATGAAACCCGATTCCCTTCCCATCAATTTTACAAGACCTATTCCGTTTGGGGCCCCGTTGGCTTCTACATGAGCACAACCAATTACTTCTGCTGCAATGCTCACAGCGGTGTTGAAACCAAAGGACCTAGAAAGGAAGAGGATGTCGTTGTCTATTGTCTTCGGTATTCCAATCACTGAAATCTTGTCCTGACGCGCTTCTATTTCCTGATAAATCCTGGAGGCCGCCCTGAAAGTGCCATCCCCTCCAATAAGGAATAAAATCCCGATGTTCATTCGTTCCAGGGCGTCTACTATCTCTCCGATGTCTTGTGGGCCCCTGGATGATGACAGGATGGTTCCACCAAGCTCATTGATTTCGGAGACAACATCCGGCCTTAGTTCCAGAACAGAATGACCGTATTTCGGAATAAAACCCTGTAATCCGTAACGGATTCCGAGAATGTTTCGAACTCCATATGCATGATAAAGAGTCAGAACTATTGATCTTATGACATTGTTCAGACCGGGGCAAAGCCCTCCGCATGTGACTATTGCGCACTTCAGCTTGCTAACATCAAAATAAATGTTGCTCCGCGGTCCTGCCTTCACAAAAGAAACGGGTGCGCTCCCTGCCGCCATGTCCTTTTCCAGATCACCCACCGAGAGGCTGTATAAAACCCGTTCCCGATCAACAACCCACTCAGAAGCCCGAACAGGTGACGCTATTTTTGGCTCTCCCAGACTTTTTACAGACGTATCCATATATAATATTTACTCCATGGTCCCTTATTTTCAGTTCCAGAGTTTTTGGTGTGTTGATTCATGATGATACAACCGTGATATGAAAACATTTCCGAGAACGGGCAAGGAGAACCAGAGACCTGGGACGGTGTGTCTAAACATTAAATCTGAACAGGACGATGTCCCCGTCCTGCATGATGTAATCCTTTCCTTCCAGTCTCACCTTGCCTGATTTTGAAGCAGCTGCCATGGATCCATGTTGTTTGAAGTCATTGAACGCCACCACTTCAGCGCGTATGAATCCACGCTCTATATCGGAATGAATCACGCCTGCAGCTTTCAACGCCGACTTTCCATTGATAAGCGGCCATGCCCTTACCTCGGGTTCGCCAGCTGTCAGAAAAACGATCAGATTTAGTAAATCGAAAGACTTGCGAATGATCCTGTCCTTCGCGCCTTCCTCGAGTGACATTTCCAAAAGGAATTCTTCAGCTTCTTCCGGAGAAAGCCTGGCTATTTCGGCTTCTGTGTCGGCATAAAGCCAATCTACCATCACGTCGCAAGACATGGCGGGTAAACTTGACAACCTGTTAATAACTTCAAGAATGTCGTCTTTTGTTTTTTCCTCTCCGGCGTTTACCAGAACAAGCTCAGGTTTTGCCGAGAGAAAGGCGAACCCTCTCATTTTCTCGGACTGAACGATCGCAGGTGAGAGGCGTAACGGTTTGCCTTCGTCCAGCGCTTTCTTGGCCTGTTCCAGAAGATCGTGCTCTTCAATGGCCTCTTTCTTTCCTCGTTGTATTTCTTTGGCTATACGTTCAAGCCTCTTTTCTACAGTGACCAGGTCAGAAAGAATCATTTCATCTTCTATACGGTTATAATCCCGGACTGGATCGGGGTCATCCATGGTGGGAGAGTCAAAATATCTCAAGACTATTACCAAGGCTTCAACAGGCCTGATGTGTGTGAGAATCTTATCTCCAAGGGATTGGCCCGGTTTGGAATCACCACTCAATCCTGAGATATCAAGATATTCCACATGAACCGGGGTAACCTTTTTGGGTTTGTGGTAATCGGCAAGAAAATCAAGTCTATAATCCGTAACTTTTACGACACCAATGCCTGGCTCCTGGCGTCCCTTACGCTCCAAAACCTCGACCCCGCCGGTCAAGGCCTTGAAGACAACAGTCTTGCCGCAACCCGGCAACCCTACAATCCCGAGCTTCAAATTTTTCCCGTCCTTTCCAAATATATTGTAATTATTTTTATATCACTGAGTTGATCGGGTAAACCTGATATAGAGATGGAGTTGGTTCGAATTGGTTTTTGACGGAACCAAAGCCTTTCCTTCAATCTGAAGGGCGCCGGCTTCTACCGATCCATGATTGATTAGAGCCGTGGCAAGGTCAGCATATTTGTTGCTCGGTATAACCACACCCACCATCACATCCCCAAAACTGTTTCTAGTTCTTTCATCTACTATTTGACCCTGAATATTGGGGAGGACTTTTCGGAGGGATTCTACTGCGAGGTCAATTCTGGGGCTTTCCACTGTGAGATTATCTCCGCCTATTTCATCGGCTATCGTCGGAAAGCGCCAAGCTGGCATAGCGCTGACCTGAGTCGCCGCAGGAGCAAGGTTGGACGCTATCATCGGCAGACGCGCTGTTGATCCGGTAGGCGCTGTTGCAGTTTCACCGGAACTTTGCGCAACCTTGGCAGCCGAGTTACTTTCCACAGAGGCGGCAATACTTTTGGCGCCACCAAGAGGCGCAATCCCTAAACCTGAGTCTACAGGCGCATTGTTGTAAATCATGAAAGCAAAAATGGCAATTAGTGCCAATGACGCTACTCCCACAGGAACAGGAAGCTGTGGAATGGAATCCAGGAAATTTCTTACAAAATATTTAAAACCGGTGAGTTTTGATCTGGGCTGGATTCTTTTGTTGAGCTGTTCAAGGAAATCTGTTGGAGGAGACACGGGTTCGAGATTGTTAAGGGCCTGAAGTGAAAATTTGTACCAGTTGTAGTCATCCTTGCAGTCACTGCACACTCTCAGGTGGTCTTCCAAGGCCTTATGATCGGCGTCATCAGCCTCTCCGTCAAATATCTTTCCATATAAAGAGCTAACATTTTCACAGTCCATCATGACAAGACCTTCTTAAGTTTTTCTTTAATGACCATCCTGGCCCTATGCAGGCGAGACTTGGTAGTTCCTTCCGGCAGATCGAGCATTTGGGCAATTTCTTCGTATGAAAAACCTTCTATATCTCTCAAGATTACTATTTCCCGATGATCCGGTTCCAGCGCCTCAATCGCATCCTGAACAACTTTCTGAACTTGCCTGCTGGAAAGAATGTTTTCAGGATTTGTAGAAAAATCCGGAACTACTTTCTGATAACCCTCACCTTCGTCGTCCTGATTCTGAGACGATTTGTTTACAAAAAAACCTCGCCTCTTTAGATACTTGAACCGGTTCTTACCCCTGTTGGTTGCTATTTGAAAAAGCCATGTGGAAAATTTTGAATCGCCCCTGAATTTCTTGAGATTCTGATAGGCCGCAGCAAAAATTTCCTGAGCTAAATCATTTGCCTCTTCCTGGTCACCAACAAACCGGTAAGCCACATTAAAAATTTTCTTTTGATACTTCAGGACAAGCTCATTAAACGCCTCGCGATCCCCTTGGTTACATCGGGCCACAAGTTCTTCATCGCCATCAATGCCCGATTTTAATTTCGGGATGACTGCCAAACTTGATATCGTAAGACAAAGGAAACTGAGAATTGTTTCAGGGAATAGAAGCACTGTGGTAATTTTTTCTCCGAGGCGAAGTATTCTGTGAAACTATGGTAACAAGCTCACAAAGTCAACCTTTTAGACTGCTTCCACGCCCGATGGGAATCATTTACGGCGCTTTGCACAGTTGAGCAAGTTCGTAAAATATTTGATTGACACGTCAACAAGAACCACTCAGCGCGTCCGCTAATTGATGTAATTCGTTACAATCAGTCAAAATGTTCATTCGTTTTTGTTACGTTGCAATTTCAACTGGAGAGGAATGCCCTGTATGCCTTAAAACACATCCAGATGTCATCCTTTGCGCAAAGTTCGAAAGGAGAGTGCATCCCCAGGATTGGAGGCCCGCAGTCAATGATGTCTATACCGGCGTTTGCCAGATATTTTGCTACCGTTCCCCCACCGCCCTCATCAACCTTTCCAAGGCCCGCTGTTTGCCAAACCACCTGGCTATCATTGAAAAGACGTCTCACCCACGAAGCATACTCGGCGTTTGCGTCCGAGCCCATATACTTGCCGCCGCTACCGGTATATTTTGTTATTCCAATACCATGACCAATTCTGGAATTGTTTCTTTTTTCATACATTTCAGAATAGGTAGGATCGACAGCCGCAGTAACGTCACCGGACAGAGCTTTTCCGGATGTGAATATTTTTCGAATATTCCTTTGAGAAGGCTCCAGGCCGGTTTTTTCAAGTAATTCGTAAAGAAAAGTTTCCAGGGCAAAAGACTTGGCGCTGGTATTTCCCTCCGAGCCTATTTCTTCCTTATCGTAACAGATGGCTATGGCGGTATGTGACGGCTTTTCGGCGCTCATAAGCGCAGTGACGCTTGTGAAGGCGCATACCCTGTCATCCTGACCGTAACCCGCCACCATGGATCGGTCGAGACCGGCGTCCCTAACAGCGTCCGCCGGCACTATTTCTATTTCGGAACTCACAAAGTCCTCTTCTGTTATTCCGTATTTATTGTTCAGTAATTCCAGCGCCGCCAGCTTGACCCGATCTGAGGCGTCCTTGTCCTCATAGGGGGTTCCAGCGATTATCACATTCAGGTTTTCGGCAGGGATAAACTCAGACGCTTTCTGTTCCATTTGCTTGCGTGACAAATGCGGAAGCAGGTCTGGAATCGTTATGACCGGATCTTTCGGATCAATGCCGATTTCTATCTCCACTACCTCTCCGTCATGACGGACTATTGTTCCGACCATGGCCAATGATCTTGCCACCCACTGATATTTTTTTATACCGCCGTAATAGTGGGTTTTTAACATTGCCAAGCCAAGGTCCTCGTAAAGTGGGTTCGGCTTCAGATCAAGTCTCGGACTGTCAATGTGAGAAGTGACTATCCTCACTCCCTCGGTAACAGGTGCTGAGCCCATTACAGCAAGAGCCAGCAGCTTTCCACGAGAATTGAAATAAACTTTCGAGTCCGATTGATCCGACTGGAAAATGTCTTTAAAACCGTTCTCCCTAGCCATATCCAGAAACACGGAGACACACTTTCTCTCTGTTCTGGCCGTATTCAGGAATTCCTTGTAGCCCTCGGCGTAATCTTTTACAGCTTGTTTATCCTGTTCGGAGATGGAGTCCCAAACCCTGGGCTTCTCCATCATCAGTCTCTCTTTTAACTTCGATGTCTTGCCGGCTTCTTTTTTTTCTTTCATCCCTAGCTACCTATTTTCCCTGGGTTAATTCACCAAAGCTATCTTTTTGATTTCCACGGCGGGTCTAATGGATTAAAGGCTTCCGACAAGGATCGGGGATGATCCGGTTCTGGACCGAGCGCGCCTGGATTCGACGCCGAAGCCGCTTTCAGAGGCGGATGGTTCTTGCGTTCAAGGAAATCCCTTGCCGTGTTAATAGGCGTGGCAAAACCGATGCCCTGGCTTTTCCATAGAAGGATAGTGTTGATACCTATGACCTCGCCTTGCATGTTGAAAAGCGGACCACCCGAATTTCCAAGGTTCATGGCCGCATCTATCTGGATCAAGGGAGGGTATCCTGAGCCTGGTATCATTCTTTTCTGCGCGCTGACTATGCCGATCATTATGGATTGGCCTATTCCATAGGGGTTCCCGATTCCAATGACCCACTCTCCCAGGTCAACACTGTCGGAATTACCCATTTTCACGGGCTCCAGACCTGTTGCGTCTATCTTCACAAGCGCTATGTCGTTCTTGGGGTCTTTGAAAAGAGTTCGCGCAATGTATTTCGCCCCGGTCAGAAGCTCAACCTCAATCTGGGTACCATTGCGCAACACATGTTCATTCGTGATAATATGACCTGTAGAGGAAATTATGAAGCCTGAGCCATATCCGGTGGCTTTACTGTTTGCGTCCGAGTTAAGCCCCAGATTCCCAAATGACCAGGATGACCCTCCGTCCAGCATCCTTATGGATACCACGGATCGGTTCACCTTTTTGATCAGATCTCTGACATCAGGATATAGTGATCTTATTGCCCCTATTGGCTCGTCTTTCTGGTTCACCGGTTCAGGCTTGTAAGGAACAGGCGTCAAGCCTATGCGGCCACGGGATGATGAGTCCGAGGCGACTTCTTTTAGTTCATTTGCAAATCCCACCCCGCTCTTGGAAGAAACAGAATTGGATGCGGAACGAAAATGCGAACTCTGGCTAAACGAATTTTCGGGGTGTATGAGCAAAAACAAGCAAAGTTGTGCTAACATGAGTACGATTCCATGTCGGAAAGCCGTCATAAAAAACTCCTGAAAACGGTTTCCCGAAAGGAACCTAGTGGTTAGGCAGGTCCTCCGGGGAGTTGAGAGATGATATAGTCCCAGCATGGAGCGTTGTCAATCTATTTCTAAATTTTCATTGACACATTCCACGGGTTTAATCTATTTTTTAATGTTGTTTATTAACACTTTACATCACCAGTTTTTGAGGACGACACAATGTATGAAGTCGAAATAATAACAGGCTTTTCCGCTGCCCACCGGCTTAGAGAGTACAAAGGGAAATGCGAACATCTTCACGGTCATAATTACAGGGTTCACGTGATTGCGCGCTCGGAGTCCCCTGGTCCGGGTGGCATGGTTATCGACTTTGGAGACATGAAAAAGGCCGCCAACGAGATCATGGAAAAGCTTGATCACGCTTACCTCAACGACATACCTCCCTTCGACGTAATTGAACCGTCGGCTGAAAATATAGCTGCGCACATATTTCGTGAGCTACAGATAATTATACCTGAATGCGCAGATATGTTACATAGTGTTTCAGTCTGGGAATCTGACACATCAAGAGCTACGTATATCAGGAGTTGAGCTGTTAGAGCCAGAATTGACACAGTTAATAAGTTCCGAGGAGTTAGAGTTGGACATCAACACCATACCCGACATCCAGAGCCTTCCCGACGAGCGAAACATTCCCATAGACAAAGTAGGTGTCAAAGGCCTGCGATACCCGATTAGCGTTAGGGACAGAGCCAAGAGTTTACAGCACACCGTTGGTATATTTGATTTGTTCGTCAATCTCCCGCATGATTTTAAGGGAACTCACATGAGTCGTTTCATCGAGGTGCTCAATGAGTACAGAGGTGAAATCTCCATGCAGAAATTCCAGGAAGTGCTTGAACGAATAAAAACGCGTCTGCACGCCAGAAGCGCTCATATGAACGTAGAGTTCCCTTATTTTGTGGAAAAAGCCGCCCCGGTCACTGCCACTCCGGGATTGATGTCCTATACCTGTTTTATGAGGGGATCGTTGGCCGATAGTTTTGATTTGATCGTCGGGGTGGAGGTTCCTGTCACTACAGTTTGTCCGTGCTCCAAGGAAATATCGGCTTACGGAGCCCATAACCAGCGCGGGCTCGTCAGGGTTCAGTTACGCTTCAACAAATTCTTCTGGATTGAAGAGATAATAGAGATTGTTGAGTCATCGGTAAGTTCTGAAATTTACTCACTTCTTAAACGACCCGACGAGAAATACGTCACGGAAAAGGCATTTGACAATCCTATGTTTGTTGAGGACGTGGTCAGGTCGGCGTTATCGCGTCTGAGGGAAAAAAATAATTTCCCCTGGTACAGGATTGAGGCGGAAAACTTTGAATCCATACACAACCACAGCGCTTACGCCATGATAGAGAAAGACTTTTATCCGTCGCCCGATTGTTTCCGTGGAGCCTGTCAGATTAGCGGCAACGGAGTATCTAAATAGGTTTTATACTTGTTGGTTCAAGATGTTATAATCTTAGGCTAAAGTTGTTTTTCTTGACTATTCTGCACCCTCTGACTAGAATTACTTCTATGAGCCTGAGGTTCATGATTGAGTTCTGGGGACGGAGAGAGGTTATCAGGGCTTGAGAACAGTTCGAGCAAGACTTTTGATCCTGGCAGTTATATTGAACGTCACGGCAATTCATTTTGCTCATGCCATTGAACCGGCCCATTCTGACAACATGATGAGAGAAACGCTTGGCGCTGTAACAGGCCGCTCTTATCACAATGTCAATCAACCTCCGCAAAATTTGAGTGTCCCCCCAGCGTCCCATTCTTCGTCACCAATGGGTAAATCCGGAAAGGTTCCGCATCTCGGTAAGGATGCTCAGCCGAGAATTCCCGAAATCGTCGAACTATCTTCCCTGAAACGAAATATTAGTCCGCAGTTAAAGCCAGCTTCCCTGAGCGGCCTGAAGAGTCAATACAAGCCACCCAGGATGACGAAATCAACATGGGTCCCAGCATTGCCCAAAGTGTCGTCTAACAATCTTAAAATTAAGGCTAAAGCCCTTTTCTGCGTGGACAGGTCTTCAAAGAGGGTTATCCTCGCGGAGAACGATGGGGCTCCTCTACCGATAGCATCGATTACCAAACTGCTCACGGCAATGATTGTCATCGACGAAATGGACCTTAAATCAAGGGTTGTGGTTCCTCATGATATTCGTGAGGTCGAAAAACATACCGTAGGAATTCGATCGGGCGAGATTTTTTCAGTATATGATCTCCTTCACGGCATGCTTATAGAATCGGGTAATGACTGTGCTGAAGCCCTGGCCAGGGCTTACCCGAAAGGTGGCAGGGCTGGATTTATTCAGGCTATGAATAGAAAGGCCCTGGAACTTGGGGCGTCCAGCGTGAAAATCTTTACTCCGAGCGGACTCGATCACAAGTTTATCCTTGGACGAAAAGACGGAAGAGAGTTGCCGGCCAAGAAACCCAATGTTTCTACTGCTCAGCATGTGGCGCATATTGCCGATCACGCTTTCAAGTATCCTCTGATCTCCCAGATTTCGAGTATGAAAAAATATACAATGACCACTCTCAACGAGAAATCGAAAGATTATCCACTCTATTCAAATGATAGGCTCCTGGACCGAAACCTTCCTGTCGCAGGCGCCAAGACAGGCTTTACCAACATGGCCGGCAAGTGCATAGTGGCTCTGTTTAAAAACCAGGACAAAGAGCACCTCGTCGTTGTCCTAAACACTGCTCAGCATTTCAAGGCGGCGGAAAAGATTTATCGTTGGGCGGCCAAGAGCATGTAGCGAGTTCTCCCGTAGACGGATATTCACTATATCAACATCACCCATCACCATATCCTGCCTGTCATGTTATAGTGCCGACTAAACAAATTCGTTCCCGGATGTACAAAATGTCTGTTTCAGTTTCATATCTGAGGTTGATGGGTTCCATTTTTGTGAGCTGCATCCTGATCATAATGGTGTCGCAACCCTCCTGGGGCGCCGATACGGACAATAATTCCATAGAGTGCAAGGTTCTCAGGGTGTTCTCAGTGAAGAAGTCGCCCTATTACCATAAACCTTGGAAATCTCCAGATTTTTCTCAGGTAAAAGGAAGTGGCTTCTTCTTCAGGGATGACAGGAATTTCCCAAATCGAAAGGGACTAATACTCACTAACGCCCACACCGTGTCGATGTCTGAAAGCGTTCAGGTATCGAATGGAAAAGAGAAACGAAGCTATGGGGCGAAACCTGTAGGGATATGTAACTCTGCTGATTTTGCTGTTCTTGAAATGGACCCGAATGAATTCAAATCTTATGAAGAGAGAAACGGGGAAGTCGTTCCACTGGACTTGGGCGATAGTGATCAGTTGCGGGTTGGAGACAAGGTCCTGGGCTGGGGATACCCATTGGGAGGGGAGAGAATCAGCAAATCCGAAGCTGGGGAGATAAGTCGGATTGAGGTTAGCCGATATGCTTACTCTCAGGAACTGTGGCTCATGGTACAGGCTTCCTTACAGCAAAATCAGGGTAACTCCGGCGGACC
>CAZVOU010000166.1:0-4058 GCA_964628605.1 uncultured Syntrophaceae bacterium
TGATTACAGGCGGGCTGTCACCTCACAGAAATGTCTCAGGGTCAGCGGCAAGCACAATGACCTTGAAAACGTCGGACATACGGCTCGTCACCACACCTTCTTTGAGATGCTTGGCAATTTTTCCTTTGGAGATTACTTCAAACAGGACGCCATAGTGTTTGCGTGGGAATTCCTCACTAAAGACCTTGGCCTTCCGAAGAAAGACCTCCACGTAACCATTTACACTGATGATGATGAGGCTGACGGATTATGGCGCAAGGTTCTGGGCGAGAAGTCCAACCCCATACAGAGGCTTGGTGAGAAGGAAAACTTCTGGAGTATGGGAGACACCGGCCCGTGCGGTCCATGTTCCGAGATTCATATAGACCAGGGGCCGAGGCTGGGTTGTGGTGATCCTGTCTGTGGACCCGCATGCGATTGTGATCGTTTTCTCGAATTATGGAACCTTGTCTTCATGCAGTTCGATCGTGATTCCTCGGGGAAGATGACTCCACTACCCAGGCCGTCCATCGACACGGGCCTCGGGCTGGAGAGACTGGCCGCCGTCCTGCAGGGTAAGGACAGCAACTGGGAATCGGACCTTTTCGTCCCCATTATCGGCAGGGTTGAGGAACTAAGCAAAAAGAAGTGCTCAGGTCACGACTTTGATTCCATCGCCATAAGGGTTATAGCCGATCACAGCCGGGCCGCCGCTTTCCTTATCTCGGACGGGGTGCTGCCTTCCAACGAGGGTAGGGGATACGTGCTCCGCAGGATCATGCGCCGGGCCATCCGGTACGGAAAGTATATCGGTCTTAATGAGCCGTTCCTGTTCGACACCTCCGGAGTCGTCATTGATCACATGTCCGGGGCGTACCCTGAGCTTGCGGCCCACCGCACCCTCATCAACAAGGTGATCCTGAACGAGGAAGAGCGTTTCCTTGAGACACTCTCCAGGGGACTGATATTATTCGAGGAAGAGGCGGACAGGGTCAGGAAACAGGGGCAGACTGTCCTTCCGGGGCCGGTTGTTTTCAAGCTGTATGACACATTCGGATTCCCACCGGACCTGACGCAGGACCTGGCGACCGAGCTTGGACTCGTTGTCGATCACGCCGGCTTCGAAGCGGAAATGTCGAAACAGAAAAGCCTTGCAAGGGAAGCCTGGGATGGAAGCCAGGGCGCCGGTAAGGGGGTTGAGTTCGATCTGGCAGACAGTAAGGCTGAAGTTAAGTTCACAGGTTATGAGACTCTTTCCGGCTCCGGCAAGGTTATTGCCCTGGTGAAGGACGGCGCCGTGGTGGATAGGCTGGAAGAGGGTGAATCGGGCCTGCTGGTATGTGACACAACTCCTTTCTACGCTGAATCCGGCGGACAGGTCGGCGACCAGGGTGTCATACAGGATAATGGAAGCAGGATGACGGTTGAGGACACAGTCAAGTCGGCTTCAGGTTTGACGTCTCACAAGGTCAGGGTGGATTCCGGTTCGTTCGCCACCGGGCAGGACATAGCTCTCGACGTGGATCAGGCAAGGCGACAGGCAATAATGGCTAACCATTCGGCCACACACCTGCTGCAATGGGCCTTGAGGAAAATTCTCGGGGAACATGTCGGGCAGCGTGGATCTCTGGTTGAACCTGGAAGGTTCCGTTTCGACTTCACTCATTTCTCTGCAATAGAACAGGCGGAACTAGACAGGATTGAGGATCTGGTCAACGACGCCATCAGGGAAAACGTCGCAGTGGAATCGAAAACCATCCCGGTGGATCAGGCTCACGCTGAAGGCGCCATGGCCCTGTTCGGTGAAAAATACGGGGATATGGTGAGGATGGTATCCATGGGCGCCATCAGCAAGGAACTGTGCGGGGGCACTCACGTCAGCCGAACGGGAGACATCGGCATGTTCAAGATACTGTCCGAGGGTGGTATAGCGGCAGGGGTCAGGCGCATTGAGGGAGTCACAGGCGCAGGCGCAGTCCGCTACGTCCGTGCCATGGAAAGCGAACTCCGGCAGATCGCGGACAGGCTCAAGGCCTCCAGGAGCGACATCGTGAAGAGGCTTGAGAAAACGCTCGACGAAAAGAAGGCCAAAGAGCGTGAGGTAGAGACCCTCAAGCAGAAACTTGCCTCGGGATCCGGTTCAAAAAGTATCCTGTCGGGCCTGAAAGAGATTAACGGAATACGTGTGGTAGTCCAGAACCTCGAAGATGTCACGGATCCTAAATCCCTCAGGGAATATGGAGATCGACTCAAGGACGCCCTGGGTTCCGGTGTGGCGCTTCTCGGAGCAAACGCCGACGGTAAGGGCCTCCTACTGGCTATCGTCACCAAAGACCTCACTGACAGGTTCCATGCCGGTAACATAGTAAAAAAAGCGGCTACCGTGCTTGGTGGCTCCGGCGGAGGACGACCCGACATGGCTCAGGCCGGTGGCCCCGACAACTCAAAGATGGAAGAGGCCCTCAAGTCTGTAGAGTCTTTCTTCTAGGGAGGGCAGGGCGACCGATCATAGTGCGATTGGATGATTTTCAAATTGCCTGGAGAGCTAATATGGCAAAAGTGAGGGTGAGTCCGAAAGTTTTGAAATGGGCGCTATCCCGTTCCGGCATCGGAATATCCGACTTGGAGCCAAAGCTGAAGAATATTCGTGAACTTGTTTCCGGAACGGAGCAACCCACCTTTTCACAGCTCGAGCTTATCGCCCGGAGAACGGACACTCCTCTGGGCTACCTGCTGCTGGACGAACCGCCGAAACAGGAAATACCCATACCCTATTACAGGACGCTCCAGGATGATGAATATCTGGAACCCAGTCCCGAACTTCTCGACACCATATATGACATGCAGTTCAGGCAATCATGGTTGCGGGAGTTTCTTCTCGATACCGATTGCGAGCCGCTTTCGTTCGTAGGGGCCATGACGCCGGACTCATCCCCTGCTAAAACGGCCAAGTTCATGAATCAAGTCCTTGGTTTTACAGAGTCATGGTCTATGGACTGCAGTTCTTGGGAGGACGCCTTTCGTCTTCTGAGAGAGTCCATGGAGACGGCGGGTATTACGGTGGTGGTGAATGGAGTAGTTGGCAACAACACTCGTCGGCGCTTGAAGGTTGAAGAATTCCGAGGATTTGTTCTGGTTGATGAATACGCTCCTCTTGCCTTTGTAAATGGCTCGGATGCAAAGGCCGCACAGATGTTCACTCTTGCCCATGAATTGGCCCATGTTTGTTACGGGAGTAGCGCTGCATTTGATCTCCGGGAAATCCGCCCGTCAGATGTCCCGATAGAACAGAGTTGTAACGAGGCCGCAGCCGAATTTCTAGTCCCGGCTTCTCGCCTTCTGGAAACATGGACCACTGTTTCCGAGATCGAAAAGCCCTTTCAGACATTGGCCCGGCTGTTTAAAGTCAGTGAGTTGGTGGCAGCCCGCAGAACTCTGGACCTCGGCCTGATTTCCAAATCAGAGTTTTTTGCTTTCTATAGGGCCTACCGGGCTCGTGACCACAGAAAAACATCTACTGGAAAGTCCGGGGGTAATTTCTACGCCACTCAAAACATGAGGGTGGGGCGCAAATTTGCCTCAAGCGTGATACTTGCCGTTAAATCAGAAAAACTCCTTTATCAGGACGCATATCGATTGACCGGTTTGAACGGAAAGACTTTTCAACGGTACGCCGAGTCATTGGGCTATGGCGGGGTTTAGGCATGGTCGATACGTCATATGTTCTGGACGCAAACGTATTCATCGTTCGCTGCATTGATACCTTTGAAATGTTACGAGAGTTGAGAGTCAGGATTTAAAATATTTTCCTGCGCTTGCCGCAACATCAGCGCATGGCTGCGCCATTCATGCCGAAAGAATTCTTGAACCCACCCATATTCCCATTCGACAACCGTTTGAAATGGGCGTTATTGAGATTTGCAAACTACATCCTGCTGTACTGACTGGCGCACTTATTGAGAAATATGGTAGTCTACGACCTTACGCTGGGAAGGACCAAGCGCCTGCCACAAAAAGACGTCCTTGCCGGTCTACGAATCCTGACCGTCATTAAAACTGGAGTCCCAATCCATGGATAT
>CAZVOU010000167.1:0-5363 GCA_964628605.1 uncultured Syntrophaceae bacterium
GAAGGACGGCTCCCTGATCCATGAGCACTCAACAATATCCCCGGTCCGGGATGACTCCGGAGCGATCATAAATTATGTGCAGATAGCCACGGACATTACTACCGAGGAGAACCTGAGACAGCAACTGACGCAAGCGCAAAAAATGGAGGCCATAGGAACCCTGGCCGGTGGCATAGCGCACGACTTCAACAACATCATCCAGGCAATCACCGGATACACCGAATTGGCCATGGATCAAATTTCTCTGGGAAGCATACCTTACAAAAACCTCCAGAAGGTGATGAGCGCCGCTCAGCGCTCAAAAGACATGGTCAGACAGATTCTGTCTTTTAGTCGGAGATCGCAGGTCGAGCAGAAAGACCTCGACATCTGTCCTCTACTCAAAGAGGGGCTCAAGTTTCTACGGGCCGCAATTCCTCCAACAATAAACATAGAAAGCAGTGTTTCATCCAAGCCGTGCCGCGTATTTGCAGACCCGACCCAAATCCACCAGGTTCTGATGAATCTCTGTGTAAACGCTTCACAGGCCATGATAGGGGCAAAAGGCACTATCACGGTAGAACTTGATCAGACAAACCTGAGTGAAGCATTCACCGCTCTACATCCTCCTTTACGACCCGGCAATCACGTAAGACTGAAGGTTTCAGATGATGGATCGGGAATTCCCCAAGAAATAATGGGAAAGATTTTTGATCCCTATTTCACTACGAAGGAGGCGGGGGAGGGGACCGGTTTAGGGTTGTCAGTGGTCCATGGCATTGTCTCTAGTTGTAACGGCGCAATCACGGTTGCCGGCAGACCTGGTGGAGGCACGGAATTTGTCGTTTATTTCCAGTCGCTCAACCACAATGATAATGCCCTTGAGGTTGAAGACGAGCCCAAACCACTGCCTCGGGGTGATGAGCGTATTCTCGTGGTAGACGATGAAGATGTTCTACTGGAAATGTACAGCAGGCAACTGGAGAGGCTTGGCTATAAAGTCTCAGTGTCACAATCGGCCGAAGAGGCGTTGGCATTGTTATCGCGGGACGAACACGCTGTCGATCTGGTTGTTACAGATCTCATGATGCCGGGTATCTCCGGGATCGAACTGGCTCGGGAAATATCCGCAAAATGGCCCCGAATCCCCGTGATCATATGCACAGGCTGGAGTGACAGAATATCGGATGAAGAAACTGTCCGGGCAAACATCAGAGGAATTGTCGCCAAGCCCGCTTTGAGCAATGAAATAGCTTTTCTCATCCGAAAAATAATGGATGAACATTAGTGAATTGCTCAACATTGTTCACGAGTTCAGATCTTGCACAGGTAATCACCACTGAACTGAAAATCACAGTCCATTTTCAGCGGAAAAGGCCGGAGACCGTTTCAGAACTTTTACATGCCGATTTTAGCTTGCCTCACGTCCGGCGCAGTGGTAATCTGAACGGACAGAACAAATCTGAAACTTGTTCAAAATAAAAGCCTGCTGGATATGGCAAGCAAGCGGAAGGAAGATGCTTCTTGGGTCAGCAGGCTTTTCTTTGTTTGTAACTTGCTATGATGATAAACTATCAGTAATCCTGTAGTCAATAAAAACCTTCATGTAGACTGATCAACTCGTATAAATTATTCTTTATAAAATCGTAATGTTATCATTTGAGATGTAACGCGACATAACGACACATACCGTGATGTTTTCCGGTGAGTCAGTTCGCCATGATTTTTGGAGCGACGTAAATGGCAATGACGGCGAAGTGGAAAGCGCATCCCAGGATGACGAAAACATGCCAGATTTCATGAAATCCAAAGAATCCGGGGAAAAAATCGGGTTTTTTGGTGACATAAACGACGGCGCCCAGGGTAAATGACATGCCGCCCGCCAACAGGCCGTAGAGGGCGTTAATGGGCATGGACGCGACCATTTCAGGTATTGCTATTGCGGCCAGCCATCCCATCACTAGGTATAATCCTGCTGAGACCCACCTGGGCGCATTGATAATGAAAAGTTTCGTAATTATACCCGCCACCGCCATGCTCCAGACGATGGCCATCAATCCCCATTTCCAGAAACCGTTGAAATAATTCAGGCAAAGAGGCGTGTATGAGCCGGCGATCAGCAGGAATATGGCAGAGTGATCTATCTTTCTGAGAACCTGCAATACCTTTGGGGAAGCCGGTATGAGGTGATAGGCCGAGCTTGCCGAGAACATCAGTATCAGGCTGACGCCATAAATTATAAGTGACACGGCCTTGGTCAGGCTGTCATGACCGAGAATGAGAAGCATTACCAAACCGAAAATGGCCCCGACGGCCCCACAAAAGTGGGTGAGCCCGCTTATGGGCTCACGTAGTCTGCATACCATCATGTGACTCCATTTATTGGTGAATTCTATCCGGACCAGGATGCCTGAGCATTAACGGCAGCGTCACGGTCCGATTGCCGTAGTCGGTGAAACTTTCAACGAAAAGGGAGCATAGCATCAAAAATCTCCGGGCAAAAGCGCGTATACGACGTTATGACAACAAAAAAGCCCCTGATTTGGTCAGGGGCATCATTCGAATAGTTGTTAGTACACTGATCTGTAGTAGTTCTGACGTTATTTATGGATTAAACTTTATAGAGTTCATGTCAACGTTCAAATTCACCGGACTTCGGTGATGACTCTGAAGACCTGCTTGAACTCTGGCTACAATTTCTTACCAATTGCCCTCCGCGTTCGTAACACTCGGAAATTCCCAGATAAGAATCGAAAATTTCACAACTGTCGCCGCTCTGGCACCTGTATCTTGTATATGTAGGACCTGTGCTTCTAGACATGTCACGCCTCCTGACAGAGGATTGTTTCGTGAATCAATCACGACTAACATTAGAGATGCGATCATGCTCCAAAAGGATTCGAAAAAAACAAGGCCGATAAAATTAATTTTGCGCCTGAATTTCAGAATGTAAGATTCATCGAGAGACCGGCTGCTCCGTCAATCCTGGTGAATGTTAGGTGGGAAGCGTCATCTCCGGGTGTTCTGACCTTGGCGTTGGAGAGGCAATCGCTGCTGATCCTGCCTTTTCCAGCAGCCTGAAGCCAACCGGATCTTCCCCAGACCCTAAAGTTCATGCCGTAACGCAGGTCCACCGCGTATTCAAGGCTCAGTTCGAGATAGGAGGCCGGCTCATCGGATAAAAATGTCGTGTAACAGGAGAAGCTGGTAGTTTTGGGGATGTTTACGCTGACGCGCGACTGCATGGTTATCGTCGAGGGCGCAAAAGCGCTTGCGGTAATGAATGCCTTGAGTCTGTCTCCATTCCATCCCAAACCGAGGTAGGGCGCCCAGACGTGGCTGTCGGCCTGGTATGCGCGAAAACCCACCGAGGCGTTTTCGGTCGCTGAAATGCTGTTGATTTCATAGGGATCTTTAAAGGCCAAACGAAAATCATCATACCGGATACCGGATTTCATGCAGAAATAGCCCTTAATGGGCTTGATGGCGTAAAGGTCGAGTTCAATCCAGCTAAAGTTTCGGGAGCGCCAAAGTAATCGCTCTGCTTCAGTCCTTGTCTCTGGAAACCATGAGTTGAGTACGTTCTGAAGTATGTTCCCCGAAATTCTGATGCCCAACGTTGCGTCACCGGCAAGCAAGGCCTCTAGCCCACCTTCGGCAAGCCACAGGTCCACCACAGGCAACCTGATCCTGTAGAATTCACGCGCCAGGTCCGGTGATGGGCCAAAGTCGATGACGTAGGGGAAAGGAACCCTGGCCGACCAGCCCACTTTTCTGTAGCCCAGCCTGCCGAATGGCGTAAACTGAATCATCGAGATGGACGGCAATGACAAAATAGGGCTGAAACCCAATATCCCGTCATGTAAATTTTCCGTCCAATTGGCAGTCCCGCCCCATACATTGTCTGTCGCCGACGGACCAATGCAGATCAAAACAGAAATTGACAGCACAAGAGCCATTCGGAGCCGCACGGATTTTCGACATGGTTTCAACATGGGATTCCGGTTTGTTTTTTCCCTGAAAACTGAACGGCGAGCGCCAGTTTCACGCCGTTAAAGAGGGCTTATCACGATAACAATCCGACTGTCATTAATAATGTCCATCAGGAGGGGATATTCATAGAGGCAAAGCCCAAGCCATACTGTCTCAAGAGGCGTACCGTCAACACCAAAGTTTGGAATAAAGAACCTTGAATGAGAGTCAGTGTCTGTAAATTAATAAAAGATTTTCATGACGGGTTGACATCCGCAGGGGAGCGACAGGGCCTGCATTCCATTGCCCTGCAGTAGTTTTAAAAAATATGTATAGTTACTACGATTAGATAACCATGATTCCAACATATGGGTTGTATTTTTAGTTTTTTTTGTCTTATATAGTTTAAGAAATTTTCATCCAGCCTGACATTGTTCCGGTTTGGGCATGGATTCAGCCTGGTTGGCATGGTCGGTAAGTGGAGGCCGAATGGTAAAGATTGTGATGACAATAAAAATTCTTCTTTTTACTACGGTGTTTTTTTTCATTCAGGCCTCAGAGACGATGAGTGAGGTTACCGCTCCAGCGCACGATGCGCATCAGGAAATCGGGAGTGTTCCGGGTTTAACCGGTGGTCAGAACGCGATACTCTCAAGTCTGGTCGCTCAATCATCGAAAGAGACTTCCAAAAAGACATCCGAAACGGACAAGGTTTGGCGCAGCGAAGAGCTGAGTCTTCTGGCGGTTGGCCTTGGGGTCGGGGATGTTGACGGCGACGGCAAGAATGACATTGTAGTATCGGACCCATCCAACATATATCTCTACCGTTTCAATGCCGGACAGATGAATCTGATAACGGAATACAACACGGGAAACCTCGAAGTAAAAGCTATAGACGTTGCGAAGATACGCAAACAAGGGCCGGCCAGAATCTATGTTACGTCCCAGAACAGGGGTTCAGTCAGTTCTTTTGTCCTGGAATATCGCGGAGGAGCGCTTGTCCCCGTTATTAATGATTTCCCCTATTTTCTGAGGATTATAAATTATCCCACTAAAGGCCCCATACTGCTTGGTCAGTTAAAGGGAATGAGCCGGATGTATGAGGGCGCGATATACAACATTGAGGACAAGGGGGACGAATTGACTGTGGGGGAAAGATTCGGCGTCCCTATGAAGATACCGATTTTCGGATTTACCATAGGAGATTTCGAGGGTCAAAGGAGGCCACTCATAGCGGTGTACGACCGCGAGGACCATCTTAGGCTTTATGAACCGTCGGGCAAGAGGCTTTACATATCGAAATCCTATTATGGAGGTTCAGACATAATTTTGAGGTGGGTTGGCCCTGAAGCCAGCAAGGACTCGGAAAAAGATCTGTCGGCGGATACTTCTTATGTTCGACCCAGAATAAT
>CAZVOU010000168.1:0-13537 GCA_964628605.1 uncultured Syntrophaceae bacterium
CCCTGAATTTAGGCAATTTTCAATTTCGTCACAAAACACGATCAGATTGTCAGTGTCCACAAACCAGGGTCGGGACCATCTGAAAATGAATCATTGTCATAAAACAGAGGCGAAATGTGAGGATGCAGAATTAAAAAGAGCGCTCCAGTCAGTTTTTGTGTGATATATTTGACATAGATAGCTCTTCAAAGGTGAGGAAGGTCAATTATGAGCCGGACACCTGAAGACCATGAAAAACATGGTAGCGGTAAAAAGACAAAATCATCGTCTCTAAGAGCTTTTCTCTCCAGATTGATATGGGTCTGTATGCTGCCGCTGTTGCTTCTAACAGTTTATTTGGCGGTAGATCGTGTTCAGTCGTTAAAGTTTCAATGTAGAGAATCGGCGACAAACTTTGTCCATCTGGCCGCAAATTCAATCGATTCATATCTGGACGTCCAGATAAAGTCCTTAAAAGCATTGGCGGCTTCCCCCCTTTTCGATGACCCTCCACGACTCCGTGAAGCACATAAACAGGCAGAGGGCTTTAGGGAGAATTTTGGCACTCATGTGCTTCTTGCCGATCCTGGCGGGCAGATGGTTCTCAATACGCGTTCGTCCATTGAGGCTGTCCTTCCGAAGTTACCGATCCCAGAAGGTTTTGCTGCAGCTCCTCATGTTGTCCAAACGGGAGAATCGGCTGTGGGCGATGTTTTTTTTAGACCCATAGGCAAGGAAGAGATGGTAGCCGTGGTTGTTCCGGTGGTTCGAGACGGGCTTCTAAAATTCACGCTTATGGCGACCATTGAAATCCGTCAATTTCAGAAGCTTTTTGATGAAATGATTCTTCCGAGGCAATGGTCGATAACATTGATCGATGGCGCCGGAAAAGTCATAGCAAAACGCGCCCCCGAGGGTCTGCAACTCGATACCGGCGAAGACTCAGGCGGCCGGTTCTCGGCTCAGTCCAGGATATCCCGTTGGTCAATCATTCTGGACATCCCTAAATGCGCGTATTCTTTGCCAATGCTCTCATCAGGGGCAGCTATGCTGCTGGCCTTGATTTCAGCCATAATAGCCGGAATTCTTGGAGGTCGTTTGGCTGGAAGAGGCCTCTCCAGGTCAGTTGCGGCTTTGAGCGCCAAGCCAATACCGGCATCATCTCTGCCTCTCATCACTGACATAGAAGACGTTCGTTTAAGACTGACCGCAGCAATAGTGGAAAGAGACAATGCAGAAGAATTGAGACTTGAAGTCGAACATCGTTTCAGGCAATTGTTCGAGTTTTGCCCCATACCCCTGAGTTATGTGAAACTTGACGGAACCGAGTGCGTGGTAAACGAACGCTTTGTGAAACAATTCGGTTATTCACGCGAGGAAGTGTCCACACTGGAAAAATGGAGAAGCCTGGCGTATCCCGATCAGGAATATCGTGAAGAAGTGAAATTGGTGTGGAAAAATGCCCTAGCCTTGGCATTGACTCAGGAAACCGATATTCCACCATCAGAATACACTATAGCTACCAAGAACGGAGGGATTCGTAAGGTTCTGGTTTCCGGTGTCATAGTAGGGACCGGCGTTTTGACGACGTTCTTTGACATCACGGAGAGGAAAATTGCCGAAAAATCCCTGCAGGATAGTGAGGAGCGATTTCGTACCCTTGCAGATGGAGCCTTCGAGGGTGTGCTTATCATCAAAGATTCGAAGTTAATGGATTTCAACACGGTGTTCAGTCGAATGACAGGATTCACCCTCCACGAACTTATTGGCAAGAACATTCTGGAGCTTGTGCCACTCGAGTCCAGAGAGATGGCGCATGAACTCATTAACTCAGATAATGAAGAGGCGCATGAATCTCTAATTTGCAGAAAGGATGGTAGTTGTGTTCCGGTTCAGATAAGGGCCAAGGCCATACCTTACGGAGGATCCGAAGCCAGACTTGTTTCTGTCAGGGATATTGACTCGATGAAAAAAGCTGAGGTGGTTCAAAAACGTTTGGCCACAGCAATCACGCAGGCTGCAGAGGCGATTCTCATCACTGACGCCGAAGGCGCAATTCAATACGTAAATCCTGCGTTAGAGAGGATATCGGGATTCAGGGCTTCCGAGGTTTTAGGAAGAACTCCGAGAATTTTCAAGAGCGGAGAGCATGATTCATCATTTTACGCGGAATTATGGGGAACTATTAAGTCAGGTCGCACCTGGGTTGGACGTCTCACCAACAGGCGCAAAGATGGGACTCTGTACATTGAAGAGGCGACAATATCACCTGTCAGAGACGGTTCAGGGAAGATTGTGAATTTTGTTGCCGTAAAAAGGGATGTCACCGATTACTTGTCTCTCACCAGGCAATTGTTTCAGTCACAAAAACTGGAGGCTATAGGAACGCTTGCCGGCGGAATAGCCCATGATTTCAATAATATTCTACAAGTCTGCCTTGGCTATTCACAACTTTTGTCCGAAGAAAAAAATTTGCCTGCCCAGTTCAGGGATGACGCCCGAAACATATACGAGGCGTCAAAAAGGGGAGCAGATCTTGTCCAGAGACTGCTGACGTTTAGCAAGAAGAGAGAACACAAACCTCAGGCTTTAAATCTGAATCAACGGATCAGTGAGATTCAGAAGATGCTGACCCGGACGATTCCGAAGAACATAAAGATTCAATTGATTCTGAACCAGGACCTGGCGTGGATAAATGCCGACCCCACTCAAATCGATCAGATAATAATGAATGTGGTGGTCAATGCTCGAGACGCCATGCCTGAAGGCGGCGCCCTTACGATTGAAACAGCTAACGTCGTTCTGGGTGAAGAATATACCAAAATGCATCTTAACGTTATTCCAGGGAATTACGTAGTTCTCATGCTAACGGATACCGGCATTGGAATGGACGAAGCGACGATGGCTAGAATTTTCGAGCCTTTTTTCACTACGAAAGGACTTGAACAAGGCACCGGCTTAGGGTTATCGGTAGTTTTTGGAATTGTTGAGCAGCATGGTGGTTTTATACGTTATTACAGTGAACCCGGACATGGAACAACGTGCAAAATTTATTTTCCGGCAATAATTTCCGGTCAAAATATTGCACAAGCAAAGTTGAAAGAATCTGCCGCCGGGGGCTTGGAAACCATTCTGATCGTGGACGATGAAGACCAAATTCTGGATTTTCTCTCCCGTGTGCTGGAACATTCCGGATATTCCGTCATCACTGCCCAAAACGGCAAAGAGGCTCTGGAAAGGTTTGTGAAGTATAGAAATCAACTATCTCTGATAATACTGGATTTAGTGATGCCCGAGATGGATGGAAAACGATGCCTTGAAGAGCTTCTAAAAATTGATCCATCAGTCAAAGTTATAATCTCCAGCGGGTTTTCGGCAAACGGAAAAATTAGCAATTTAATGAACTCGGGGGCAAAGGCATTTGTCACCAAGCCTTATGACATAGAGCAACTGCTCATGAAGATGAGAGAATTAATAGATGACAAAGCGCCGTAAACGGGTATTCCGGTTCAAATTTGGAGCATGGCGATAAGCCTAAATTTCGAGTTCATCCCTAATTTTCTTAAGGTATCTCCTTGATACGGGCACGGTTTTTTTCAGGCGTGTCTGTATCATGGCGGACTGATTGTCCTGCAAAATTATTTCATCAACCTGATCGATATTTACGAGGTATTGTTTGTGGCAGCGTATAAGGTTGCTTCGTGATTCGAGAACTTTCAAAGTTATTTCAGTAAAAAACTCGCCCTGGGAACATATCAGGTATACTCCTGCTGCATTTGACCTGACATATTCTACTTCAGAAATGGGGATAAGTTTGATTCTGTTGGCGGCGATACAGGGTATCCTTTTTATCTCGGTCCCAGGGACAAAAATGGGGAGGTTCTCAGACAATTTTTTCTTGAGTTTCAACACCGTCTTGGCAAGTCTCTGTTTTTCTACGGGTTTGAGCAGGTAATCAAAAGCGTTCTCTTCAAAGGCCTTGATCGCGTATAAATCGTGCGCAGTCACAAAAACTACCACAGGCATGATGTCTTCATCTATCATGGCCAATAACTCGAGGCCTGTTATGCCCGGCATCTGGACGTCCAGAAAGAGCACCTGCGGCTTCTCACGCTTTATGGCCTCCAGGGCGCCTATGGCATTGTCACATTTGCCCACTACTGAAAAAACCCTGGTTTCAATCAAGAGAACTTCCAGTTCATCACGCGCGTGGACTTCATCATCAACTATCAAGGCGCGAATCATTCCATAAACCTTCCAGAGGAACACGGACTCTCAGCAACGTCTTTTCATAGGGAACGCATTGGGCTTCAGCGCCAAAACTGTTGCCCATCACCAGTTTGATCCTCTTGTCCACTATTCTGATTCCGAGTCCGTCTTCATTTCGTTTTTCGAAGAAAGACCCGGCGTTGTCTTCTATGTCTATGATGGCGGAGCCATTTTCTCTATATGCTTTGATTGTGACCATTCCGGGTTCCAGCATATTGGCTATCCCGTGCTTGATGGCATTTTCAACCAGTGGCTGCAATGTGAAAGAGGGAAGAGTCAGGTTCAGCAGGTTTTGATCTATATCAGTGATTACCGTCAACTTGTTCTCATACCGGGCCTTTTCTATGGTCAAATACGAATTTACGTGTGCCAGTTCTTCTTCCAGTGTAGACAATTCCCTGGTTCTGTTCAGATTCTTTCGCATGAAAGCGCTCAGATGGATTAGAAGCTCCCGAGCCCTGCCTGCGTCCTTCCGTAGAATGGCGACTATGGTATTCAGGGAATTGAACAGGAAGTGAGGATTAACCTGAGCCTGAAGGATTTTCAATTCGGCCATCACCAGCAGATTCTTCTGTTGCTCGTATCTCGACATCAGCAACTGATTGGAGAGCAGCCTGGCTATCCCCTGTCCCAGGGATTTATTCATGTTCAGAAAACGTTTATTTTTTTCTTCATAAAGTTTGATTGTTCCTACAACCGAATTGTCGTCAGTTAGCGGAACGACCAATGTGGAGTTGAGGGTGCATTTTTCTGATATTGGACATACAAATTTTTGCTCCAGACCATCGGCAAAAACGACCTTATTCTGGGAGATGGCAACCTTTGTGAGAGGGGATGAGATGGGCTCTCCGGGAAGATGATGGTCAGACCCCATCCCTACAAAGGACAAAACCTTTTCCGTGTCCGTTATCGCCACTGCGCTCACACCGGTTTCTTCGTGTATGATCTTGGCTAGTGAAAGAGCGGTCTTTGTATCAAACCCTCGAGTCAACAGTCCCAGAGTTCTCTCGGCAATATTAAGCGCCCTCGACAAAAACTCTGCGGCAGCTCTATCCCTCATGTCCCTCTGATCCCGGATGATACTCATAAACATGGCGCTGCCAAACGAGCTGGTGAATATCATCGGTAAAGCTATAACTTTCACCAGGTTGATTGCATCAATGAGAGGCCTTGACACGCCAATAATTATGGCCATTTGAATGATTTCGGCCGTCATTGCCGCCAGAAAAGCTGTGCTGGGGCTGAAGATGCTTTGAACCCTGTTGGTCCTGACGAGATAGAGATGTATCAATCCACCGATCAATCCCTCCACTGTCGTAGATAACCCGCATGAGAAAGCCGTAAAACCTCCCTGAAAAAATCTGTGCAAGCCACCCGTAAATCCCACGGATGTTCCCAAAACGGGTCCACCGATGAGTCCGGCTAATACCGGACCGATAGCTCTAGTGTTTGCCAACGCATCCTGCACGGGGTGTCCCAGGTATGTCCCGAGTATGGACAGTCCAGAGAAGAAGAAATAAAGCAGAACCTTATCTTTCGCCAACAGATGGTCATTGGCCAATGGTCTGAACCAGGGTGATTTACAGTACAGATAACCTACCACCATGAAAACAGCCATGGTTTGTAATAGGGAGAAGAAAAGAGTCATGAAATTGATGTCCGAATAACTGCGTTTGGAAATAAAGAATCAGGTTGTCACACCGAACAGTCTTAAAATGCGCTATCGGGAATAATAGACTCCATTGGGCCTGGTATCAAGGGGAGTGACTGCATTGATGATAAAACAGGAAACGGCCGGCTTTGACAATAAGTCGCAGACCGGCCGCCATTCATTTCATGAGATCAAATCAGGATGTATCTATGAAGTTACTGCATTGAACCTCTCTTCAAGCTCTTCTTCTGTCGGTTCTGAAGATGGATTTGCAAGAAGCCTGTACCATGTTCTGAATGCCTCAACGAAGACTATGCTCATGAGTATCATCAAAACGATGGACAGCACTGTCAGCAACATCATACCCTTAGGCATGAAGTTGTTGACTATGTTCAGATAACCTGCCGACATGGTGACCGGAACCATGAACAGGCCCGGAATGGCTGTGATCAAGGCGTATTTTGGCGTGCCCATTCTCAGAATCATAGTAGTTCCTATGATTAGGCCGCATGTGGCAAGTAGCTGATTGCTCATTCCGAAGAGTGGCCAAATTGTAGTGATATCTCCGGTATAGACCAGATAGCCCCATGCCAGAGTGAACAGGAAACTGGTGAGCACGATTCCGGGAACCCACTTCTTTTCCAGGAATTTTGGAATGACCAGCCCGATCATTTCCTGGAGCAGATAACGACCGACTCGCGTTCCAGTGTCAACTGCGGTAAGGATGAACACAGCTTCGAACATGATTGCAAAGTGATACCAGTATGCCATGAGATTTTCCATGAATGGCACGGATGAGAAAATGTACGCCATTCCAACCGCCAGCGAGACAGCCCCTCCTGGACGTCCCTGTAACTGCTCGCCAACTGCCTGTGACAAAGCCGGAAGATTTACGGTGGCCAATCCCAGCTTTTCAAATGCCGCAGGCGCAGCGTTTATCGCAAAATAGTCGGCCGGAACCAGGACGCATGCCGCAATCAAAGCCATGATAGCTACAAAACCTTCTGCGAGCATGGCGCCGTAGCCTACAAAAGGAATGTCCTGCTCGCTTGCAATCATTTTGGGGGTAGTTCCTGTCCCTATGATTGCATGGAAGCCCGAAAGGGCGCCGCAGGCAATTGTGATGAAGAGGAATGGATAAACGGAACCGGGAACTATCGGTCCTCCACCGTGAATGAACGGGGTAAGAGACGCCATTTGAAGATCAGGCCTCACGACCAGTATACCTATGGCCAACATGGCTATTGTACCGAGTTTCAGGTAGGTGGAAAGGTAGTCTCGAGGACACAGCAACAGCCAAACCGGAAGAGCGGAGGCCACAAAGCCGTAAATTGGGATGAAGATGGATAACTGTGGCTTTGAAAGCGTGAAAAATGATGACAATGTAGGATGCGCCGCAACATAGGGTCCCGTCACCACGGCCAGAAACAGCATCGCTGCTCCCATGAGGCTTCCGCCACGAACGTCCCCAGGCTTTATGATGTGCATGTAAATGCCCATGATGATTGCAATGGGGATGGTGCAGAAGACTGTATAGGCCCCCCAGGGACTGTGAAACATTGCGTTGACAACTGCGATAGATAGTCCGGCCAGGGTCAGGATCAGGATGAACAATATGGCAATAGAAGCCACTCCACCCGCAGCCTTACCTATTTCTGTCTTGGCGATGATCGACAGGCTTTGTCCCTTGTAACGAACCGATGCGAACAGGACAACCATGTCATGGACAGCGCCGGCAAAAACTGCTCCGATGATTATCCAGAGAGCCCCGGGAAGGAATCCGAACTGGGCGGCCAAAACAGGTCCCAACAGCGGGCCGGCTGCCGCTATGGCTGCAAAATGGTGTCCGAAAAGCACATATTTGTTTGTAGCATGGTAGTCATGGCCGTCTTCCATTTTGACGGCCGGAGTAGGTTTTGAAGGATTGATCTTCAAAACATGCTTTGCAATAAACAGGCCGTAAAACCTGTAGGCAATGGCAAAAACCGATAAAGCGACAAATACCAGCGTCAGCGCGTTCACAGGTCAACCTCCTCTTACAATGATTTTTCTTTTGGACCCAAAATGCGAAACATGAAAAGATTAAAATTCAGGCTCAGACCCTTGTCCGACCGTTTCATGCACAAACAAAAACTAGGAATTACAAGCTGATATGTCGAGCTATGACTGATTCCGATTCTTAATCGAAACTTGCGCTCAGGTTACAAGTTTCACGCTTAACTGTATGAATCGCAACACTTGATCCGTTGATAGGTCGTATTATCGTACGAGAGGTTTTTAATTGAGATTGAACGGTATAAAGCAGGGGAACAGGCTCTCCAAGGCTCTCATGGATTAGAGTAGAGTTGCCAATGAGAGGCAATATAACTTATTGATATATCTTTCTTTGTTGGGTCACTCCAACATCTTGGCACGCAAAATATTTTTTGACAGCCTCACTTTGCGGCGCGATACATTGCAAGTTTCCTAGAAGCAGGAGTTATAAAAATGTTAGTTCCCGTATTTAAGGGCTTTCCTTTGGAGTGTGTAGAATTTTACAGACAACTCAGGGAGAACAACAGGAAAGCATGGTTCGATGATCACCGTGAAGATTTTGAGAAGAATGTCATGGCGCCCGCCAGAATTTTCGTTTATGAGATGGGAAACGCTCTAAAAAAGATCTCTCCGAACATAATTGCTGATTCCAGGATCAACAGGTCCATATTCAGGCCCTATCGTGACACGCGGTTTGCCCATGATAAAACGCCGTACAAAACTCACTTAGGCATTTTCTTTTGGGAGGGCAAACTTGCCAAAATGGATTGCCCAGGATTTTACTTTCACCTGGAGCCTCCGATGGTTATGCTGGGTGTTGGAAACCATTGTTTTTCAAGAGATATACTGAATTTCTATCGAGAGTCCGTTGCTGATCCAACACATGGAAAGGCTTTAAAAAAAGCTGTTCACGACGTTTTATCGAAGGGTGAATATGAAATAGGGATAAAAAAGTACAAACAGGTTCCCAGAGGGTACGACAAAAATCATCCGAACGCTGAACTTTTGATGTTCGCAGGTTTGACGGCCTCCTGTGAAAAGCCTTTACCTGCAGAACTTTACTCCGGAGAGCTTGTTGACTGGTGTTTGAAGAGATTCACGGAAATGCGGCCAATACACGAGTGGCTGGTCAACATGAACGAAAGGATGATCAAAAAGCCGAAAACAGGTTGATGAGACCGGTGAGAGTCACAGTGATCAGAACCTCTGTCAAACCTGGACGTTGTCTGAAAATTTGTCTTGCTCCATAAATTGTTTTGCACAACCCCGGCGAACCGAATTGTGGCTTTGGTCATCAGCAAATTCTTGGTAATAGCTCCCCACTGGGTTCAGAAAGAATTCTCGATCCACCTATCTTGGTGTTGATAATTACACGTGACGCTGAGGTTGAAATCACCCTTCCAATAGCCTTGGCGTTACTGGACAAACGGCAAGCGGCCATAAGATCGAGAGCTTTAGCGGAGGTTCCTTTTTTTACCACTGCGACTACTTTCCCTTCATTTGCAGCCAGTAAGGGGTCTATTCCGAGTATTTCCGAAGCCGACCGCACATCATCATCCACCGGTATTGAGTTCTCATCAACCGCAATTTCCACGGAAGCTCCGGAAGCAATTTCATTTAGAGTCGCTGCTATCCCTCCTCTAGTAGGGTCTCTTAGAAACTTCAGATCAGTCCCCAATTGCAGGAGTCTCTCAACGACCGGCCAAATAGAGGCAGAATCGGATCGAATGCTGAAATCAAAAGAAAATTCTGCGCGACTCAACATAACCGCCATCCCATGATTCCCAACCGGACCGCTTACTATGACCTCATCACCGATTCCCACTGAATTGAGCCCAAGGTCCAGACTGTGTTCAATTTTACCTATGCCTGATGTGTTTATGAAGATCCTGTCTGCCCCTCCTTTGGGGACAACCTTGGTGTCTCCGGTTACAATCTCCACTCCGGCCTCATCAGCCGCATTTGACATGGATTCGAGAACCTCATCCAGTTCGTTCATCGGCAAACCTTCTTCGAGGATCAGACCGAGTGATAAATATGTGGGACGCGCCCCGGAGCATGCGAGGTCATTGCATGTGCCATGAATTGCAAGGGAGCCAATGTTCCCACCAGGGAAAAAGACGGGAGAAACCGTGTAGGAGTCGGTAGTATAGGCAATTCTGTCGCCTAATCCGTTCAACACCACCGAATCAGGCAAGCCGGAGAGCTTTCCCCTATTGAGTTTTGGCAGGATAGTGTCTTTCACCAGCCTTCCAGTCAATTTGCCTCCACCGCCGTGGCCAAGAAGAATTCGAATGTCGCTTTTCGATGACATTTATTTTATTGCCCCATATTTGTGATAAGCAGCGCAGGTTCCTTCGGAAGAAACCATACATGGACCTACCGGGTCCTCTGGAGTGCATTCCTTTCCAAATAGCCCACAGCGATCTGGTTGAAGGTTGCCGGTTAATATGTCTGCGCACCTGCAACGTGGATCGTCTTTGGCCTCCTGGACCTCCACGGGAAATGCCCGAGAAGCGTCAAACCTGGAATAAGGCTCCCTGAATGTCAGGCCACTGGCGGGAATGATCCCTAGACCCCGCCATGCGGCGTCGCAAGGTTCAAAAACCTCATCAGTCAAACGTTGAGCCGCCAAATTTCCGCAGCCACGCACTACTCTCTTGTAGTCATTAATTATTTGGGCTTCCCCGTTTGAGGCCATGCGGACGAGATCACGGATGGCAATTAGTATGTCCAGGGCCTCGAATCCGGCGACCACCCCTGGTTTCTGATAATTCTGTGCAAGGTAGCTGTAACAGTCCGAACCTATGATGGCTGAAACGTGTCCAGGCAATAGAAAGCCCGTCAAATCAGGTTTGGAAGCAAGGATGCGTAGGGGGGGATGGATTGTTTTGAAAGCAGGGAGCACGAAGAAGTTTTTCAAATTGTTCGCACTGGCAGCCTTTACGGTCGCTGCGATTGTAGGCGATGTTGTTTCAAAACCAACGCCAAGGAAAATCACCGGTCTGGGATGCTCTTTGGACGCAATCTCAAGACAATCCATGGGTGAATAAATGATTCTGACTGTGCCACCCTGTGAACGGAATTCAGCTAATGAGCCGAAAGTTCCGGGAACACGGATCAGATCTCCGAACGTGACCAGACAGGCGTCATATTCTCTCCCAATCAAAACCGCATGATCTATGAAGCTTTTTTCTGTCACGCACACAGGACAGCCCGGTCCGGAAACCAGAGTCACTTCCGGATGCAAGAGACTCTTGAGTCCGGATTCGTGGATAGCCATTGTATGTGTTCCACAAACTTCCATGAACTTCATGGGTCTGATTGGTCCAGAACAGGTGTCTTTGATATCTTTGATCAGTTTTCTGGCAGCTTGAGCCTGTTTGTCCATTGTCAATCATAATCCTCATGTTGAGTAGCCTCGGCAAGTTCTTTGAACAAGTCGAGCCTTATTGATGCTTCCTCAGGGTCCAAAGCCTCGATTGAGAACCCTGCGTGAATGATCAAATAGTCTCCAACCTTTACATCTGGTGTCATTATCAGGCTGACATCGGCTCTCACTCCCCCAGCGTCAACCTTTCCAACACCTTCACCAGTAATTTCAACCAGTTTCATGGGTACAGCCAAACACATCAGTTATATCCTCAATTTTCGGTGCATTTTTTCATCGGATTTTGCGTCTCCCCCAGAATGCAAAGTTTCAAAAGCGCAGGCTACCTGACCGACGGCAATACCGCCATCGTTGGGGGGAACCCTTTCATGAGTCAATATTCTTAAACCTTTGGCGCCAAGAAGTTCAACCGATTTTTCCGTCAACATCCTGTTCTGGAAACAGCCTCCGGAGAGTCCAACAGTATCGATGCCGCTTTTTTTAGCGGCCAATTCAAGCACGTCAGCCACAATGCCGGCCATGGAGTTATGGAACCTGGCGGACAAAATCGATGAACCGGTTCCACTGAGCGTGTCATCGGCCATACTCCGAATCAGGGCCGCCGAATCTATCCTGATCACTTCACCCTCAGAAATTGTGGTTTCGTATCTTCCGTCTTCAGCTGGATCGGCCAATCCTTCAAACCACATGGAAGCCTGGCTCTCATAGGTAACACGTCTCCGGAAGCCCGCCAGGACGGCCGCTGCGTCGAACAATCTTCCGGCGGACGAGGTCATAGGAGCATTAAAACCCTTTTTAACTGACTCAATCCAGAACTTGGCTTTGTTCGAGCAAGTTTGAAGTAAGTCCGTCAGTTGCAGTGGAATATTGTTTCCATACGCTGACCATAGCAGCCCGGCAAGAATTCTTGCCGGCTCTTTAATGGCTGATTCGGCGCCGGGGAGAGGGAAAAGGCTGAAATGACCTATCCGCTCAAATGACTTGCGGTCAGCTATCAAAAATTCTCCACCCCAGATTGTCCCGTCTGTGCCATAACCTGTTCCGTCAAATGCCGCAAACAGGGCAGGAGCTTTTATGTCGTGTTCCACAAGCAGGCTTACAGCGTGCGCGTGATGGTGGAAGACCGGAGTGGCCAACATGTCCGATCTTAACGGCAGTTGGCTGCTAAAATATTCCGGGTGTGGATCAAAAGCCAGACAACCAGGGGTGACATCAAGGTAATCTTTCAACACTCCCAGAGATCTTTTAAAATAGTCCTGCGCTATTGGTGAAGCAAGGTCTCCTACGTGAGGCCCAAGAACCACTTGATTGCCCTTGAGTATGGCGATTGCGTTTTTAAGGTCTCCTCCGGTTCCCACAATTGACGTCACTTCGTCATCAGAAGTCTTTGAAGCCGGTGTCTTCTCATTTGCGTCAATTGAAGACAGATTAACGGGGTTCAATTTGAAGGCAGCAGGAACAAAACCTCGTGATCTCCTGAAAACCACCATTTTGTCATTGATCAGTCGAACAATTGAGTCATCTGCTCTCAAAACAATGTCGCGATTATGAACCAGAAATGCGTCCGCCAGATCAGACAAACGTGAAAGCGCCTCGTCATTGTCTTTGCATATCGGTTCTTCGGACCTGTTTCCAGAGGTCATGACGAGGGCGACGGGCAGATCTGTTTCGTTGAGCGCAGGATGATGGAACAAGAGGTGGTGAACGGGTGTGTATGGCTGCATGACACCTATGGTAGAAATTCCAGGACTTACACCTTCCGACAATTTGGGCCCCTTGGCTTTTAGAAGGACAATTGGGGAGGCCATGGATGTAAGGGCTGAAATCTCCTGTTCGGACACCAGGCAATATTTTTTGACCGCATCAAGGTCTGACATCATTACTGCAAAAGGTTTTTCAGCCCTTCCTTTGCGGTCTCTCAAGATTTTGACTGCCCTGTCGTTTAAGGCGTCACACGCCAGATGAAAGCCTCCTATTCCCTTTATGGCCAGAATTTTGCCTTCTCTGAGCAGTTCCAGGGTCTTGATTATGGGGTCTCCGATCAGTCGTGATCCATTGGATGACAACAGCCGGAGTTCCGGTCCACAACGAAAGCAGGAATTTGTCTGTGAATGAAACCTCCTGTCAGCCGGTGTCTCATATTCTTTTTCACAGTCCGGACACATTTTGAAATCAGCCATGCTCGTTCGTTCCCTATCGTAAGGGAAGGAACG
>CAZVOU010000169.1:0-27710 GCA_964628605.1 uncultured Syntrophaceae bacterium
GGAGGGGCCTCGCCCGCTTTGGCACGCCGAATCAGGGAAGATTTGGAAAAAAAATTCGGACCAGAATATGCCATGATGACTAAACTCATGGGAGAACTCAGGAAACAGATCGTTCGGAATGGCAGCGACTCAGAAGCCAACAAGAAGGTTTTTATGGAAATTGTTGATTCCAGATTATTGTCGGCTCTGCGGAAAAATGATCTGGATGAGGCTGCAATGGTGCTATCTGAAATCATACCCGATGAAGTTGATGCGCTCAAAGCCATTCTTTCCGGCAGAAACATTGGCTAGGGTGAGGAAAAGTTGGATCTGATCTTTTTTAAAACCGCTATAGCGTTATATCTGGCATCATCACTGAGTTTTCTGTTTTTTTTGCTCAGGTCATCCTCTCTCAATTCCCCTGTTGGGGTTTGGACTGCCTTGGCAGGTTTTGCTTGTCACACCCTGTCAATTTTGCATAGAGCTTTCTTTTCCGGTTTTTTCCCTCTGGCAACTGCCTTTGACGCATTGTCTTTTTTTGCCTGGCTCATTACTGCAATGTTCCTGGTCATGCAGTATCGTCATGCCAGTCCTTTTTTTGGAGCTATGGCCACCCCTATGGCGGCCGTTCTAATGATTGTTGGGGCGACACTCTCCTATCAGGTGAAAGAACCTCTGGTTCCGGTCTTTCATAGTTGGTGGCTGCCTATTCATGTGACCTTTGCCTTGGCCGGAAATTCAGTATTTGGAATCATGGCTCTTGCCGGTTCCATGTATGTGGTTCAGGAGAGGTTCATAAAAAGAAAAAAACTGGGACGCATTCACAAATTACTCCCGTCGCTGGAAGTTCTGGATATGATCAACAGAAGGGGGCTTCCGGTGGGCTTTTTTTTCATGACGGTCGGGATCGTTTCAGGAGCATTGTGGGCAGGTAGCGCGTGGGGATTTTACTGGAGTTGGGACCCAAAAGAAACGTGGAGTCTGATTACATGGTTTGCATATGCAGCGATGGTTCACCAAAGACTCGTGCTGGGCTGGAGAGGTAAGAAAGCTGCAATAATGGCGATGATCGGATTCGTTCTGGTCATGTTTACATTTGTTGGAGTGAGCATTTTGTTTACGGGTCATCACTCATTTCGTAACCCGGTATTTGGGGCACAAGCGCTATGAGTTCAGGACTGGCAGTCATAGGTCTTAATCATAAGACGGCTCCAGTGGAGGTCCGCGAGAAGGTAACTTTCTCCTCCAACCGGGACGGCTCTTTGACTAGATCAATGCTGGCCTTGCCTGGTGTCCGTGAGGCCATCATTTTGTCTACCTGCAACAGGTCTGAGGTAATAGCCCAATGTGACCCTGTTGAGGAAGTGGTTCACCACATTCTCAAAGCTATAGCAGACTTGAACGGAGTCAACCATCAGTCCCTGGCAAAACATTCTTATGTAAAGATCGGTTCTGATGCCGTCAAACACGTTTTCAGGGTTGCGTCCAGCCTGGACTCAATGATTCTGGGCGAACCCCAAATTTTGGGCCAGGTCAAGGAGAGTTTCAAGAGAGATTCAGAAGCGGACACAATTGGCCCGACTCTCAGCAGACTCATGCATAGGGCTTTTTTTACTGCAAAGAAAGTTCGAAATGAAACCGGAATTGGTCTTGCTGCTGTTTCGGTCGCCTATGCCGCTGTTGAGCTGGCAAAGAAGATTCTGGGTGACCTCAACGACAAATCGGTATTGCTCATCGGCGCAGGCGAGATGGCGGAACTGACGGCCAGACATTTGATTGGCCAAGTCATGCGACCAATTTGTGTTGCGAACAGGACTTTTGAAAATGCCTGTAGACTAGCTGATGAATTCGGCGGTGAGGCTTTGCGTGTAGAACAGCTTTCTGACGCCTTGGCTCAGGCTGATATAATCATATCATCGACAGGCGCCTGTGAGCCGGTGATAAAAGCAGTAGATGTAAAAAACGTGATGAAGACCAGAAAATACAGGCCAATGTTTTTGATAGACATAGCCGTGCCAAGGGATATCGAACCATCGGTAAACGACTTGGACGGAGTTTATCTGTATAACATTGACGACCTGCAGGCGGTAGTGAGCGAAAACCTTGGCGAGAGGATGAATGAAGCTCTCAAGGCCGAAGAAATAGTCGATGAAGAAGTCTCCAAATTCATGGATTGGACCAAGACTCTGGACATGTCACCGACGATAGTGGCTCTCCGGGAAAAGCTTGAAGGCATCAGGTCCGGTGAAATTGCCAGAATGAACGGCAAGCTCTCAAAACTGGAAGATGGGCAGCGAGAAATACTTGAGATAATTACCAAATCCATAATCAATAAAATAGCTCATGATCCAATTTCTTTTCTAAAGAAAACTAAATCGACAGTCCGCAGGGATATAAACACTGACATTGTTCAAAGGGTGTTCAATCTGCACGGATTCTCGATCTCAAGAGACGACTTGGAAGAAAACCTCGAAAATGAAGCTGACAATAGGAACTAGAGGCAGCGCACTAGCGCTATGGCAGGCTGGACATGTCGCATCCAGGATCTCTGAGGCCATCCCGGGGATCGTTATCGACACCCAGATCATCAAGACCCAGGGTGACAAGATTCTTGATGCGCCTTTGTCAAAAATTGGAGGAAAAGGCCTTTTCACAAAGGAAATTGAAGACGCTTTACTTGAAGGCTCAGTCGATCTGGCAGTTCATTCGATGAAAGATGTGCCCACAGAGTTACCGGAAGGTTTGCATATTAAAGCTATTCTGGAGCGGGAAGATCCGCGTGATGTCTTCATCTCGAAAGACGGCAGGCATCTTAAGCAGCTCACTAGGGGGTCTTTAGTGGGAACCTCCAGCTTGAGACGAAGGGCTTTTCTTTTGAGCAAGTATCCAGGGTTGGATGTTGTCTCCATTAGAGGAAACGTTGATACTCGAATCAAGAAAATAGTAACTGAGAACCTTGATGGCGTAATGCTTGCGGCTGCAGGCGTCATTCGAATGGGATTCTCTCAAAAAATCACAGAGTTTTTGCCCTCGGACTTCATGATTCCTGCTATAGGCCAGGGGGCGATTGGAATTGAGACCAGAATTGATGATGACTCCACCAACCGCATAATCAGACAACTCAATCATGAAGCTACTGAATTGTGCGTCAATGTGGAAAGAGCCTTTCTGAGCAGGATGGGCGGAGGTTGCCAGGTTCCCATGGCTGCCCACTGTGAATGGGAAAACGGGGTGCTATCGGTAGAGGCGGCGGTGGCTCATCCTGATGGGGCGCCGATCTTGAGACAAACCTACCATGGACGCGACACTAGCGCCCAGACAGGGATCAAGTTGGCCGATAGCCTGATAGGCTTGGGAGCGGATGAAATCCTCAAAGAAGTCCTGGGGTCCTCGTGGGAACCCGGTTGTTTAAATTAGTTAATACTCTGGAGAACGGAAATATTTATGTCACCGGACAGAAACAAAGCTGACAAACTTAATGGATTCGGCACGGTATATTTAGTTGGATCCGGTCCAGGGGATCCTGGGCTTATCACGGTCAAGGCCCTCGAAAAAATCCGTCAGGCCGACGCCATCATCTACGATTATCTCGCAGGTCAGGAATTTGTTAAAGAGGCCCGTCCAGACGCCGAACTTATATATGTAGGCAAAACAGGGAAAGAGCACACCCTTGAACAGATAGATATAAATAAACTCCTGGTCCAAAAAGCCGCTCAGCACAAATGCGTGGTCAGGCTCAAGGGAGGGGACCCCTATGTGTTTGGTCGTGGGGCTGAGGAAGCTGAGGAGTTGGTAGAGGCTGGGATACCCTTTGAAATCATTCCCGGTGTCACCAGCGCTATAGCGGCTCCCGCTTACGCAGGGATTCCAGTGACCCACAGAGACCACGCATCAATGGTCACATTCGTCACTGGACACGAGAACCCGAATAAGGATCAATCCTCTATAGATTGGAGCAACCTTGCAAACAGTTCCGGATCTCTTGTCTTCCTGATGGGGGTCAAGAATCTTGAAATGATAACATCATCTTTGATCGGCAACGGAATGAGTCCGGACACTCCTGCTGCGCTGGTCCGGTGGGGAACAACCCCCGACCAGTCTTCGTTTCTCAGTTCTTTGGCGGAAATAGCAGCAGAGGCTGAGTCCCGGAAATTCAAAGCTCCAGCCGTATTGATTGTAGGATCAGTTGCATCCTTGAAACCACGTCTTGACTGGTACGAAAAGAAGCCGTTGTTTGGTAAACGGGTATTGATAACGAGAAGTAGGCAACAGTCTAAAAAAATGGCCGAGAGAATTCTTGGACAGGGAGGCAAGCCAATACTGTTTCCAACCATTCAGATAAAGGACCCGGATGATTTTTCCGCTCTTGATCTAGCAATATCCGACATCGGTAAATATGATTGGGTCGTTTTTACCTCGGTGAACGGAGTGGAGGGGTTCTTCAGGCGCTTTTTCTACAAGGATCATGACATTAGAGAGTTGGCGGGACCAAGATTTGGCGCTATTGGGCCGGTAACCTCTCAGGCGATAAAGGCTCATGGCATAAAGGTCGAGTTATTGGGAGAACAATTTGTGGCCGAGGGGGTTCTTGAAGCCCTGAACAAAGAAGACGTCACAGGCAAGCGCTTTCTTATTCCGAGAGCTGAAAAGGCCAGAAACATACTTCCGGAGGGTATAGTGAAGAGGGGAGGATTGGTAGACCTTGTAACGGTTTACCGAACAGTTCTCCCTGAGAGTTCGGATGTGGAATCAATCAGGCTTGCCCTCGGCAAAGGGGGTGTGGATGTAGTCACTTTCACCTCTTCCTCCACCGTGACTCACTTTGCAGATCTAATGGGAGAATCGGATTTGTCAGGCCTTCTACAGGGAAAGATTATTGCTTCGATAGGCCCTGTAACTTCTCAGACAATCAGGGAGTATGGAGTTCAGCCAACAATCGAGGCACAAGTGTATACCATCGATGGGCTCCTGAAAGCTATTGAATCCCATTTCAAGGGAAATTAACGTTACTGTCAGTCCATATAGGGAAAAACCATTTCTGCTTTACACTTTTCCGGCGGGAACCTACAGCCGATCCCTCTGTCCATCATAAAAGCGGACTTTGTTGACACTACCATACGCGTGTGGTACAGACTGTGCCGGTTTGCAAAACGCGCCATTTCACTCGAGATTCGCTGATTGCCGGGTTCGTCGGGTAGTCAGTTCAGACAATCTGACTATTAGTCAGAGTAGGAGACAAGTTTAGACCATGTTTGCATCATTAGCCAGGAAGCTTTTTGGAAGCAAGAATGACAGAGAATTGAAGAAAATTGATCCTATAGTCAGGGCCATTAATGAACTTGAGGCTTCGACAAAAACTCTGACGGACCAACAGATGCTTTCAAAAACTGACGAGTTTAGAAACAGGCTGGCAAATGGAGAGACGGAGGATGATCTCCTGCCGGAGGCTTTTGCACTTGTCAGGGAAGCTTCGGTAAGAACGCTGGGAATGCGACATTTTGACGTTCAGCTCATTGGTGGAACCGTCCTTCATCAAGGCAAGATAGCCGAGATGAAAACTGGAGAAGGTAAAACTCTTGCAGCGACTCTGGCTGTTTATCTGAATGCTGTGTCAGGCAAAGGCGTTCATGTGGTCACTGTAAACGACTACCTGGCCCAGCGTGACGCTGAGTGGATGAGCGCTATTTATAATTTTCTGGGACTCTCTGTGGGCGTCATAGTTCATGACTTGAGTGATGAGCAACGGCGGGTTGCTTATCAGGCCGACGTAACTTACGGCACGAACAATGAGTTTGGGTTTGATTATCTGCGGGATAATATGAAGTTTTCTCTGGATGACTATGTTCAGAGGGAATTGCACTATTCAATAGTGGATGAAGTCGATAGCATTTTAATAGATGAAGCTAGAACTCCATTAATAATTTCGGGTCCTACTCACGAAAATACTGATCGATATTTTAGAATTAACAGAGTCATTCCTGGTCTTCAAAAGGATGTTCATTACACGATGGATGAGAAGGCCAGAAGTGTTGCCCTGACGGAGGAGGGTATAGCCAGGGTTGAAAGATCGCTGTCAGTCACAAATCTTTATGACCCATCACAGATGGAAACCCTTCATCATGTCAACCAGGCGTTGAAGGCTCACACGCTATTCAAGAGGGATGTCGATTACATCATCAAGGATGGTCAGGTAATAATTGTAGATGAATTTACCGGAAGACTGATGCCGGGGAGACGTTACTCCGACGGCCTCCACCAGGCACTGGAAGCAAAAGAGTCTGTTAAGATCGAAAATGAAAACCAGACGCTGGCTACCATTACTTTCCAGAATTATTTCAGGATGTACGAAAAATTGGCCGGTATGACAGGAACGGCCGATACTGAGGCCGCTGAGTTCAAGAAAATTTACAATCTTGACGTCGTAGTCATACCGACTAACCTTCCTATGGTAAGGTGCGACAACCCCGACCTGATTTACAAAACGGAATCTGAAAAATTCGAAGCGGTTATCAACGAGATCAGGGAACTGAGCAAAAAAGGGCAGCCGGTTTTGGTTGGAACAATATCAATCGAGAAATCCGAAGAACTTGCCCATCGTTTAAAGAAACTCGGAATCCATCACAGTGTTCTGAATGCGAAAAACCATGCTCTTGAAGCTGAAATTGTGGCTCAGGCCGGAAGATACAAGGCTGTAACCATATCTACCAACATGGCTGGAAGAGGCACGGACATCATACTCGGCGGCAACCCAAAGTTTTTGGCTAATGCACGAGTGAACAAACACGAGAAACCTGAAGAATACTCAAAGGCGCTGAGTGAATTTATTGCAATGTGTGATGAAGAACGAAACAAGGTTTTAGAAGCTGGTGGCTTGCACATTCTTGGAACGGAGAGACACGAGGCTCGGCGAATTGACAACCAGTTAAGAGGGCGCTCCGGAAGGCAGGGAGATCCTGGATCAAGTCGTTTCTATTTATCCTTGGAGGACGATTTGATGCGCATATTCGGCGGTGATAGAGTAAAGATGATCATGGAACGGGTAGGCATGGAAGAAGGGGAGCCCATAGAGCACAAATACACCACCAAAGCCATAGAAAATGCCCAGAAGAAGGTCGAAGGGCACAACTTTGAAATTCGAAAACATCTCATTGAATTTGATGATGTCATGAACAAGCAGAGAGAAGTGGTTTACTCCCAGAGAAGGTTCATACTCGGAGGGTCTAATCTCAAGGAAAATGTCCTTGAGATGACTGAGGACATCGTAGAAGAGATGGTCGATAGGTTCATCGATGAAAAGACGCATTTCGAAGATTGGGATATCAAGGCCATGGAGGAAAACCTCTGGGGGCAGTTCGGTCTGAAGTTCGATTTGGCTGAACTTCCGGCCGGTGAGCAAAATCGTACCGGAGTCGAAGATCACATCCTTGACGCAGTTAAAGCTCAATATGACAACAGAGAACTGGAAATTACCCCCGAAGTGATGAGAGAACTTGAAAAATTCATAATGTTGCAGTCCGTCGATAATCAATGGAAAGACCATCTGTTGAGCATGGACCATCTAAAGGATGGCATAGGATTGAGAGGTTACGGACAACGTGACCCGCTCAAGGAATACCAGAAAGAGGGCTATGAACTTTTTCTCCAGATGAGTCACAGAATCAAGGCCGAGTCCGTGCGAAATCTCTTCCTGGTGAAGATTGCCACCCATAATGAACTTGATGAGCTTACAACTGCAAGGGATCAGGAAATGAATACCTTGCACGACAATCTTACAAAAGGATCGGCAACTCCAACGACAAAAAAACGTTCCGAAGAAAAAATTGGCAGAAACGCTCCGTGTCCGTGCGGTTCCGGCAAGAAATACAAGAAATGCTGCGGAAAATGAGTAATAAGAATTTTAAAAATGTCAGGAAATTATCATGATTTCGTATCAAAGAAGCGCTTTTGTGGAAACCGGTGAATTGTCGCTGCCCTATTGGGATGATATTAGCGGGACAATCAGGGGCTATCGAATATTTACAGCATGCAGAACTGTGAATAAGAAGATATTCAGACTGCAGGATCATCTTGACAGATTATACAAATCTGCAGAAGCCATTTATATGATTCCTCCGATGAATCGAAATGCGCTGGAAGATGTGCTCTCTGAACTTGTACAAAAGAATGAGCCTCATGCAGGCGAATCAGATTTGTTGATCGATGTAATTTTTAGCGGCGGGCTCGAGGGAGCTACCATGAAGCAGTCTGGACTCGGCGCCCATCTGTACATTGCTGTTCAAAAGATGGTTCCCCCCACACCGGAGGCTTACCAAAAAGGCGTAACTCTTGCCACATATTCTCACCAGAGGATGTTTCCTGGTGTGAAACTACTCAACTACCTCGGCGCCATCATGGCCCATCAGACTGTAGTTCCAGAGTATGACGCATACGATACGCTTTTTTTGTGTCCAGAGGATAAAGACACCATACTGGAAGGCTCCACATTCACAATATTCTTCGTCAACTCAGATGGAGAAATAGTCACCCCACCACTGGATGGGAGAATTCTCGAAAGCGTCACACGCAAGGTAATCTTTGAATTGTTGAGTCCCTTAAAAGATTTTGGGCTGAAAGAAGCTCAAATAAAGTTCAGCAGGCTAGATGATTTTTCAGAATGTTTTCTTGCCTCAACCACCAGAAACATTCTTCCGGTCTCTCAATTGAACAACCATGTTATCGGTCAAGGCAAACCTGGTCCGGTGACTCTGAAAGCCATGAAGGTCCTTCAGGAATTCGTTGATTCCTATTAATGCATAAAGTTTCTGATACTGAACGAAATAAAGAACAGTCCGCCACCATAGAAACAAAGATACATTAGTCAATACAGTTGCTTGCAGCTTACGTTCTTTTGTTGCGAAAGAAACATTATTTCGCTTGACAGAAGCCATGCTCACGTCCTATTTTCATTAGTCAACATGATAACCTTCTCGTTATTTATAGAAAAAACCAAAGATTTTGATCAATCAGTTCTGACCTACTCATACCAGGAGGTGTAATAGTGAGCGTTCCAACAAGCATTATGACGTGGCAGATGGTTTCAGGACCTACCTTTGACAAGGAGACGAAAAAAGTTACGGGGCCAGGGGTTCTGGAAAAGAAAGAAATTCCTGTACCTGAACTTGCAGCGGGTGATGTTCTGGTAAAGATTGCAGGTTGCGGAGTCTGTCACACGGACTTGTCATATTTTTATGATGGAGTCCCGACCGTAACTAAGCCTCCACTGACCTTGGGTCATGAGATATCCGGCGAAGTAGTCGCCGCAGGTTCAGGCGCAGAAGCCTGGGTTGGCAAGAAAGTTATAGTTCCGGCTGTTATGCCATGCAATTCCTGCGACATATGCGCCAAAGGCAGGGGTAATCGCTGTTTGGCTCAGAAAATGCCCGGTAATTCGTTGGGCATTTATGGTGGTTTTTCAAGTCACATTCCCGTGCCATCTGCTGACCTTTGCGTGATTGAGGATCTAAAGGGACGTCCACTGGAGAATTTTGCGGTTGTAGCCGATGCCGGAACCACACCGTACCAGGCGGCGATTAGGGCTGAACTTGCGCCGAAGGACCCTGTTCTGATTGTGGGTATAACTGGTGGTGTAGGTGTTTACATGGCTCAGGTCGCTAAAGCGTTCGGCGCTGGTCCCATCGTTGGCATGGCCCGTCACGAGGACAAACTTAAACGCGCTCTCGAGTTGGGAGCCGACTACGTGATCAACACAAAAGGAAAAGACTTCAAGGCCATCCAGGAAGAATTCAAGGCTGTTGCCAAGCAGGCCGGTGTTAAAGCTAATGTGGGATGGAAAATCTTTGAATGCACCGGTGTCGGCGCCGCTCAGGACATTGCGCTCGGACTGTTGGGATTCATCGGAAAGTTGGTAATAGTAGGGTTTGGAATGCAAAAAAATCAGTATATGATGTCCAAGCTGATGGCCTTCGATGCTGATATAATCGGCACATGGGGATGCCTGCCAAAATATTATCCAAAAGTGCTTGAAATGGTCCAGTCTGGTCAGATCCAGATTGACCCATTGCTGGAAACCCGGCCAATGTCTACTATTCAGAAAGCATTTGAAGACGCCCATGACGGCGGACTAACAAGACGAATCGTGTTGACTCCGGATTTCTGAGATGAAATAAGAATCACCTGATTAAAAAGAAAAAGCCCCACTCAATAATGGGGCTTTTTCTTTTTACTGTAGATGTCCCGTTATTCGGGTTTTTTTGCGACCACTATCCTGTAAATATCGTAGACGTCATGCAACACTATGTCGGTAAAACCGGCCCTGGTCAAATTGTCCTCAACCTCATGACGGGTTTCATACACTGGACAGACTTCGCCTCTGGAACCGAAAAGGCCTACTGTGCCGCCAGGCTTGAGGAAATCATACATACACGAATAGATCGATGGTCTGAATTCCGGCTTGACATGCGGAATCATGAAAGAACTGATGACCTTGTCAAAAGGACTTTCAGGCCGGTAATCCTCGACAGAAGTTGCAAATAGACAAGTATTGTCGAACCCTTTTTTTCTGACTTTTTCTTCAGCTAGCTGGATCATGTCCGGAGAAAGATCGATTCCGACCACTTCCTTAGCTTTGACTGCAGCCACTATTGTCGCAGAAGCCGTGCCACAACCAACATCCAAAACCATGTCATCTTTTTCGATTACTAGATCTACAAGATTTTTGAGACCTTTCCTGTAGCCCGGATCCATAGACCATTGCAAGTCATAGCTTTTTTTTCGAAATTTGTAATAAAGCCGAATTGCCCTTTCTGAGGGTAACAGGCTACACACGTTAGTGCCCTGTATATAAGCGGTCCTTAGTATTTTTATTACCGGTCGGAAAAGTTTTTGGAGTGGAGCGTTATCCTCACTCACCATAGTTTGACTCATTTTTTCGATACCCCCTGTTCACACAGTCGGTTTATTCAAGTTGGTTAATGTATAATATGAGGACTGAATTGGCAAGAAAAAACAGTCAAAGCGAATCCACACCAGACTCTGAGTCAGGTAGTCGCTTCAGACTGACTTTTTGTTGCGCTTTCTCAATTCCCACAGAAATATACGACATAACACCAAAGACACCGTTCTCGACAAGTTGTTCTATATTTTTTTTCTCGTGTGGATCTGAAAAGTCCTGTAGCACGTAAACCTCAGGAGAAATTCCAATGGGTGGTCTACCAACACCTATCCTGACTCGAATGAAATCCTTAAACCTTATGGAGTCCGCTATTGATCTTACTCCACGGTGGCCCCCGTCGCCACCGCCTTTTTTGATCCTTATTTTGCCGAAGCTCAAGTCCATGTCATCGTGAACTACGATTATGTTGGTCTTTTCGATGAATTTCTTCGCAGTGAAATTGGCTACTGCCTTCCCACTGAGATTCATGAATGTCAAAGGCTTGAGCATGTGTATGGTACGGCCGTTTTCGGAAAATTCTCCATACTCGTAGATTCCTTTAGACGTCTTCCAACTGACAAAGTTGTGTTTAGCGATGCTGTCCAGGACCATGAACCCAACATTGTGTCGGTTCCTGCTGTAACCAGGTCCGGGATTCCCCAATCCTACAATCAAATGGACGTTCGATCGCTTTTCAGAATTATCTGTCACAAAAGTTCCTCTATAATACAAAGCTGTTTCATGCGCGCAAAGTTTTAATATTGTCAATAACCTTCGAACGACTGTTTTCAGGAGACTCGTTGGCCTTGGAAAAATGACAGGAACATTTTCCTATAAATCCGACTGGCAATGCCTGGCGATATATGGGGCCGCTGTCTAGAGGACAAGCAAGGGATGCCACACGAAAGACGCAGGAGTCTATGCTGTTTGGCGCTCCGCAAGTTCATGAGAGTCGGAGTTTGCTTTACGAACCATTAGGTTTTTTGTGCCAGTCAAACTCAATCTGAACTGCTGTTCCAGAAGCAACGCATGGAATTTCATTGTCAGCGGGTTGATCAACATTTATAGTGGCAAGTCGAGTAATTGACGCTCATTTCAGACGTGCTTATTCGCCTTGCCATTTTTTGCATTGTAAATTGAATTTGTTTCAGGAGAATTGTTTGATGGCAAATTACGAGTTTGAAGGTAAAAGTCCCCTAGTTGATTCAAACGCGTTTGTACATCCGGATGCCGTTCTGATTGGGGATGTTCGGATTGATGAGGGTTGTTACATAGGGGCCGGCGCCGTTTTACGCGGGGATATCGGCTTCATCAGAGTCGGCAAAGGGTCAAATGTCCAGGAGAATTGTGTTTTGCACACTTTTCCCGATAAAGGAACCATCCTGCATCCTGACACTCACATTGGTCACGCCACAATTTTGCATGGGTGTGAGATATGTTCAAATGTGCTGGTGGGGATGGGGTCAGTTGTGGCTGACGGAGTAAAAATAAACTCAAACTGTCTTATAGGCGCCAGAAGCTACATAGATTTTAATACCGAGATTCCTGAAAACAGTCTGGTCATCGGCGCTCCGGCAAAAGTGGTCAGGCCCGTGAGCCCAGCCCAGTTGGAGCATCTGGTCTATGCACGGTCAGTGTATCAGAACCTTGCCAGGCGTTATCTGAAGAGTTTTAGAAAAATTGACTGAACTTAGGCTGCCGGCGCCAAGTTCACCAGAACCTGATTGTCCGGTGACATCTCTACTCTGCTCCTGAGCTTGACAGGTATTCCTGGAGCCATGAATGCGTGATCTTTTTGATTTGACTGTTGATAAAGCTTTCAAGAACCTTCCGGAAGAATTTAAAGACCGTTTGCATGCTGTTGAAATAGTAGTGGAAGACTTTGCGGATGACGACACCCTTCGATCTATGGAAATTGACTCGCCATGGAACTTGCTGGGACTATACGTCGGAATTCCTTTAGACAAACAAAGTATCTTTTATCAAAGTCCTTTTCCAGAGAGAATATATCTTTACAAGAAGCCCATTATTCTAGCCTCTAAAAGTGGGCAAGGACTCTATAGGACAGTGTCGAGCGTGTTGTTGCATGAGATTGGACATCATTTCGGTTTTGATGATGAAGCGTTAGAAGAAATGGAAGGACGCGGACGTTGAAACCTGCCTTTTCGGAGGAGTATGAAAGACGCAAGAGGTGGCGAGAAATATTTGTCGCTGTAGCGGCTTCCATCCTCATAGGCTTGATTTTCTATTTTGAATCCGAAGTTGCCAGATCTTCAGATCATATCCCCTTTGGCAGCCATCTGCTTCTTTTTGCTCTGCTCACTGTAGTCACCCTGCTTCTGATTCTGGTCATTTTCTTCCTGATCAGGAACCTCTTTAAACTTGTATTCGAGAGACGCAGAAAGGTGCTGGGCTCCAACCTGAAGACCAGGCTTACACTTGCCATGGTGGCTTTGACTCTGGTTCCAACGGTAGTCCTTTTTATTGCCAGCGCCGGTGTCTTGCACAACACAATTGAGAGTTGGTTCACAACCCAAATTGAGGATTCGTTGCAATCGGCCCTCTTCATTGCTCAGGCCTTTTACCAAAACGCGTCCGAGAGGGCCATAGAGAGTGGATCACAGATATCAAGGACCATTGTCGATAACGACTTCAACCAAAAAGTCAAACTTAGAGCCTTTCTCGAAGCTCAGTCTGGTCAATGGATCAATACCTTGGGGGCAGGGGCTATTCAGTTCCAGTTTGTGGATGGTTCAAAACCTGTCTTAATGAAATCTCCGCTACTCAAAGAAGTGGTCATTCCGTCGCCGAACCCTAGTTTTGTCAAGATAGGTTTTAGTGGAGAGCAGACTTCAATGATTGTAGGTCTGGACAACGGTTCGGATCTTGTCAGAGGGGTTAGCCCGCTGCGGTTGACAAACTCCTCAGAACCGATAGGCGCCATTATAACCGACTACTACATCCCCACTTCGCTTTCAGGCAGACTTTTCGGTATTACTTCAGCCTTCGGCGATTACCAGGAAGTGAGGCGCATGAAAGGTCCAATCAAGACCACTTACGTGCTCATCCTGTTGATGGTAGCGCTGCTGGTAATATTTATCGGCTTTTGGTTCGGTTTGAGCATGGCGAGAGACATAACGGATCCGATACAGAATCTTGCTGAGGGGACTGCAAGGATTGCCTCGGGCGATCTCGATGTTTGTCTTGAAGCCTCCGGTGAAGATGAACTTGGACAACTGGTCAACTCTTTCAATAAAATGGTCGCCGATCTCCGAAAAAGCCGTGACGAATTGGTTCGAGTAAACCTGGACCTGGATAGCAGGCGCAAATACATGGAGGCCGTTCTCACAAATGTGGCCGCCGGGGTTCTGGCTTTGGATGGTGAAAACAGAGTTACAACAGCTAACGAATCGGCCACCAAGCTGCTCAAACTCAACAAACATGGTCTGATTGGCGATGAACTCTTGAATAAGTTGCCCAGCGAGGCCGCAGAGTCTCTAAGAAACATCCTCGATGATCTATACGATTCACCTGAAGGGGCAATCGAAAGACATTTGAAGATTTCTTTCCCCGAGAAGGTTCTTACACTGATGTGTTTTGGAAATATACTGAAAGACGAAAACGACAATATGATAGGGGTGGTTCTTGTCTTTGAGGATCTCACTTATCTGGTGAAAGCTCAGCGTATGGCTGCGTGGAGGGAAGTTGCTCGAAGAATAGCTCACGAAATCAAAAATCCATTGACTCCAATCCAGCTAAACGCACAAAGAGTCCGAAGGAAATACCTTGAATCGCTTGGACCTGAGGGCGCCACACTGGACCAGTGTACTCAATCTATAATTAATCAGGTTGAACAGTTAAAGAATATGGTGAATGAATTTTCCAGGTTTGCAAGAATGCCCACAGCAAGTCCCACTCCGGCGAACCTGAACGCTTTGATTCGGGAAGTGGGCAATCTGTATGAATCCGGGAACGATAAGGTAAAATTTAGTTTTGAGTTGTCGGACAAGTTGCCGCCTATTGATCTGGACAGAGAGCAGATCAAGCGGGTAATGGTGAACCTCCTGGACAATGCGGTTTCTGCCCTAAGTGAGAATGGCCATATCAAGATTGTGACAAACTACGACTCCACTCTATCAATCGCAACCATAGAAGTCATAGACAACGGTAAGGGAATCCCCATACAGGACCGAGAAAGAATATTTGATCCTTATTTTACCAGAAAAAAGGGTGGAACCGGGTTGGGGCTCACAATTGTGAACGCCATTATCAGCGATCATAATGGCTTCATCAGAGTCCGGGACGGAGAGAATGGGGGAACGTCATTTGTAATAGAATTACCGGTGAAAAGACAAATACCCTCATCAGCGGCCCTCCATGATTCTCTCCTGAGTAGAAAAAACAAGTCCTGAAGCCTGCTTAATCGGGGGAAAGAACCTTGGATGCCTTTTCAAGCGTTTCCAGGACTTCATACATCGTAGTTGATCGTCCAACAGCCAGTTTCTCATCTACTTTGTAGTGTTGTAGGCATGTTCCACAAGAAAGGATTTCCACACCTTTTTCCGACAGGAGGGTGAGCGCTTCAACAGCCTCCTCGTCAACTGTTGTGAGCATAACTCCGGAATTGATGAAGATCATCCTCCAGGGTTTGAACGACATGTCTATCAAGGTTCGTAAAAAACCGCGCATCAATTTTTCGCCTAGCTCTCGATCCCCAGAACCCATCAAACATGTTCCGACATACACCACCAGTGTCGATGTATCTGGCTGTGGCGCGTAATTTTGTGCCGGAGGAACATCGCACGCGGCGCCCTCATCAGCTAAATTTTTGACCGCCACAATCTCATATTGGTCTGAAGAGACCTCATGTGGGCTAACCTGAAACCCCTGGTTAGTCAGAAAACGACAAACATTTTCCTTGGATATGGAATTATCTACAATTACCATCAAGGAGTCAGGGTTAGAATTGTCAATTGATTTCTTGGCCAATAAGACAGGTTGTGGGCAATTCAAGCCTCTGGCGTCAATTGTGAGTGTGGGTTTCATTCAGGAGCACCTCAACTGGAAATGATTGCATCAGGCCGTTTGTTCCATTTTAATTCATGTTGGTTCCACTCAGTGATAGTGTCAACTCAACGACCTGCAGGTTGTTGACTCATTTGTATTCAGGAAAAACATAATATCAGTTGCAGACGCCAAATGTCTCAAACTATATTGGGCGTAGGGCAGTTGTGACATATGAATCATTCAAACACAAGCCAGTCGCGACTTGCCGCAATTTTTTAAAGGGAGCCGGAAAAAAAGTGGAAAATATATCAATGCAAGGCGCAGGCGCAATGGGAACCGCCATAATAAGGGGACTGATCGAGTCTGGAAAAGCCCAGGCTTCACAAATCGTTGTGTATGATCTTTCGACGTCACGCCTGAATCAGGTCGTAAGCGAATTCGGTGTCAGGCCTGTTTCTGAGCCTGCTCATTTGATAAACGCCGACACTGCCATACTCTTGCTTGCAGTAAAGCCTCAAAATATGGCTGAGGCTTTGGCAAGCCTGAAAAACTCGATCAGTAGTCGGTTAATTATGATATCGATAGCTGCCGGAGTGCATTCAACTTTCTTCACTTCAATTCTGGGCGATAACATTCGTTTGATTCGCTCTATGCCAAACGCCGCCGCTATGGTTGGGAAGAGCGCCACAGCTATTTGCGCGGCTGCCATGGCCTCAGAGGATGACATGAAGGTCGCTGAAGACTTTTTTTCCGCCATCGGAGAGGTAGTCATCGTAAACGAAAAACTCATGAATGCCGTCACAGCCCTTTCAGGAAGTGGCCCTGGTTATTTGTTCACAATTATGGAGGCTCTCTCTGACGCTGGAGTGTTGGCCGGCCTGAGCCGTGATGTCTCCAGGAAATTGGCTGTTCAGACCGTTGTCGGGTCTGCCGCCATGGCCCTAAATAAAGATTTGTCCTTCAGCAATTTGAAAGACTCCATAACCTCACCTGGCGGAACAACAATATCCGGCCTGCGAGTAATGGAACGGGCCGGCGTTAGAGGTATCCTCATGGATGCCGTCGAGGCTGCTAAGAAAAGGGCGGATGAACTCATGAATTGAAGCATTTAACACCACCCTGGATGAGCGACCGTGAAATATCATTTTTTTTGCCGTACTCAGGACTACATCGAGGTGATTATGTTCGACAAAACAATAGCTCAAGAAACGGTTTTGGACCTGCTGGATTTTAATTCTAAGGATGAATTTGGTTTCTTCATGTTGAAACTGGGAAGACCGTCTTTAGTCTCGTCCGAAGACTCATCTGCCCTCACACTAAAAGAAACCATGACTCTGAAGCTGGCTTCGATAATGCTGAACATCGGCGTTGAAAGTAACAAAGCCTACGCTTACTCTGAAGCCGTGCTGGGGACTTTTTTTGCAAAAGGCTGGAATGAGTTCAAAAAACTCGTCGAAGAAGGAAACCAGGAGTTGTGTTGCATGATTGAGGACAACCAGTTGGCCAGAATATTTATCCGCGGGAAGGATGACGGTAGAGAATTCGAGGTTGGTGCGGTCAAACCGGTTCTTCTGCCTACCACAAGATGCGAAATAAATGTGAATCGCTCGCTGAAGCCGGTGCTTTACAGGGCTATGAAATAACCGGAGTCAATTCCGGTCTGGTAGCCTGACACATCGCAACTGTCAATGCGTTCCCTTGCCGTGAACTCGAACGGAGCATGAAATAAAAAACGAAACGCTAAACGTCCCTGTTCACACTGTACTTGCGGAACGATATGATAGAATCATCACATGGGCTTGGAACAACCCTTTAAACTGATTGCCTGAAGGACCGACTGCAACTTGATGTTCACGGCCTCCTTTTTGAGCTTGTAAGTCTTGACGCTAGACATGGACCCACCGTCCAAAGCCGACCTGAGCATTATATCTGCCGTTTTTACATCCTCTTGAAGGTTTTCTGCCATCCTCATCAACTCAGCGCAACTTTTGACAATCAGTTCCTCAGAAATAGCTTTGCCCGGCATTAGCGTTAGGGTCATCATCAAACTGCAGACGATAGCAAACAAAAATTTAAAATTCATTTGAAAGTCTCCTGAAAAGTCGAACAAACCATTTTTATTATTAAGTGAGCTATAGCATAAAATATATAATAATACAATATAATAAGGAATAAATGATTTATAGCTTGAACCAATGAGCATAAAATCAATTATGATTACCTCATACTATCATGTAATCAGGTATATTTATCAATAGAGAGTAGAATAGAAGAACTATTATTACAATAATGTCAGCTTTTGAAATATGGCTTCTAGAGAAATGGCTTCTTTTTTGCCCCGGGATGAATCCTCTCGAGGAGATGGCTTGAGCCAGCATTTCCGAGCGCCTGATTGTTGAAATGAAGGCCGGATGAAAGATTCCCAACAAACGTTTCCCTTTCTTCAAAACAGAACCCGAATGAAAATCAATGCCGCGAGATATCTGGGCATCTCTTATTTTTTGAAGTTCCTGTTGGAAAATGGGAATAAAGCGCATGGCCAGGAAGATCGTCATAGAGAATTCCGAGGTAGGAATTTTTAGTAGCGCCAATGGTGTTGTGAACCACTCTATGGCAGAAGTGATAGCTGAGGGGGCTGTAGAAAATGAAAGTATCAGGGCCAGGAGGATTGCGCTTAGTAACTGTAAGGTTAACATGAAGGAGTGGCTTAGACTGTTCTTTCCTATGGGGAGAATTACGCCATTAATCTCGTAGTAGAAACCCGGCTCACTAAAAAAAAGATTCAGTGCAAAAGTCAACACAAGCATAGGTGAAAAACGTAGGAGGCATTTTGTCCAAACATTGATTGGGACTGAGGTCAACATGGCCAGGGCCATGATGAACATGAGATTTATAGACGCAGCGGTGGAAGTGTTTGAACTGAAAGCGCAGTATAGTAATATAAAGAAGGACACTATTTTCGTTCGAGCATCCAAACGGTGAATGAATGAGGATGCAGGCAGGTAGTCCCCAATGGCTAACGACTGATCTATCATCGTTTCAGTTCAAATCTTTCTGTGTCGGGAAGACAAAAATGGAGACACAGTAGTAAACCGGTGTCGAAATCTTATAATATATTGCTTCATCCAAGGAGGCCAGTTGATGAATGATGAAAAGAGTTTTGAACTCAGTCTGTTAAAAAAAAGTGAAACCATATATCCGGATTCACCGGACTCAGCCATCATAGAGGCTTTTGAAAACAGGTTCCCGCAGCGAAATTACGTGATTGAATTTGACTGTCCTGAATTCACCAGTCTTTGTCCTATAACCGGTCAACCTGACTTTGCCAGAATACGCATCATCTACATCCCACTGATGAAATGCCTTGAATCCAAGTCCTTAAAACTTTTTCTGGGCAGTTTCAGGAATACTGGAATGTTCCACGAGGAGATTACAAACACCATACTTGATCATATAGTAGAAAAAGTTGCGCCAAAATGGGCGCTGGTTTTGGGCATCATGAATCCTCGCGGTGGCATCTCAATACGAGTAAGCGCAGAGTACACAAACCCCGATCACCCCACAGAAGCTCCAGCCTGGGTTCATAACCTTTGAAACGGTGTTTTTCTTTCAGGGTCTTGAGCATGATTTTGTTTCATAGCTAAATATGAAACAATTTACAAGCGTTAGAGCCAAGTATCTTTTCTTTTTGAGAAGACGTTAACGATGAACTGTCAAATTCTCTGGCATAGCGTTTGTGCCCGAGTAGGGGATAGTCGCTGCCGAATATAATATTGTTTTCTCCAACAATTTGGACACACACATCGTATATTCTGCTGTCATATATATAGGGAGACGCAGCAGTATCCAGATATGTTCGAGTGAGCAACGGCCTTATTTCAGGCATCAAAGCGTAGAAGAAAATGCCTCCACCAAAGTGGGCAAGAATAAAATCAACCTCAGGAAATTGTCCTATCATCTTTAGGAGGGCATCAAAATCAGTGTTTATCTTTCCGGGGTAATGATGCCCAACAGGTTCGTTGACATGAATCATGACCGGTTTACTAGAGGATGACGCAACACTGACACATTCTTTGAGTACACTCAGAGCTGATTTATCCCAGCCTTTCTCGTACATCGATAGTTCTCCAAGCCCCATGAAACCGTTCCCCAACGTTCTTTGGGCCTCTTCCAATGCTTTTTCCGGATCGTTCAATCCGAAGGTGGCAAATGGTACTATCCTGTCAGGATACTTTGAGCTGAATTCCAGAACTGCCTCATTGTTTTCAATGAACATTTGGGGATTTTTCCATGGAAAGCCAAAAACAACGGCCTTGGATATGGAACATTCATCCATGTAATCAATGATTTGAGAGGGAGTAGCAATTCTGGATTTCGGAGAAGAGTATAACGCGCCGAATGAGGCGTCGGCTGTGATAAATCGTGAGCGGTCCGACACGACCTCGCCCTGGAACAGATGTATGTGGCAATCAACGATCATCATGATGTAATCCTGATCTGACGGCAGAAGTTCCCGTTGACGCAAGGGAAACGGTTCAAATGGTAACAGACTAATATTTGACTTGGTCCCGAAATATATGCCATGCTTGACAACGTTATTTCAATACACAAATGTTTTATGACGTAGAACGAAAAGCAGGCCTTAATTCGAGCCTGATTTTCGTCACTGGCATATTTTGCCTTTCTAGTCTATTTAAGCCATTAGGCAAACAGGAAATATACTATGGCTGGAAAAGATTTTTATTCAATACTCGGGGTTCAGAAGGACGCTACTACAGATCAGATCAAGAAAGCGTACCGCAAGCTTGCCCGGAAATATCATCCGGATGTAAACCCGGGTAATAAGGAAGCGGAAGAAAAATTTAAGGAAGTGTCTCAGGCGCACGAAGCTCTTTCAGATCAGGAAAAGAGAAAGATTTACGATGAATTCGGGGAAGACGGTCTAAAAACGGGATTTGACGCCGAACAGGCCCGCCAGTATAAACAATGGCGTCAACATGGTGGGTCAGGGTCTCGAGGGGCACAAGGTTTCGGCGGTTTCTACGATTCCTATTCTGACCAGGGTGACTACAAGTATTCCGGTTTTGAAGACATTTTCACCGACTTGTTCGGCTCGTCCGCAGGCGCTGCCCCGAAGGGGCCTCAAAAGGGGAGAGACATTGAAAGCGCTCTGGATGTGGATTTTGTTACTTCAATAAATGGAGCCACAACCAGGATAACCCTGCAAACCCACAATACTTGCCAGCGGTGCTCCGGAGTTGGTCGGATAGAGAGTCCAGGAGGACAGGTCTGCAAAACATGTAAGGGGACGGGACAAACCGGTGTTTCCCAAGGGCCCATAAGTTTTAACAGAGCATGTCCAGATTGCGGAGGAACCGGGCGCGGGGGTGAAGTTTGTCCGGATTGCCGGGGGGCAGGTGTTGTGCCGACTACTGAAACCATTGATGTAACTATACCGGCCGGTGTGAAAGACGGCTCCAAAATAAGATTGTCCGGAAAAGGTGAACCAGGTAGGAACGGCGGCCCGGCCGGGGATCTTTACATTATCACTCATGTTGCTCCGCACCCCATCTTCAAAAGAGACGGAGATGCTCTGAGGCTTGAAGTGCCGGTGACAGTGGCCGAGGCCATGCAAGGGGCAGAGATTACGTTGGCGACACCCTCTGGACCTGTTCAACTGAAAATACCACAAGGCACCAAATCAGGTCAAAAGATGAGGCTCAAGGGTAAAGGAGTCCCAAATCTTAAGACCAGGATTCCTGGTGACTTGTATGTTACATTGAGAGTGCAGGTGCCGGTCACTACCGACAAAGAAGCTCTTGATGCGGCCGCTCTGCTCAATCGTCACTACAAAACCGATTTGAGAAGCGACATACATTTATAAATCTCTTCCGCTCTGAAAATAGAATAATTTGAAGTGAACCTTAACCTGTCGAAAAGGTGATATAATGTCTGATCAATTTTACCAGAGAAATCAAATCCTAGAGATATTCGAATGTGAGGAACATTTTTTAGATCTACTTGAATCTGAGGAACTGGTCGTCTGTTCAAAAATGGACCCATCAGGAAATAAATTCTATGATGTTTGTCAGTTCGAGAGAATCAGGATAATTTCCAATCTGACGCGTGAGCTGGACGTTAATCTCCCGGGTGTGGAAGTCATACTGCAAATGCGAGAGAACATGATATCCATGAGAAAACAGTTTGACGAGATACTTCACCTTCTTATACTGGAACTGAAAAACAGGGTCCCTTAAACTGTTCCAATGGCCCAGAGAATTGAATCCAATCGATCTTTGCAGGTTTATGAAAAGAATTGCTCATTTATTAATTACGTTATCTCTGTTCATAATATGTTTTGCTGTGACACCATCGCAATCGGCGCCGGCCCATTCTGAGTTGTTAAAAAAACTTGATTCTGTTTCTGACACTCAAAAAAAACTCGAACTGCTTGATGAGGCGCTTCAGGATGAGTCCATTAAAGGGCCCGCCCAATCCAACCTCTTTTTCCAAAGAGGCCTGATATACAAGAATCAGAAAGATTTTTTTAGAGCGATAGAGGATTTTGATTCCTCTCTTGCTATTTCAAGAAGAAATTACCAGGCTCTAATAGAAAAGGCTGAATGTCTTATAGGTGTCGATCAGCTCGATCAGGCCACTTTGGCGCTGGACACATACCTGTTGAACATGCCCGGAGCTGCTAGGGCATACGTGCTCAAGGGGTTGATATTCGAGAAGGATGGCTCTTTGATCAGGGCTGAGGATGAGTTTACGAGGGCCCTCAATTTTGATCCCTACTCCGCCTTGGCCCTGGAACATCGAGCCAGGCTCTACCTGAGAGAAGGCAAGCCCAGGAAAGCTCTTGAGGACATAAAAGCATGGAGCAGGATCGCTCCCAATAATCCGGACCTTTACATTTTCAGGGCGGAAGTCCAGATCAAACTGAGGGACTTTGAATCAGCTCTTGCAGATTATACCAGGGCTGAAACGTTGAGGCCGGATGATCTGGTCAGGAAACAGAAAACCCTGTTATATATCAAGATCGATAAGCCTGAAGCTGCATTGTCGGCGGCAAACAGGATACTGGTAGACAGACCCGAGGATCTGGAGGCTCTGATATTGGCTGGGAGGTCTCAGACCCAGTCCAACAGGTTCAAGTCGGCCGATGCCCTGCTAAGAAAGGCTTTGAAGATCAACCCAAATTTCTCTGAAGCGAACCTCTTCATGGGATTGTTGAAAGGTAAGCAGGAAAATTATGATGAGGCCTTGGAATATTTGAACCGCTCTATCGAACTGGAGCCAAAATCAGCGGACTCTTACAAAGAACGGGCAAGAATATTTTTCAAACTGGGAGATTATGTGCGTTCAGAGGTCGATTTGAATGCTGCCATCGAAAATGATCCATCTGACGCCGAAAGTCTTTCAATGCGGGCCATGACTTTTTATCAGAGAATGCTTTATGACGCAGCAATTCACGATCTTTCGACCGTTCTGGAAGGTCTTCAGAATGACTCCAAGACACTCTATAACAGAGCCGTATGCTATTTGAAGCGGGATGAGCCTGAAACAGCTTTAGCAGACATCAACAATTTGCTCAGACAACACCCTGAAAACGCTAGAGCCCTGAACTTGCGAGGCGTCATTTATGGAATGATGGGCAGGACCAATGAGGCAATATCCGACCTGAACGCATCCACTGCATTAACTCCGCTAGATCCGACGCTATGGAACAATATCGGATTCTACAAATTTAGACAGGGAAACTATCAGGGAGCCAAGGCTGATTTCATGAAAGCCCTTGAACTTGACCCGCAGTTTGTATCGGCCAGGAATAACCTTGCTCAGGCTGATGACCGGATGTCGCAACCCATGGATATGGAAAATTACAACTCCTACGATAAGGAGAAGCCGCTCAAGGCTCATTGAACATATGAAGAACACGAGATACAAATTGATACTGGCCGATCTGGATGGAACCGTGAACAGGGGTTCGTTAATTCTTCCGGGTGTCATGGAAACATATGAAAAGCTCATTCGCAATGATGTCAAATGGATATTCCTCTCCAACAACGCCACTGTTCAGGATGTTGATTTGTGTCAAAAAATAAGGGAATGGGGCCTCGATGTGAACCCTCATCAGGTGATTAACTCAGCCTCCGTTCTGTTTTCTTATATTGAAGCGAAGGCCAAGGGAACGAGATTGATGGTCGTCGGTCAGCCACGCCTGGTGGAAGGGTGCTTGCGTTCCGGCGCCGAGATCACTGATGATCCTAAACGTACCGACGCAGTTGTAGTGGCATTGGACCGGAATTTCACTTATGACAAGATGAGAAGGGCTCACAAGGCCATCCAGGCAGGCGCAGGCTTCTGGGCCACCAATCTCGACGTGACTTTTCCGGACGAAGAGAACTTTAGCCCCGGAGCCGGTAGTGTAGTGGCTTCAATTGCCACCGCAGTGGGATATCCTCCGGAGAAGGTATTCGGCAAGCCCTCACCCGACATGGCGGAGATGGCCATTAAAAGGATAGGGGTGGAGCGTTCGGAATGTCTTGTTGTAGGAGACAGGATAGATACCGATATGCTTTGCGCCAGAAACGCCGGAGTTGACTTTGCCATGGTCCTGTCAGGGGCCACAACGAGACAGGCCCTAGACCAGGTGAATTTAAAACCGGAATACGTCTTTGAGGATATTACTGGGCTGCAGGATTTTTATTTGTAAAATTATTTACCGGGGTCTTCAGAACAGATGAAACTTCTAGTTCATCTTACAATAATGTGACGCGGAGAAGAACGGAGAACAACAATGACGGATGTAGAAAAACTTTATGAAATGTTAAAAAAGACGCAGGAGCCTAAAGGCTATTTCTTCAATAACGACATGGCGCATGTGAATCAGTTACTGGAGGCTCTTTTGGTGAATCGCGAACGTTACGGATACATGTCATGTCCGTGTAGATTGGCATCCTCTGATAGGGAAAAAGATAAGGATATAATTTGCCCGTGCGTTTACAGGGAGCCAGACATTAAAGAATATGGAAGTTGTTATTGTAGCCTCTATGTCTCAAAAGAGTGGAACGAGGGGAAAATTCATTCCGATTACATCCCTGAACGCCGTCCAGATGACATGTTCGGATTCTAGAGATTAAGTCATCAAGTTGGTTTTTGCTGTGTCTGATGAAACCATGCATTTTTGGTTAAAAACGCCTGGAAACACTGTGCCTCAGTTACTCCAGGCGTTTTATGTGAAACTAGACCGAACAATATTTGAGCAATCGCTCTTCTACCTTTGCCCAGGCTATTATCTTGGCAAAATTGTCCACGTATTCCGCTCGTCTGTTCTGGTACTTCAGATAATAGGCGTGTTCCCAAACATCACAGACCATTAGAGGCATGGCCCCCCAGCTGGTTAGGTTTTGGTGTTTTTCAGCCTGCATGATAAGCAGTTTTTTTGAGAATGGCTCCCAGGCAAGGACACCCCAGCCTGAAGCTTCCACGCTCTTGGAGGCTGCGGCAAACTGTTTCCAGAAAACCTCGAATGAACCGAAATCGCGGTTTATCAACTCGGCCAGCTTACCTTTTGGACCCTGCGTTGACACAGGTCCCAATGTGCTGAAATAAATCCAGTGTAGAACCACTCCTGATGCGTTAAATGCGAGATCCTTCGAAACGCACTTGACATCTTCAAAGTTTCCAGATTGTCTGGCTTTTTCCAGCGACTGCAGGTTCTTGTTCAGTCCTGCCACGTACGCCGCAAAGTGTTTGCCATGGTGAATCTTTACCGTTTCCTTATCAATAATTGGCTCAAGGGCGTCCTCAGCAAAGGGAAGGGCAGGTAACTGCAGCAAATCAACGGTGTTTCCTCCCGTTTTGGAATCTGCATAGGCATCGGAGGGCAGTAATGTGGACAACACACCTAGAGCGGCGCCGACACCTGCTCCGGCAAGGGCTTCCCGACGAGTAATTTCCTCTCCCATGTAACATCCTTTCTCAATATTTATTAAGCAACCCGAGGTGATCAAGTGATCTGTCATCAATAAAATGTGTCTTAGAGTTCAATTGGTCAATGATAAGGCCTGATTCATCAATGCGATGCGTTCACTTCGCGCCGTAGGAGCCAAGCGCTTTTTTCGCCGCCATTTGAGCGGCCTCACGCTTGCTTGTTCCTTCGCCCTTACCGGCAAGGTTCTCCCCAACGTAAACGGCTACGCAGAATGTTTTTCTATGTTCTTCTCCCCACTCTTCCAACACCTCGTATGATGGAGTCAGTCCTAATTCAGCTTGCGTCAATTCCTGCAAACGACTTTTGGAATCATCGATCCTGTTGGTGTCACTTGCGTCTTCTACAAGTTCAAAAAAATGTCTTTGAATGACTTCGTAGATTTTTTTAAATCCCGAATCGATGTAGATTGCAGCCAGGATAGCTTCTAGGGTGTCCGCCAGGATTGAATCCCTGTCTCTGCAGCCGGATATTTCATCACCCTTGCCCATTCGTATGAACTGGGCCAGCCCGAGGTTCCGCATCAAGCGAGCCAGAGCCCCTCTATTGACGATGCTTGCACGCTTCTTTTGCAGGTCTCCCTCATTGGCCTCCGGATATTTTTCATACAAAATATCGGCAATTATCAATCCTAAGACCGCATCACCCAGAAATTCCATGCGTTCATTGTTCTCAGAGCACGTGCTACGGTTCTCATGCCAAAAGCTTCTTCTGGTGAGCGCGCTTATCAACAACTCTGGATCCTTGAAAGAGTAGTCCAGTCTTGATTCTATTTCCTTGAGTTCGATTGTGTCAGACATATCAATCATATCTTAGTCAACGATTTCTCAATGTCTTCTAAGTGACCGTGGGCAGTTAGGTCGTAGAAAAGAGGAGTGACAGATACGAAGCCTTTTTTCACGGCCACAATATCGACATCGTCCTCTCGTTCATCCGGAACCATTTCACCGGACAGCCAATAGTAACGATCTCCACGAGGGTCTTCACGTCTTTCGAAGGTCTCATTGAATTTCGACAAAGCCTGTCGAGTCCTTTTAATACCTTTTATTCTGGCCGGCGGGATTGCCGGAATATTTACATTCAGAGCCACTCCCCGGGGTAGGCCGTTCTTCAATACCCATGACGCTATGGCAACCACATGATCGATCGCAAACTCATAGGGTGGATTTCGCTTCTCGCCGATCGAAACCGCCATTGATGGGGCTCCCAATATGGCTGCCTCAGTCGCGGCTGAAACAGTTCCGGAATATAACACATTGATTCCAAGATTAGCGCCGTTATTAATGCCTGACATCACAAGGTCAGGCGGCCGCTCCAGTAAACAGTGCATCGCCAGTTTCACGGAATCCGCGGGCGTGCCCCCTATGCCATAACCATAGAATACTCCGTCTTTACGAACTTCATGAGCCTTAATGGGGTCATACAAAGTTATGGAATGCCCTACGGCGCTTTGTTCGCTGTTCGGAGCCACGATCTGAACCTCTCCGACAAGCTCTGCCGCTCTCTTCAGATATTCCAGCCCTTCAGCGTGTATCCCGTCGTCGTTGGTCAGCAGTATAAGAGGGCGCTTCGCGGTCATGAACTCATCTCAATTCTTCGCATGCGGCGGCGATTCTTTTTATGCCTTCTTTAATCACGGAGTCAGAGGTAGCGAACGATAGCCTGATGTGATCCTCTGATCCGAATGGTCCTCCTGGGACACAGGCAACATGATGTTTGTCGAGAAGGAGTTGCGCAAAATCCGTTGAATTTTTAACAGCGCCTTTCCCATTCAGTTTCGCTGTGTTGACGAAAGCG